>JANXNS010000168.1 GCA_025353965.1 Aquihabitans sp.
CATCTGGGCCTGGACCTTCTTGACCATGCCCAGCCGCTTGACGAGATCTGCCTTGAGCTCATCAAGGGTCTCGAACTCTGAGGCCTCCGCTGCGAACGCGTCGTCTGCCTCCGGGAGCACCTTCTCTTTGACCTCTTTGACCACAATCCGGAACTCGACCTGATCCTCTTCGGGATCTGGGTGATCAGCGGTGAACTCCAAAATGGCGTCTACCACCGCACCGACAAGCTGCTGATCTAGCTCGGGCACGACCGACGCGCTGCCGATCTCATAGAGGTAGTCATCCGCAGTCAAGCCCTCCATGGCCTCGCCGTTTTGTGAACCGGCGACATCGATGGTGACGTGGTCGCCTTCTTGGGCGGCCCGTTCGACGACCTCGAGCTTGGCGTAGCTCTGGCGCATCCGGTCGACCCGGTCCGCAACTTCTTCGTCCGAGACGTCCGGCGAATCAAGGGTGACCCGCAGTGAGTCATACCCGCCGACCTGCACGACCGGGCGAACCTCCACCACCGCGTCGAAGGCGATATCTCCGCCTTCTCGGCCTGCGGTGATGTCGATGTCTGGTGGCGCAATGACATCCACCTCATGCTCCTCCACGGCATTGGCGTAGTACTGCGGGAGCGCGTGCTCAAGCGCATCACCGCGGGCCGCCTCCGTGCCGATACGGGCTTCCAGGAGCTTGCGGGGGGCCTTACCTGGGCGGAACCCGGGGATGCGAACCTCCGAGGCGATCCGCTTGAACGCGGCATCAACCTCTCGCTCGAACTCTTCCCCATCGACCTGGATCGACAGCTTGACCTTGTTGCCCTCGACGGGCTCGACCGTTGACTTCATCAGGTCGACGAGCTTATCGGTGCGGGCCGCGATGGCCCGAACCGACGCAAGCCACGGCGGTGAACGAGCGGCGGCCGAGGCCCGTGGCCAGCGTTTGGGGCCTCTGGGTCATCGGCCGCAGCCGGAGCCGGTACCGTCGGTTCCATGTCTCCGGTGGCCGGTCCCCTCTTCGCGGCGGCGCTCCTGCTGGCAGCGGCGGGGCTGCTCAAGATCACCTCACCCGACCCCACCCGGGTGGCGCTGCGAACGGCGGGCTTGCCCAACACCGCCCTCGCTGCCCGCTCGCTCGGGGCCGTAGAAGTGGCGATCACGCTGTACACGTTGGCCGTCGGCGGCCGGGTGGCCGCTGGCCTCGTCTCCCTCGCCTATCTCGGCTTTGCCGGGTTCAGTTTCCTGGTCATCAGGACATCGCGCGGCAAGGCATCGTGCGGATGCTTCGGAGCTTCGGACGCTCCGCTCACCAACTTGCACGTGGGCGTCGACGTTGTCATTGCGGCGGTTGCGGCTCTCGGGATCGTGAATCCCATCCCTGGGCTGTTCACTGTGGCCGCCGAGACGCCACTCTTCGGCGTCCCCTTCCTCGCCTTCACCGCCCTGCTCGCCTGGCTGGTCCAAGTCCTGCTCACTGCGGTGCCTGAGCTACAAGCCGCCGCCCGTCCACCCCGGAAGGTGGCCCGATGACTGTTGTCATCGTTGTTGAAGCGGCCGTCATCGCCGTGCTGGCGCTGCTGGTGGTGGGTCTACTGCGCAGCCACGCTGAGATTCTCAAACGTCTCCATGAGCTCGGGGCAGGCCTCGATGCCAGCGCCCCCGCTGCTGCCCCTGCGGGCGGCCCCCGGCCCGGGCGAGATTTCCAAGTCATGCCCCAGATGCCATCGCCACCAGACCGGGAAGCGTTCGGCGGGTCAGCCGATCTGGCCGGCCTGAGCGCTGGTGGGACCGAGACGCTGACGGTCCGCGTGCGCGGCGTCGAACACGACACGATCGTGGCGTTCCTCTCCTCCGGCTGCATCACCTGCCAGAAATTTTGGGGCGCATTCCGCAAACCCAAGAAGCTCGGTTTGCCGGCCGGTACCCGCCTCGTGGTGGTGACCAAGGGCGCCGATGCCGAGAGTCCCAGCGCCGTGGCCGCGCTCGCCCCAGCGGGCATCCCTACCGTGATGTCGACCGAGGCGTTCGACGACTACGACATCCCCGGCTCTCCCTACTTTGTCCACGTCCACGGCCCCACGGGGCGCGTCCGGGGTGAAGGAACCGGCCCGGATTGGGATCAGGTCTTTTCCCTCCTCTCACAAGCGTCAGGCGACGCCGAACTGGTGGCCACCCTGGCTGGCTCACAGGTGGCCAAACCCGGCGCCGATGCGGACCGGGAGTCCCGCATCGACCGGGAACTCCACGACGCGGGCGTCTCCCCCGGAGACCCAAGTCTTTTTGCAGTCGACCCGGCCACCGACCGCGACCTAGATCTAGGTACCTCATGAAACTCCAAGCCCACGGGATCGAGACCGACCTGCCGCCCGGGTGGGAGGGACGCATTGCGCTACGCACCATTCCGGGCCCAGGGGCCGGTGCATCATCGCAACCGGCAGCACGGTCCTTTGGCAACGAAGGCGAGCGACCCAACCCGGTTGTTCACTTGGCCAACTTCGCCCTCCCCGAACAACGGGGAGACTTTGGCTCCGGGGCCGTAGATGTCATGACCGAGGAGCACATCTTGGTGGTGCTGTTCGAGTACGGGCCAGAGAGCCTTGGCCAGGCACTGTTCAAGCGGAAGGGCATTCCCACCCCACTCACACCCAACATGTTTTCCCCCTCGGCCCTCCAGCGAACGTTGTCGGGCCAAGCCGGCTGCCAGGTCTTCTTCACCGTCGAGAACCGGGCGTTCTGCTGTTACACGGTCCTCGGTCGCCAGTCCGCCGCCAACCGGATTTTACCCCAAGCCAACGCAACCCTCGCTGCCACCAGGATTTCGCCCCGATGACTGTCGCCTTCCGCTCCCGCGGCCGCAATCGGCCCGCCGTCGACACCACCGATTTGGCCGACAAGGGGATCCATCGTGACCCCACGGCGCACGACCCCATCAGCAGCGGCGGGTTCGCGCAAAAGCTGGTTCACCGGGCCTCCGCCCTACTGAGTGGCGGCACCAGTACCCGCCGATCCTTCCTGACCCGGACCGCAGTCTTGGGCTCGGCACTAGCCGTTGGCCCGATCGACTTCATCCTCAAGCCCGGTACGGCTTACGGGTATATCTGCGGAGCTTGCTCGGAAGGGTGGACCGCCTTCTGCTGCACCATCAACAGCGGCAAGAACGCTTGCCCGCCTGGCAGTTTCATTGCCGGCTGGTGGAAGGCCGACAACGCGGCCTACTGCTGCGGCGCCGCCCGGTACATCATCGACTGCAACGCCAGCTGCCCCACCCAATGCTCCTGCCGCTGCACCGGCGCCTCGTGCGACAACCGCAAGACCTGTTGCAACCAGTTCCGCTACGGCCAATGCCATCAGGAGATCGCCTGCTACGGCCCAGTGGTCTGCCGGGTAGCCACGTGCACGGTGCCGTGGAAATACGACCCCAGCTGCACCACATCAAGCGCAACTGACAACCGAACGGTCAACCACGGGGCACCGTGTCTCCCCACAGACTGCGGGTCGCCAATCGCCCAGAAGTACAGCGAACTCGGCGGAGCCAGCGGTGTCCTAGGCCCGGCCCTCGGTGCAGAAGAAGCCATGGGCGATGGCCGCGGCCGTCGCCAGCGGTTCCAGAACGGCAACCTCTACTGGACCCAAACCACCGGCGCCCACGATGTACGGGGGTCACTGCTCCGCGAGTACGCAGACCACGGCGGCGCCTTCGGCGGGCTGAAATATCCCACCTCCGACACCCGCATAACGAGCGATACGTCCCGCCGTTACAACAACTTTGAGAACGGTCGGATCTACTCCACCGTTTCCGGCGGCATCACCCTGGCCATTCTCAACCCGTTCTTCTCCAAGCATGAGGGCCTCCGGGGCAGCAGCGGGGTGCTGGGCTACCCGACCGTCGAGGTCAAGAGTTCGGTCGACAATGCGTCCACGTACGTGAGCTTCGCCAACGGGCGGGTCTATGCGTGGGGCAGCCGAGTTGTGGAAATTCACGGCTCGGTCTTCCGGCTCCATGAGGCGCTTGGCGGCGTGACCGGGCAACTCAAGCGACCGGTGATCGACCTTGCCCCCGTCGGCGACGGGCGCGGCACCACCCAGTGGTTCGAGGGCGGCATGACGTGGACCACCCCCACCACGCTGACCCAGGCTCTCTGGGGCGACGTGCTCAATCGGTATGTGGAAAATGGCACGGCCACTGGGTACCTCAAATACCCCAAGGGTTCCCTACGCAACGTTGGCGATGCCCGCGGGACCTTCGCCATCTTCGAGAACGGGCACATCTATGCCAGCCCAACTACGGGGGGCCACCAGGTCCACGGCGCCGTGCTCACGTACTTCCTCGCCCACGGCGGACCCACCGGAAGCCTTGGCTACCCCACCACCGAACTGGACCCCAGCGGCTCACCGGGAGGGCGCTTCCAGACGTTTGAACACGGACGCCTCTCCTACGCCGACGGTACCGTCACACCGGTTTGAGGAGGCCATCGTTTGCGGTGAACCGGTTTCATCCGACCGAGGCTGGGCCGGTACGGTTCACCCTCGTGCGGGTGTAGCTCAATGGCTAGAGCTTCAGATTTCCAATCTGATGATGAGGGTTCGATTCCCTTCACCCGCTCCAATTTCTCAAGCGCTGAGTAGGCCACCATCGTCGGTGACGGCTACCAGACCGGTGGCCATGTCGTAGAGCACGCCGACCACAACCGCTGGCCCCGCCGCCGAGGCCAGGGTGCCCATCTCACGAAGCGCGTCGACGGTCGCTTGCAGATTGGCGCCAGTGGCCCAGACCGGGTCGTTACCAATCACATCGGTCAACCGGCTCGCAACCTCACCGGTCAGCTCCCCAAGGTGGCCATCGGCATGGTCATCTTTCATGGCGGCGAGCACGGCGCCGCACCCGGTGTGGCCGAGCACGACAACCAGCGGAATCTCGAGCACTCGAGCACCGAACTCGATGCTCCCAAGAGCAACGCCGGCCAACGAATGCCCAGCGGTGCGGACCGTCAGCAGATCGCCAACGCCTTGGTCCAGGACCACCTCGGGCGGGACCCGGGAGTCGACGCAGCCCAACACCACGGCGATGGGTTCCTGTCCGTCCAGCAACGCAACCCGCTCCGATGGCGCTACCACATGGGGGTCGGGCCGACCCTCGGCAAAGCGCCGATTCCCCTCCACCAACTCAAGCAGTGCTTGGCGTGCAGCGCGCATCCGGTCGTCAAGCTCAAGGGCAACGGGGTCGGGCACACGGCCTCCAGGAGCATCTAGCGGAAGGCCACATCTTGTCCGCCGGGCACGCCGTCCGACGAAACGGCCACGCACAAGCGGGGCTGACGGTCCCGCGGCGCTGAACATCAGCTGGATCTCGCCGAAGACATAGTGGCCTAGTCCCCCGTTCTGCCTGCACAGACGTCCCAAAATGGGATGCCGGAATAAGAAATCTGTGAGCGCCTCCGGTTGGATTCGAACCAACGGCCGTCGGATTGGAAGTGGGCTAGCGGCCGGGGTGCAAGTCGGACTGCGGCATTAATACGTTGTATATCTAACGTATTAGGTCTACTGTGGCGGCATGGCCCAACTCAACGTCGACCAGGCCGCCGACGCGCTCGGGGTCTCCCATGTGCAGGTCGGTCGGCTCATCGACGCGGGTGAGCTGGACGCCGAGCGATTCGGGCGCAGCTGGGCTATCGACCCCAACTCACTCCGCCGATACCGACTCCTGAGGCCCCGGCGTGGCCGACCACTCTCCGAATTTGCCTCGTGGCAGCGGGTACTCGACGCCGAACCGCCCGCCAACATCGATGAGGCCATCGACCTCGCTCGCCTCGTGCGGCGACGAAGCCGAAACGAGCGCATCCGCATCCTCCCCGCCCTCGACGGCCGCATCGCCGACGACCCGCGTGTCCATCATGGCGGCGCCCACGCAGCCGTCCATCACGGCGCGGGCATTGGACGGCCCGACCAACGAGACATCTACATCAGCGCAGCCGACGCCGACTCATTCCGAGCCGACTTTCGCGCCACCCCGAACGCCGACGAACCGAACGCCGTTCTGCGCATCGTCGAAGGGCCCATTGCGTTCACCGACCAGTTCGTACCACCGATCATCGCTGTGCTCGACTTACTCGATGCCGCCGACACCCGTGCGGCTGCCGAGGCACTCCGAGTTCTCCGATGACCATCACCGTCGATTTCAGTCAGTTACACCCAGCCTCACACGCAACGTGGACGGCGATCGGCCGACTGGTCAAGGCCACCGACACCCGAACGTGGGCCGTCGTGGGCGGTCAGATGGTTGCCATCCACGCCACCATCTGGGGCGTCGAACTACCACGGGCAACCGACGATGGAGACATCGTCGTCGACGTCCGCACGTTCACCCGCAACGCCTTACGGCATGTCGCCGATGCGCTGGTCGCCGACGGATTCGACTCCGAACAGTCGCCGGAGGGAATCGTCAGATTCATGAAGGTCGACGCCAAGATCGACCTCCTCGCACCCGACGGCCTCGGAGCCAATCCGGTCGAGACCGGAAAGGGACGCGTCGTACAAGCGCCGGGCGCCACGCAGGCGGTCGAGCGCGCCGAGACCGTCATCGTGGAACTCGCAAGCGAGCGCTTCGAGGTCCGCACCCTGAACCTGCTCGGAGCGATCGTCGCCAAGTCAGCAGCTGCGACCGAAGTCGTGTCCGCCACACGTTTCGACAAGGAGAAGCACGAGCGAGATCTCGCCACCCTTTTGATGTGCGCAGCACAGGACCCGATGTTGGAACAGATGGCGACAGCGATGACGAAGAAGGATCGGAAGCGGCTGACCGCAGCCCGTCAGGCGTTCCACGACAATGCCCACCCCTGCTGGTCCGACGGTGCCAGCCGGAACGACCTCAACATGGTCCTCGAACTGCTCCTCGTGTAGCTGACTCTTCGAGTTCTCCGTGCGGCGAATCCCGTTCGCCTCAAGGACGTAGGCCGCTGATAAGCGAGTACGTGAGGTTTCATCAGGTGCCGACGCTCCTGAGCAGGTTATTTCTTTGGCGCCTCCGGTTGGATTCGAACCAACGGCCGTCGGATTAGAAGTCCGGTGCTCTATCCAGCTGAGCTACGGAGGCGGGGCCGGTAGGAAACGTGGCGCGAAACCTCCGCGCTGTGCTCGTTACCGGCGACCGGGCCATCGTAGGAGGTGGCCGAAGTGCCAGGCTTCGGACTCACCGACTGGGGTCCCGGCCGCTGGCCGATCATGTCGGATGCTTAGAAGCGGGCCAGGTACTCGGGACCTCGAAGGAGTCCGACCACCAGGTCTCGATTCGGCGTGCCCGCCTCGAGGCGAGGTTCCCAGTAGGCCCTCGACGCTTCGGATGGCACCCGGCGCACCATGACGAAGAACGCGGTGGTCACCTTGGTGGCTGCGCCGATCCGAGCCTTGTGCTCGGTGGAATTGGCGAAGATCAGCGTGAGATCTTGGCGGGCCAAGCCAGCGGTCAGGCGGGGCATCCAGTAGTCGATGTCGTGCTGGGTGGCTTCTCGCCCGAGGGCGTTGTGGAACAGCAGCCCGACGAAAGCCGCATCGTCGGGTGTTCCGTAGCGTGTGGCGAATTCCGAGGATTGCAGGAATTTGCCAGCGAGATCGCGTGCGGTCATGCCTCGGTCTCGGTTGCGAACGTTGGTGGTCAGGCCAGCGGTGTCGGGCGCTCGGTCGAGGACTGTTCGGTAGAGACGGTCGACGAGGCCGATGCGGCTGTCGGTCTTGGGGGAGAGCACCACGCTGGCGGTCAGGACGCCTTGAGGTAGTCCTGCTCGGACGATCGCGCTGGTGTAGGAGCCGACCTTGCTCTGGGTGATGAGGGAACCTTCGGCGTCGACGAACATCTGCGTCCAGTACTTCGCGCCGGTGACATGGGGGCGCCACCGCACGGGGTCGTTCGTCGCGGCGATGCGGTTGGAGACATCGATGCGCATCTGCGGCAACCGTCGGTAGACCGCTTCGCCGGGGCAGGAGGTGAAGGCGGTGTCGCGGTGCCCGTTGATCACGGGCACATTCACCACGGTGCCTTCAGCGAATCTGGGGTTGCCACCGCTGGTCACGAGGGTGTGGCCCAGCGGGTCGAGACCTTGCGATCCAACCTTCCAGGCCAAGACGTCGCGAAGGGCGGTCAACATGGCGGCGGATGGAACCGCAGCGGCCGGCGTGGCCCCGGGCTGGAATTGGCCCATCAGTGACACACCTACCGACTCGGCGTTGAAGCCTTTGGCATGACCGCCCCAGGCGGCGTTGTCGATGCCTCCGAGCCGGCCTTCCCACACGCCGCCGAATCGGTCGATCAAGAAGTTGTATGCGATGTCGCACCAGCCGCGTCCTGCGGTGTGGAACTGGTAGATGCCGGCGAGGATCCCGGGAACGTCGGCTGGTGAGTAGGTATTGGTGCCGTCGGTGTGGTGCACGATGGCGTGGCGCAGGTTGGCGTTCACCCTCGGGATCGGACCACACACGGGGTCTGTGGAGACCCACCCGCCAGGAGCCCAGGTCGAGCGCAGGTGGATGGGGGGACCGCCCGCAGGGGTGGCTGGTCGAGCGATCCCGTCGGTGGCGCTGCGGCTGGCAACGGTGCCCGAGTTCGGCCGGAAGGTCATCGCGTCCAACTCGATGTGCGACGCGAAGCCTTTGACGAGCTCCACTCGGACCGCGGTGACGCCGGATGAACCCACCCAGATCGGACCCGCACCGGGGCGGCTTCTGGCATCGGGGCCGTCGGTGATTTCGCCGGCCAGATCGGTGGCGGCCGACCAGGCCGAGCCTCGGGTGCGGATGGTGAATCGTGCGTCCGGGTCGCCCGACCAGACGAGCCCAAGTTGCTGGGTTCCGGTGGGCACGTCCACGTCGACACTCCAACCAGGGCGGGGCCCCTGACCGGACCGGGGCGTGGCGGCTGGTCGGTCGAGCCCGATCGTCGTGGACACCAGGTCCCCGCCCGGCATTGGGTTGCTCCGAACGGCGATGACACCCAGTAGGGGGTTGGTGCCGGCAGCCGCCGATGCGAGGCCACCGGCGGGAACCACGAGGGCGGCGACAAGCGCAGCGAGCAGACATCCGTACTTCACTGAGCGGCCACGGACGATCTGGTGTGGCCGTTCGGATGGGGGGAAGACACTTCGAATCATGGACAGGTCCTGTTCTTCGGTCTCTCGGTTCCGGCTACCAGTTGGTCATCATTGTGCACCTCGGTGAGCCGGGGCTAGGCCGGCTGGACGTTGCTGAAGTTCCACAACGTTGGCATTCGATCCGCATCAGGTGATGTTCGCTCGCATCAAGGACGGGGTGGACATGGCCGGGGCCAATGTCCTCGTCGACATGAGCGACGAGGTCAGCGCTGACGGATTTCCACCGGCCTTGAAAGACCGACCTGGAAGTCGTGCCCCCTCGTCGACCCACGTTCACCAACGGTCGTACCCAATCCCCCCGTAGGGTCGGCGGCCATGAGCTTCGAGATGGTCACCGGGTATTGCTGGCCCCAGTCGGCGGCGGCCGGCGAGCAGGTCTGCGTGCATGTGTCCTCGCCCGGCGAGCGGCCCGTGACGATACAGGTGGCCCGCGTGGGCGCGGCGCGGACCGTGGTGCTCAACGAAACCACCGTGGGCGCTGGGGACCATGGCGTGCCTGACGATGCGTCGAGCGCCGGGTGCGGTTGGCCCTCCGCGCTGACCATTGACGTGGACCCGGCCTGGACGTCGGGCTACTACGAGGTACTCCTCACGATCGATGTGGACGGCAAGGTCCGCCAGAGTCACGCATTCTTTGTCGTTCGTCCCACCGTTGGTTCCCCCCAGCAGGCCAAGATCTTGCTGGCCCTGGCCACCAACACGTGGCATGCATACAACGATTTCGGCGGACGCAATCTTTACAACGGCGGTACCTCAGTCTCGCTCCAGCGGCCCATGAGCCCCGGCTATCTGTACAAGCCAGATGGAGCGGGCCGGCGCGTCACCGTGGTCAACGCACCTGACCGACAGATGGCCGCCCATGTTGGCTATGTCTCACTCAACAAGCTGTCGCCGTGGGCGGGGTCAGCCGGGTGGCCAGATTGGGAGTGGCCGTTCCTGGCCTGGGCCGAACGCCACGGTTACGCCATAGACGTGGTCACCAACGCAGACCTGGAGGAGCACCCGGAACTGTTGGCCGAGCGGCCCGATGGCTACCGCCTGTTCCTGTCGGTCGGTCACGACGAGTACTGGTCTGCACCGATGCGGGACGCAGTCGAGGACTTCATCGGCCGCGGTGGGAACGCCGCGTTCTTCTCCGGGAACACCGCGTTCTGGCAGGTCCGCATGGAGGAACCGTCGCCCGAGGGGCCAGCGACCACCATGGTTGGCTACAAGGCCCAGTTCAAGCACGACCCCGTCTACGACACCGCCGACATGCCCACGCTCACCAGCATTTGGTCAGACCACCTGATAGGTCGGCCGGAGAACCACATGACCGGCGTGAGCTTCAGCCGCGGCGGGTATCACCGCATTGGCAAGGTGGTGGCCAACGGTGCCGGTGGGTACACCGTGCACCGCGCCGACCATTGGATTTTCGAGGGAACGAAGCTGACCTACGGCGACCTACTCGGGGCTGACTCCACCATCGTCGGCTACGAGTGCGACGGCTGCGACTTCACGACGGTCGACGGCCTGCCCGTCGCCACCGGCAGCGACGGAACCCCGCTGAATTTCGAGATCTTGGGCACGGCCCCCGCCGCCCATTTCCAACGCCACACCGCGCCACGTCCACCGGCAGCGCACGAGCCGTCGGAGCTGGAGTTCATTGCCGCCCGCGTCTTTGGCACCCGGGACGACACCGAACGGCTGGCCCACGGCCACGCCGTGCTGGGCACCTACACATCAAGCCGCGGGGGAACGGTGATCACGTCCGGGTCGACCGATTGGGCCCATGGCCTCAGCGGGCGAGACCCCCAGGTCGAACACATAACCCGCAACATCCTCGACCGCCTCTCCACCTGACCGCTCAAATCGGCAGCACGTCAGGTTTCGTCCAAATAACGCAACGGTTCACGCCCCAGCCTCATCGGATTTGTCGGACGCCGCCTTCGCTACCCCAAGCCCGGTCAGCTGTGAGCACGTCGATCTCGAGTCTGTTCCCAAGGGCAAGGCACAGCCGATCAGCGAGCGAGAACCCCTGGCCAGCCCGCCATCTGAATGCGGCCGCCTCAGCATCTGCGGCGGTCACCGGAACAACGGCAAGGTCAAAGCTGAGCAGGAGAGCCCGAGCAAGATCCCAGTCACGGCCATGGGCCAGCACCTTCTGTGCCACCTCCGACCAATTGGCGGCGCCAGCACTTGCCCCCATTTCAAGTGCGGCCTCGACGACATCGGCGCCGTCCTCGCCGTGAAGAAAGGCGAGCAGAGCCGACGCATCCAGCACGGTCACCGGGCATCCTCAGATGCGGCGTCCAGGCGGCGATCGGCGAGGAGCTGGGAGACCAGATCCAGCCCTGCGAGATCAGCCCGAACCCGAGCCTTCACCTGATCTCGGGTCAACAACACAACACCGGAGTCGGTCTCCACCAGAAGCAACCGAGACCCCTCCCGCAACCCAGCGCGCTCACGCAGTTCTGCGGGGACGACCAAACGTCCACGATTTCCCATCGTCACGGCATATGTCCCACTCATTGTATTATTGTACCATTTGCCAAGCCTATGTGGGAATGACGGGATGGCGTTGGACAGGAGGGGTGGCCTTGGAATTTCATGACACTGCTGTTACAGTTTAATGACGAACGGTGAGCTGCGCCGTCCGGAGGAGACCACGTGCGTCGACGTTCACTGAAAATAACCCTCTCTGCCATGGCAGCAGCGGTGGCCTTCGTCGCCCCCCAAATCGCTGGTTCCGCTCCGTCAGGAGACCCCCGGGCCGAGCGCGAACAGGTTCGGGCGGAGCGAGCACAGGTCGCCGCGGAGATCGACACGTCCAAGGCCTCGCTGGCCGAGATAGACGCAGCCCTTCAGACCCTGCAAGACAACCTTGCAACCCAACAGGCATCCCTCGCCAAGGCCAACGAAGAAGTTGCCCAGGCCACCAAAGACATCGCCGACGCTGGCACCGCCATTCGCCGCCTCACCAAGCGCGTGTCGCTTCTCCGCTCCGAAATGCGCGATCGCGCCGTCCGGGCCTACGTGACCCCAGCGGGCGACGACATCCTGACCGTGCTGAACACCAAAGACTTCACCAGTGCCGCCGAGCGCAGGTTCTACATCGAGCTCCGCACCCAGGACGACGCCAGCGTCACCGACCGCCTGGACGGCGCATCAGCAGACCTCGCCTACCAAAAGCGCAAAGCCACTGCCGCCAAGAAGCGCGCCGTCGCCAAGCAGGCCGAGCAAGAACGCCTCACGAAGTCCGTGGCCAACGCCGAAGCAGACCAGCAGCAGGTCTCGGACAACCTCGCTTCCACCATCGATACCCAGGTTGCCCGAAGCCTCAAGCTGGCTAAAACTGATCGGGCCCTGTCGGCCAAGATCGCCGAGCAACAAGCCGCCCTGGTGGCCCGTCTCGCTGCGCAGAACGCTGCCAACCAAAGATCCGCCGACCAGGCCAGGCTTCGTCGGGCAGCGGCCTCGGTCAGCGCCAACGGCAAAGAGTCGGCTCCATCTGGCGGCGGGGGCGGCACGGCCACCGTTACCCCCGGCCCAATTGATTCCGGCGTGCAGCTCGCCTACGTCCAGGGCATCCCGGTCAATGCCCAGGTAGCCGAGCAGGTCAAGGCCATGATCAACGCAGCCGCTGCGGACGGCGTGAGCCTCCGAATTGGCAACTCCTACCGGCCCGTGTCCCAGCAAATCGAGCTCCGCAAGCAGAACTGCGGCACCAGCTATTACGCCATCTACGAGATGTCGGCGTCATCGTGTCACCCGCCCACCGCCAGGCCCGGACAGTCACAACATCAGCTTGGTCTCGCCATCGACTTCAGCAACTGCTCGTCACGTGGAACGGCCTGCTATCAGTGGCTCTCAGGCAATGCCTCGCGGTTCGGTTACTACAACCTGCCTAGCGAAGCCTGGCACTGGAGCACGACTGGCAAGTAGCCCCGCCCGGGGCGGCCGCACGCCAGCTGTTACGGTTGGGTAACGAGTCGCGGCCCTCTTCGTTGGGCCACCGAGGAGGAACACGTGCGTCGAGGCTCTTTGGGTATGACCATCGCGGCGGCAGTTGCCACCGTGGCGTTAGCCGCTCCCCAGTTGGCGAGCTCGGCCCCAACCGGTGACCCACGCTCAGAACGCGAACAGGTCCGGGCCGAACGCGCCGTGGTCGCTTCTGAGATAGATACCTCCAAGGCATCGCTGGCCGAGATAGACGCAGCCCTGCGGACCCTGGAGGAGAACCTCGCCACGCAGCAGGCGGCTCTGCATCGCACCGAAGCCGAGGTTGCCCAGGCGGACCAAGACATCACCGATGCCCGAGCCGCAACCACCCGCCTCACCGCACAGGTAGCCGCCCTCAAAGGAGAGATGCGCGATCGCGCCGTGCGGGCCTACGTCACCCCGCCGGGGGACGATGTCCTCACGGTGCTGGAGACCAAAGACTTCACCAGTGCCGCCGAACGGAAGTTCTATATCGAGCTTCGGGCGCAAGACGATGCCGATGTGAGCGACCGCCTCGACGGTGCCTCTGCCAACCTTGCCTACCAAAAGCGCAAGGCAACGGCGGCCAAGAACCGGGCCGTCACCAAGCGGGCCGAGCAGAAGAAGCGCACGCAAGCCGTCGCCGACGCCACCGCACAGCAGCAGACCCTGTCGGACCGGCTGGAGAGCACCATCGGCACGCAGGTCGCCCGCAGCGTCTCGCTGGCCAAGACGGATCGGGCTCTATCGTCCAAGATCGCCAAGGAGCAAGCCGCCCTCGTCGCCCGCCTTGCCGCCCAGAAAGCCGCCAAGGCCGAGTCCGACCGCCAAGCCGCGGCCGCCCGTCAGAACGAGGCCGCCACCCCTCCCCCCATCGTTCAGGTCCCTCCCAGCAATCAGGACCCGGGCGGGACCGAAAGCAACCCGCTCCCGCCGGACCCCACGGGCAATCCCACCGGAACCGGCACCGGGGGTATCTCGTTGTGCACCGTCGGCGGAATAACCGTGAACTGTGTCATCAAGAGCCAGGTGCAAGCGCTCCTCAATGCGGCACGAAGCTCCGGCCTGTCCCTATCCGGCGGCGGTTACCGAGACCCGGCGGCCCAGATCGAGCTACGCAAGCAGCACTGTGGCACGAGCTACTACGCCATCTACGAAATGTCGGCGTCGGCATGTAATCCGCCCACCGCACGGCCCGGCACCAGCCAGCACGAGCTCGGTCTTGCCATTGACTTCAGCAACTGCTCGTCACGCGGTTCGGCCTGTTATCGCTGGCTTGCGGCCAATGCCTCCCGCTTTGGGTTCTACAACCTGCCAAGCGAGCCATGGCACTGGTCCACCACTGGTAATTAGCGTCCGCCGGGTCAGGTATCCAGTTCGGCGCGGCGGTCGGTGCGCGCTATCATCAACCCCTCTTGGTGGTCGTAGCTCAGCTGGTCAGAGCGCCGCGTTGTGGTCGCGGATGTCGGGGGTTCGAATCCCCTCGGTCACCCCAAGTACCGGCCGGTCGCCAAACGTGGCGGCCGGCCGATCACGTTTTCGTCGAGCTCTGGGACCGCGAAGCGGTTGGCATCGGGGTAGGCCGGTTCGACTACTGTCGTCAGGCGCCTCTAGCTCAATGGCAGAGCAATGGACTCTTAATCCACAGGTTGGGGGTTCGAATCCCCCGGGGCGCACCGGACACATCGGACCGCTGCCCAGCAGTGGTCCGATGTTCGTTTTCGTCGCCCTCGGCTACTGATCACCGGGCTCCAAACCAAGAGCGTCACCCATAGCCCGTAGGCTCTCCCACGCCAGTTCGGGTGGGAGACCGCCCATCATCGGATGAATGGCGAGCGTGCCCCATTCCCCCAGCCCGTCGATCAACGAACGGAACCCGGCCGGGTTGACCACGGAATACTCGGGGTCGTCGCGGCTGGCCCCGCCATCTGGCTCGAAGCCTGTGGCCGACCCGGACGACGCCGCCCAGGCGCCATAGGACTGGCGCTCGTGGTCTACATAGGGGGTGACCGCGGCCCAGCCTGCGTCCACGTCTTCGCACACATGGACGAAACGGGGCCCGACAGCAGGCATGGAACCCCAGTCCGGGCCACCGCCCTCCAGCACTGCGAGCCGATAGGCCTCCCAGAATTCTGGCTTTGTGGGGAAGAAGAGGTCCGCTATTCGCGCCGCCCGGCGAGCCGCTCCCACCGACGCGCCACCGAGCAGGATCGGCGGGCGCGGTTCACGAAACGGCCTCGGGGTGACCCGAACTGTTCTCCCACGATGCTCAAACGGTTCACCCGTCCACGCCGCTTGCAGCGTCTGCACCGCCTCGACCACCGCGGGGACCCGATCAGCCAAGTTCCGGCCGAACATAGCGAATTCTGATGGGACGTAACCGTTGGCCATTACCAACTCCAGCCGACCTCGGCTGAGCTGATCCACCACTGCAGCATCCTCGGCGATTCGCAGCGGGTCGTGAAGCGGTGCAATGAGCGCTGCCACCCGAATCTTGATCCGTGAGGTCCGGGCCGCAACGGCGGCAGCAAACACCAGCGGAGAAGGTAGGCAACCGTCGTCGGCGCCGTGATGCTCCGACAGGGTGACCGCGAGAAGCCCGCGCTCCTCAGCCCACACGATCTGATCCAGAGCCATGGCGTAACGATCAGCAAGTTTGGTGCCCGCGAACGCGGGATTGCGCAGGTCGTACCGGATCTCCAAGCGGGCCATGAGAACGCCGTTCTAGTTCAGGGCTGCACCACGGCCCGCCCCAACAGGGTTCCATCGTGAAGGGCGCCGTAGGCAGCGCCCACGTCATCAAGCGAGAACGGCTCCACGTCGACCCGCAATCGACCTTGGCCGGCAAGCTCGATCACCGACCGTGCATCCGCCAGGTCTGAACCCTGGAAGGTGAACACCTCTCCGTCTCGTGGCAAGCCCGCAAACCACTGGCGGCGCAGCGTCCCACCGCCCGCCCCCACCAAGGCTAGGGCTCCGCCGGGGGCAACCAAGGAGGCGCCGAGACCAATGGTTGCATCGGTGCCCACCACGTCTATGACCGCATCAATCGCGGCCCCGGCCACGACGTCCCGCACCACGTCACGCGTGGACTCATCCACCCCGTCGACCACGTGGTGAGCGCCCAGGTCCGTCGCAAGCGCCCGGCGGACGGGGTGAGGGTCGACGGCCACGATCTGTGCATCGGTGAGCGCCCGCAGCAGCTGCACCACGAATGACCCGAGGCCACCGACGCCGAACACCACAACAAACCCGTCAGCGGCCACCCGGGGCAGTACCCGCCGAACCGCGTGATGCGACGTTGCGCCCGCGTCGGTTAGCGGACCAGCGATCGCAGGGTCCAGCGATCCCAGCGGGAACAGGACCCGCTCGGGGTGGTCGACCAGCACATACTCGGCCAGCCCCCCGTCGCGGCCATAGCCCCGCCCGACCAAGCCGTCAGGGCAGGCGTTCTCCAAGCCCCGACGGCACCATCGGCATACGCCGCACGAGGCCGGAGAAGCCAAGGCGACCGGATCTCCTTCGAACCAGCCCACCACCCCGCGGCCAACGGCATCGACCCGGCCAGCCGTTTCATGTCCCAACGTGAACGGCGCCGACCAGCCGAGGGCCGCGCCCAACTCGGCTGGCATCTGTCCCATCGAGAAGTCGGAATGGCAAAGCCCGCAGCCAGCCACCCGAACCCGAACCTGCCCAATACCCGGCTCGGGCACGCGAACACTGACGAGCTCCGCCGGGCTCAACCAGGAAGTGAGCCGGTAGGCCCGCATGGTGCTCATCGGGGCCACCGTAGGCCCCGCAACCCACCCTTAGGAGACCTTGCCCGACATCACCGCAGGTTGTTTGGACGCCAACACGCCAGGAGCCTGCTCCTTGGTAACGGCAAAGGCTTGGACCGCTTTGATCTGGCTGGGATCAACTTGAAAGTTGACCACCTCGGTCCCGCCGTCGAACGTCCCGAGCGACAGTACGACGCCATCGACTTGGCCCCAGAGTTGGTACAGCTGGTTCGTCCCGGCATCGGGCAGATCGTGCGAGACCAGATACCCCTTACCTGAGGGTTCCACCACTGCTTGGGCGCCGCTGTTGGAGTCCGCCCCAATAAGACGAACCTGCAGGGCCTGATCACCTGGCTGCGAGGTGACCGGCGACGTAGCGCCATTGCGATCCAAGGCCACGAACCCGACGACAGCCAGCAACATCGCCGCAGCCGCAACCACCGCGGCGAAGGTGCGCAGGCGAACCGTGCGCCTGCTCGACAGCGAGACCACCGGCGCCAAGCCAACCAACGCAGGTTCCGCACCGGCGGGCGGCGTGATCGACATCCGCAAGGGAGGAGCCGGCGGGGAAAGCTCAGCCAGGATTTTGTCCCAGACACCCTCAGGGGCATCGGTGCCCGAATGCGACAGGAACGACGCCACCTCGCGGTGCTCCATTACCTCAGCAGTACACCAAGGGCACGTACGCAGGTGAACCTCAACCCGGTCTCGCTCCGCTACTTCAAGAGCGTCCAAGGAATAGGCGCCCAACAGCTCCGAGAAGTCATCGTGAAACGCGCTCATTGGTCTTCCCCGAGGGTGACGCCGGAATCGACGAGGTCGCTCCGGAGATGTTTCAGACCCGATCGGATACGGCTCTTGACCGTTCCTTCGGGTTCGTCCAAGATCGCCGCGACCTCGCGATACGTGTGACCGCCGAGGTAAGCGAGACGGATGGCCTCCCGCTCGATCTCGGGGAGTTTGCCAATGGCATCGCGCACTTGGTCGGCAACGGTGAGGTCCCACACTTCGCGTTCGAGGTCGTAACCCGACTCTGCGGTGCGCCGAAGGTCATTCTCTTCACGCCGGCGGCGAGACGACTCCGACCGGAGCAAGTCGACCGAACGACCATGGCACTGAGCCAAGAGATACGAACGCAACGATCCGCGCCCAGGATCGAACTTGTCGGGATCATTCCAGAGGCGCAAGAACACTTCTTGAACGATCTCCTCAGCCAGCGCCGCCTCAGCCAGGAGCCGGCGGGCCAACCCGAATACAGCCCCGGCATGGCGGCGGTAGGCCTCAGCCAGCGCATCCTGGTTGTAGCGGCTGATAGCCACCACGATCCCGGCATCGCTGGTTTCACTCAAAAGTGGACTCACGTTGTCTGCTTCATTGCCCCTAGATACGGAGCCACCGCCGGTCTTGGATGACGGATCCGACGCAGGCGGTGGCGGCTCGGTCACGAGGAGAGCTTGGCGGATGTCGACTCTTTCACAAACCCGGACACAACCTCTATCTGGCCGGTGTGGCCGAAGAGGTCCAGGACCGTTGACCCGACGTGAACGTAACCAGCGTCGGCCAGAAGCCCAGCGTCTCGGCCCAGCGCAGCTGGATCGCAGCTCACCAGGACGCAGAGGTCTGCACCCGTGGCCACCACGGCCCGGATCCCCTCTGCAGCCAGACCGCTCCGCGCCGGGTCGGCCACCACAATGTCGGCCGGACCCGGTCGCCACCGGCCCAGGGCGACCTTCACGAACCGAGCATCGGTGTCGGCCAGGTTATGGCGGGCATCGGCCACCGCCGACGCACTGCGCTCCACCCCGACAACTGAGCGACCAGCTCCGACCGTGCCCGCGAAGAGGCCAACGCCCGAACATAGGTCGACCAAGCGGGCGCCGTCAGGGGCAAACCGTTGGATGAACGCGTCTACCTCGGTCACCAATGCCTCCGCTCCTTCCGGGCTGGCCTGGAAGAACGAACCGGCCGACACTCGCCACGTGCGGCCTGCCACTTCCTCGTGGAACCAGGCCCGATGCCCCTTGCCCAACTCATCGGTCCCTACCACGGTGACCCCCGCCGGAACCCGGACGCCGGTGGCCTTTGGACTGACCACTACGAGCCGCTCACCGGTTCGAGCACCAACCCGAATGGTGACTTCCTCGGCTTGACCGAACCAACCGTTGGCCACGATTTCTTCTACCAACGGATGCGCTATCAAGCAGGAGTCCACGGCAACGGGGTCATGCGAACGACGGCGACGGAAGGCGAAGTGGCCCTCAAGGTCTGTCGTGCCGCGCACGGTGGTCCGCAGCCGTTCCGCAGGCAGTTCGACCCCCGCCCGCACCTCAGGGTTGGCGATGCCTCCGGTCCGTTGAAGTACCTCGGCGACCTGTTGAAGCCGCAGGCGGCGCTGCGCAGCGATGGCCAGGTGTTGCCAATCGCAACCGCCACACCCGTCCTCAACGTGTGGGCACGGGGGCTGCACCCGATCAGGCGACCGCTCAACAACCCCAACGACCAAACCGCGCGCGAACGACTTGCGCTCGTCTACGAGCTCGACCAAGACCGTCTCATCAGGCCCCGCACCCGACACGAAGACCACACGGCCGGACGGCTCACGGGCAACGGCCTCGCCGCCAACAGCCATCCCCGTGGTACGTAGTTCCAAGACCGTCACAGCGCAACAGCCTACTGGGACTGGGCCATCGCTCTCGTAGGGTGTCGCGGTGCCAACCGATGCTGCGCCCCGTCCCATTCTCATCGCCCCCTCCGTGCTCCCCGCAGATTTCTCCAAGCTCGGTGAAGAATGCCAAGCCCTGGAGGAAGCAGGGGTGGACCGCATCCAGTGGGACGTCATGGATGGCCAGTTCGTGCCCAACCTGACCTTCGGCCCAGATGTCATTGCCGCCTGCCGTCCCCACGTCGATCTTCTGTTCGAAGCCCACCTCATGGTGAATACCCCCGAGGTACTTCTCGAACGGTATGTAGAAGCGGGTTGCGGCCTGATCATCATCCACGCGGAATCGACGATCCACCTGCACCGATGCCTCGGCCAGGTGCGAGACGCCGGGGCCCGGGCGGCTGTTGCCCTCAACCCGTCGACGCCAATCGAGCAAGTGGAGAACGTCCTCGACCTCCTGGACATGGTTTTGATCATGACCATCAACCCAGGCTTCGGTGGCCAGCCGTACCTCCCCAGCATGGAGCCCAAGCTCACCGCTCTGCGGCGGGTGATTCTGGAGCGCGGTCTCGACATCGATATTGAGGTCGACGGTGGCATCGGTCCCACAACCATCAGCGGAGCCACCGCAGCCGGAGCCAACGTGCTGGTGGCCGGGTCGGCGCTGTACCGCGACCCCCAAGGCCTGGGCCACGCCGTGGCGGACCTCCGGGCCCGAGCAGAAGCCGCCCAAGCAGGCCAGTCCTAACTTTCGTGGTCCTCGGGTACGGCGGCTCGCCCACGATGTCACCCGGGTTGCGTACCCTTCGATCATGACCACCGGCGGCACCCGCACCCTTCAAGCCGCCGCTGGTCGGCCCGCTCTTCTCGTACTGGTCGAGGAGATCGAGACCGCCAAGGCCGGAGATCCTCTGGCCCCCGTCACCGTGCTGGTCCCATCGGCCGCGGCCGGGCTCTCGCTACGCCGGCTGCTCGGCTCTGGGGCGATCACCCCGCGTTCCGGGCAGTGTGGCCTGCTCAACGTCCGGTTCCTGCCGGTGGCGCGGGTCACCGAACTCATCGGCTCGCCAAGCCTGGCCGCAGAGGGCCGGAGGCTACTCACCGGGGCGGCCCGAGCAGAAGCTATTCGGGTCAGCTTGCAAGAGGCCCCCGGTGCCTTTGAGTCAGTGGCAGAACACCCGAGCACGGAACGAGTCCTGGAGCAAACGTTTGCGGATTTGCGGGCCGCCCTGCCGGAGACATTGGTCCGCCTCGCCGCTCAGAGTCCCCGAGCCGCAGACGTCGTGCGGCTCTTTGAGGCCGCGCAGGCCCGGCTGGCCTCGCGTTGGTATGACAACCACGATCAGTATCAACGCGCGCTGGAGGTCATCACGGGCCGCCACCCCGATCATGGTTCGCTCACTGATCTCGGAGTAATGGTGGTGTACGCCGCTCGCCCCGCAGACCGAGAAGCCAGAGCCCTGGCGAACGCTCTTGGGCCCCGAGCGGTGATCCTGGATGCCCGTACCGACCCGGCTCCGGTTGGCACCCACATCGTGAGCACATCAGACGGCGACGACGAGGTCCGGGCTATCGCCCGGGAAATCGTCAGCTTGGCGCGCCACGGGGTTCCCCTTCACCGGATCGCCGTTGCTCACCCAGGTGCCGGGTACCCCCGGCTCCTCCACCAATGCTTGGACGCCGCCGGCATTCCCCACAATGGCCCTGGCATCCGCACCCTCGCCACCACCGTGCCAGGGAACACCTTGCTGGGCGCTCTGGCTCTCCCCGATCACGGTTTCCGGCGAGATGGCGTCATGGCGTGGCTGGCGTCGGCGCCGGTCCTGGAGCCAGCTACCGGTCGGCCGGTCCCGGGTGCTCAGTGGGACGCGCTCTCCCGCCGCGCTGGCGTTGTCGGCGGCGCCAAGCATTGGGAGGACAGGCTCGAACGCCTGCGCGTTGACCTGGTGGACCGCTCGAAGACCGCCGTATCCGAGGGCGATGACAGCCGAGCAGAACGAGCCGGGCGCAGTATCGAACAGGTTGCCCGGCTGCGCACCTTCGTGGCCGACTTGTCTCAGGAATTGGCCGTTACGGACCGACGGACCTGGGCGGATCACGCCCGCTGGGCCCGGCGGCTCTTAGACCGCCACCTGGGTTCCGCCCATCAACGCCGGGCGTGGCCAGACCGAGATCAAGCGGCGTGGGACCAAGTGCAGGGCGCGCTGGACGGCCTCGCTGGTCTAGACGAGCTGGGCCCCCCGCCAGACCTGGCCACCTTCCGCCGGGCCGTGGAGAGGGACCTGTCGCGCCCCGCCGAGCGGATCGGCAGTTTTGGCGATGGTGTCCTGATCGCCGCCATCCCCGCCATGCGGGGGTTCGACCTCGATGCGGTCATTGTGGCCGGCCTGGCCGAAGGGCTGTGGCCCGGCAAGGCCCGAGATCACCCACTTCTCCCCGACGGGGAACGGGCTGCCGCCGGCGCAGAACTCGTCCGCCCCGATGCCATGGCCGAACAACGAGAAGCACTCCATCAGGCGTTGGCCGCCGCCAGCCACTACCGGATCTTGTCGGTCCCCCGAGCGGACCTAGGCACCGGTCGCGAGCTACTCCCGTCGCGCTGGCTGCTCGACACTGCCTCTGCCTTGGCCGGGCGCCGGGTCAGCGGCGGCCACCTCGAGGCCTTGGCCTCCAACCCCGCCGTCACCGTGGTCGGATCATTCGTTGCCGGCATTTCTGGGTCCTCACCCGCGTCCCTCTTCGATCATGACCTGGGCCGGCTTCAGCATTGGTGGGCATCGGGCGGTTCACCTTCGGATCACCCGTTGGCCAAGAGCCGCCCCCGCCTCGGTGCCGGTTGGGCCGCCATGTCCGCCCGGTCCAATGGCGGCTTCAGTGCCCACGAAGGCCTGGTCGACCCAACTGCGGTTCCCGCCTTGGACCCGGGCCGACCCCTCTCCCCTACGGCCCTGGAAACCTACGCCGAGTGCCCTCGTAGATACTTTCTCGGCAAGGTGCTTCACGTCACCGGCGCCGACCGCCCCGAGGACATCAACCAAATCAGTCCGGCCGAGCGGGGCACGCTCGTCCACGTCATCTTGGAGGACTACATCTCCGAGGTGATCGGCGGCGCCGACCGCTCCCTTCCTCGGCTACTGGAGATCGCCGCACGACATTTCACTGAAGTGGAAGGCCGCGGCCTCACGGGCCGCCCGCTGCGCTGGCACTACGACCAGCAAGTGATCGAGCGAGAACTGGCCTGGTTCCACCGGGTTGATGACCTTGAGCCCATTGCCACCGAGTTGGCCTTCGGTATGGCTGGCGAGACACCCGTATCGATCGAACTGCGCAGTGGCCGACGCCTTGCGTTCAAAGGCAAGGCTGACCGCGTGGACCTTGACCCCGCAACCGGAGACCTCGTCGTCACGGACTACAAAACCGGCAGTAGCTACGCGTTCAAGGATCTGGCCCAAACCTGGATTGCGAGGGGTACCAAGCTTCAGCTGCCTACCTACGGGTTGGCCGCATCGTTGCGCTACGCCACCCCCGGGCAAAGGGTCCGCACCCGCTACTGGTTCACCTCGGAACGCGGCCGGTTCGAGGAAATCGGGTACAACCTGAACCAAGAAAAACTAGACCGATTCACCGCCGCACTGGACGTGATCGTGGCTGGCATCACCGGAGGCCGGTTCCCGGCCCGGCCTGGGCCCGTTCGCAACTGGCCAGACAACGGCAGCTTCGAAAACTGCGTCTACTGCGATTTCCACCAGGTATGCCCGACCGATCGGGGCCGAGCCTGGGCAAGGGTTCGGCTCGACCCTTCGCTGGATGACTACCGAAACTTGGCCGAGCCCGACACCGCAGGGGTCGAGCCATGAGTCCCCGCGCCCCGAACAAGCGGCTCGTTAGCCCGGATCAGGCCGCCCGAGATGCCGTCGCTTCAGAACTGGACCAAACCCTCTTCGTCGAAGCCGGCGCTGGTACGGGCAAGACCACCGCACTCGTCGGCCGCATCGTTGCCCTGGCCGAACGGGGCGTGGCCATGCGCCACATCGCAGCGATCACCTTCACCGAAGCGGCGGCGTCGGAACTACGGGACCGGGTCCGGGCCGCGTTGGAGGAGCGGGCGGAGGAATCGCTCTTCCTGACTCAGGCGGCAGAGGACGTGGATGAGGCGGTCATCTCAACCCTCCACTCGTTTGCGCAACGTCTGGTCACCGATCACCCGCTCGAGACTGGCCTTCCGCCCGCCATTGAGGTACTCGATGAAATTGAGTCCTCCTTGGAGTTCGAGGAGCGTTGGACGGGCTTTATAGACGGCCTGCACAACGACCCCTCGGCCGAGGAGTTGCTTCTTCGTGCCTTCGCCACCGGGCTCAAGTTCGACCAGGCCCGGGTCGTCGCCCAGGTGTTCGACGACCAACGAGATCGTTTGGTGGGCACGCCTGTGGCGCCGCCCCCACCCCGCGCCATAGACGTCGAGCCGGTACTGCATGCCCTCCGGGAACTCGCTGTTCTTCGGGCCACCTGTTCCGTCCCCGATGATCGGCTGGCCGTCTGGCTAGACCGTGTTGGCGAGGTGGCCACCCGGCTCAAGCAGGCCGAGGGCGGCCTGGACGCTCTCGGTATTTTAAACCTGGCCCAAGCCGAGAACCGCAGCGGTGCCATCTTCCGATCCGGCAAGATCGGCCGCCAGGACAACTGGCCCGACGTCACCGCGGTGCGAGAGGCAGCCGATGCCGCAGAAGATGCCGCCGCTGCAGTTCTCGGCCAGGCCCGCGCCGAGATCCTGGCCCACCTGCTGTACCGGATCGATCTGGACACGCGGGCGGCCGCCGCGGACCGTCTCCGTCGAGGTCGCCTCCTCTTCCACGACCTCCTCGTTGCCGCCCGAGATCTCCTCCGCCACTCCACCCCGGTTCGCCAGGCCGTGGCCGAGCGATACCGCCACCTCCTCATCGATGAGTTTCAGGACACCGACCCCATCCAGGTCGAGTTGGCCGTTCTCCTAGCTACCACCGCAACCGAGGTCGGAAACCAACCGTGGACCGAACTGCCGCTCCATCCCGGCCGGCTTTTCTTCGTCGGAGATCCAAAACAATCGATCTACCGATTCCGCCGGGCAGACATTGGTCTCTTCCTTGAGGTCCGCAATGCCGTTGCCGCCGCTCCGCTCCAGCTCAGCGCCAACTTCCGATCAGACCCAACGATCCTGGCCTGGATCAACGCAACGTTCGGCGCCCTCATGCCCAACGAGGAGGCCGGGCAGGCCGCCTACCAGGAACTTCAGGCGGGGCGAGTGCTCCCGTCGGGCGGCGATCAGAACCATGGCGCCGTGTGGCTTCTGGGCCACGAGCACCCCAAGGAACGTTCGATCGCCGACGTAAGAGAGCAGGAGGCTCAGGAACTGGCAGCCACCCTGGCCGACGCCATGGGCACCTGGGAGGTCTCCGACCGGCCCGCAGTTGCCGGCGGAGTAGAGGATCGCCGTACCGCCCGATGGGCAGACATGTCCATCCTTCTCCCGACCCGCACCGCACTGCCCTACATCGAGCAGGCCTTCGACGATGCGGACGTTCCCTACCGGGTGGAGAGCTCTTCATTGGTGTGGGGCACCCAACAGGTCCGCGACCTCCTCGCTGTCTTGCAGGCCATCGATGACCCAACGGATGAGGTTGCCCTCGTGGCCGCGCTGCGGTCTCCAGCCCTGGCCTGCTCAGACGACGACCTCCTCGGCTTCCGGGCGGCCAATGGTTCATGGGACCTGACCCGGCAACCACCAGACGTGCTGAACGAAGCCCACCCGGTGGTGTCGGGCCTGCGAGCGCTTCGTGTACTACACGAGGAGCGGTGGTGGGTCGGTGTTTCCTCGCTGGTTGATCGGGTGGTCCGAGACCTCGCCTATTTCGAGCTCGCCGTAGCCCACCGCCGACCACGCGACCACTGGCGTCGGTTGCGCTTTGTGGTGGACCAGGCCCGTCGTTTCGAGGACACGCCCGGGGCAACTCTTCGGGGGTTCCTGCGTTGGGCCGAGCGCCAAGCAGAGGACAGCGCTCGGGTCCGCGAGCCCGTCCTTCCCGAGACCGACGACGATGCGGTTCGCATCCTCACCGTCCACGGGGCCAAGGGGCTGGAGTTTCCGATCGTGGTCGTGGCCGGGCTCAACCGCACCCTGGAGGCTCGGGCGGCCGCTGTTTTGTGGGACGACGACGGCCGGGTTCAGGTGAGGCTCGGTTCGTTCTCTACCGATGGGTACAACGCGGTCAAGGAACAGGAACGGGAGATGGCCGCCAAGGAACGTCATCGCTTGCTCTACGTCGCCACTACCCGCGCCCGAGACCACCTCATTCTCAGCGTTCACCGAAAGGCTGGGGGCACGACCGATGCGTCCCTCCTGCTGGAGCACGCGGCCCTGGGCGGCGCCGTCCACCAGATTCTCCCCGCTCCGACCATGCGCCTGCGCTCCCAGGAGCCGCAGGGTCCAACTCTGGACCCTGCCGATCAGCCCGCCGCCCGCCAGTTGTGGGACGCGGCCCGACGCAAGGCGCTGGAGGACAACCGGCGCCAACCGGTCGTGGCTGCAACCAGCGTGGCCGCCGCGCTCGCCCAGCCGGAGAAGGCTGAACCAGATACGGACCTCACACCGCACCGTCGCGGTCGGGCCGGCACAGCAGTGGGGCGAGCGGTCCACGCAACCCTCCAGGCGGTGAGCCTGGCGGACCCCCAACACCTCGCCAGCGTCGCCGCTGCGCAGGCCGCGGCGGAGGGCCTCCCCGACCTGGCCGATGAAGTCGCCCGCCTGGCTCAATCCGCGGTGGACAGCGACGTCGTGCGCACGGCCATCGAGCACCGTCACTGGCGGGAGTTGTACCTAGCCGCGCCCATTGGCGAGACCACGGTGGAGGGGTTCATAGACCTGCTCTACGATGGCCCCGATGGCCTAGTAGTGGTCGACTACAAGACAGATCGCCTCGACGATGATGCTGAGTTGGATGCATCGGTCAGCCGCTACCGGCTCCAGCTCGCCACCTATGCCCTGGTGATCGAAGAAATCCTGAAGCGGCCCGTCGTGGGCGCGGCGCTGCTCTACGTCCGGGGCACAGAGAGCCGCACCCGATGGATACCCGATCTTGCTGGCGCCGTGGCCGAGATCCGGGTCCGCCTGCCCTGAGCTGCGCGGGGTGCCCAAAGCCTGGGGCTGCACCCGGCGATACTGGAGCCATGGCTGGGATCAAAATGAAGTTGGCACTAGGCGTGGCGACCATGGCATTGGCCTGCTCCACCGTTGGCTGCACCAAGGAACAGGGTTCCGAGAAGGCGTTTTGTCGGAAGGTGGCCAAGGCCCCCACCATCGATGCCGTGATTTCGGGGTTCACCAACGCAGATACAGGCGAGCTGGATGCACGGCTGGCCGATGCGGCCACGTCCTACGAAGACATCGCCAAGGCCGCCCCTGGAGAAATCCGCGGCGACGTGGACACCGTGGTGCGGTTGGTAGACGCAGTGATCGATGCGGTCAAAGACCACAGCGACGACCCCGAGGTGGTGGCCAAACAGGTCCGCAACGCGGTGGTCGACAACCCAGGTTCGATCAAATCAGCAGCCGCCGTAGCTTCCTACGCGGCGGACAACTGCAAGCTTGAACTGAACCCGACCGTCGGCGACGGGCCGACAAGCTCGACGACCTCGCCATAGCGGTTAGGCCGTGGCGGTTAGGCCAGGCCAGCACGCCTGGTGATTACGTCATCGATGATGCCGTATTCCTTGGCCTGCTGAGCGGTGAACCAACGGTCCCGCTCGGAATCAGCCTCGATTTGCTCGACCGTCTGACCGGTGTGCTCGGCAATGCGCTCCGCCATGAGGCGCTTGATGTAGACCATCCGCTCGGCCTGGATAGCGATGTCTGAGGCCTGACCCTGAATACCACCAGAAGGTTGGTGCATCATGATCTGCGAGTGTGGGAGAGCGAAGCGCTTCCCGGCGGCACCGGCACAGAGCAAGAACTGCCCCATGGATGCGGCCAGGCCCATGCAGACGGTGGCCACGTCGGCCGTGACGAACTGCATGGTGTCGTAGATAGCCATGCCAGCGGAGATCGACCCACCGGGTGAGTTGATGTAAAGCCAGATGTCTTGATCGCCATCCTGGCCATCCAAATAGAGCATCTGGGCAGCGAGCTGGTTGGCGATGGTGTCGTTGACATCGGTGCCGAGAAAGACGATCCGCTCCTTGAGGAGGCGGTTGTAAATATCGGCGGCCCCGAGGTCCAACCCAGAGGGTCCCTGAGCGGTCGGCGCGAAGTTCGGCAGGTCCATGCGGCGAGGTTAGCGGCGACCTGTGCCTTCCCGCGCGCCCTGACGTAGGCCGACCAGTAGCCTCTGATCTTCCGCCGACGTAGCCCAATTGGCAGAGGCACCAGGTTTAGGTCCTGGCCAGTGCGCGTTCGAGTCGCGCCGTCGGCACGCAGTAATTCAGCGGACGCCAAAGGTCCAGCCGAGTCGTCAGCTCACCCCGGCGGTTGGGAGCGAGCTGGCCCCGTCTGTCACGGTTGCACCGTGCCCGAAGGCCACACCATTCACCGGCTGGCCCGAGACCAGAACGCCGACCTGGCCGGACGCGCCGTCGAGGCCGTCGCCGGCCAGGAGCGTTTCCGCGACGGAGCGGAGCGCCTGCACGGCCAGATTTTGTTGGAGGCGGAGGCGTGGGGAAAACATCTGTTTCACACGTACGACTCCGGCGATGTGCTCCACGTCCATCTCGGTCTGATCGGAAAATGGTTCCGGCGCACAGCTGACCCGTGCCCCGAGCCCACCCAGACCACCCGGCTGCGCTTGGCCGGCGACACGTGCTCATGGGATTTGATCGGACCTATGGTGTGCGCCGTGGTCACGCCCGATGACCGGGCCAGGGTGGTGGCCAAGCTCGGCCCCGATCCTCTCCGACGTGACGCCGACCCGGAACTGCTGTGGGCCAAGCTCCAGCGGAGTTCCAAGTCGATCGGGCTGTTGTTGATGGAGCAGGACGTGATTGCCGGGGTAGGGAACGTGTACCGATCGGAGCTGCTCAACATCACCGGAATCGATCCACGTCGTCCCGGTCGGGCGGTCACCCGCGACGAGTTCGATGCGCTGTGGACCGAGACGGTGCGTCAGCTTCGGCTGGGAGTGCGTCGCAACAAGATCATCACGATGGGCGCTGACGAACTCGACCGCCCCATCTCCCGCCTCCGCCGGGGCGAGGGACGCTACGCCTACAAGCAGGAGGCCTGCGGCCGCTGCCACACCATCCTCGAGGTGTTTCCCATAGCGGGCCGCACCACCTGGGCCTGCCCAACCTGCCAACCCAGCTAGCCACCCCACCGAGCCCCACCGAGCCCCACCGAGCGAAGTTGTCGCAGTTATGGCGAAATGCAGTACTTAACTGCGACCACTTCGTTGGTTTTCAGGGGGACGGGAGTTGGGCCACGAAGCTGGCTAGGGCTTGGCCTCGGTGACTGATGGCATGTTTTTCGGCTTGGGTCATCTCGCCGAAGGTCCGGCCATCGCCCTGATCGGGCACGAACACGGGGTCGTAGCCGAAGCCTCCCGGGCCTCGGGGTGCGGGTGCGATAAAGCCGTCGGCGGTCCCGTCGGCGATCACCTCGGAGCCGTCCGGGCGCTGCAGCACGATGAGGCAGCGAAATCGTGCCCGCCGGTCGGCTGGGTTTGGCCAGTCGGCCAACGCCTCCAACAGCTTGTGCACGTTGTCCTCATCGGTTGCCCCCGTCCCGGCGTAGCGGGCCGACAACACCCCGGGGGCACCCCCGAGCGCGTCGACCTCGAGACCGGAGTCGTCTGCCATCGAAGCGAGGCCTGTTGCCACCAAGAGCGCAGACGCCTTGAGCCGTGCGTTGCCGACGAAGGTGTCAGCGTCTTCGACCACGTCGGGCACCTCGGGCGGACGGGGAATGAGGTCGATGCGGGCGCCCAGAATCTCGCGGAGTTCGGCCACCTTCTTGGGGTTGGCTGAAGCCAACACCATTTGTTCCACCGCGGTCAGCGGCCCAACGTGCGTGGCGTTGGGAGTGTGGCCAGGACGTCGCCTTGAAGGCGCACAATTTGGGCGATGCCACCCTCGGCCAGGGCGAGGAGGCTGTTCAGTTCATCGCGAGTGAACGCGGCACCTTCCGCTGTTCCTTGAACTTCCACGAAATGGCCCGAGCCCGTCATGACCACGTTCATGTCGGTGCCGGCGCGGACGTCTTCGACGTAGGGCAGATCGAGCATGGGCGTCCCGTCGATGATGCCGACCGAGATGGCGCCGCACGCGTCGGTGAGTGGATTGGTCTTGATTTTCTCGTTCTGCACGAGTCGGGTGAGCGCGTCGTGCAGGGCGACGTATCCGCCGCAAATAGCGGCGGTACGGGTACCACCATCAGCCTGGAGTACGTCGCAGTCGACGATCACTTGGCGCTCACCGAGAGCCTTCATGTCGCAAACCGACCGCAGCGAACGGCCGATGAGGCGCTGAATTTCCTGGGTCCGGCCGGACTGCTTGCCCTTGGCGGCCTCGCGGTTGATGCGCTCCGCCGATGCACCGGGGAGCATCGAGTACTCCGCGGTGACCCACCCCTTGCCTTTGCCCTTCATCCAGCGGGGCACGTTCTCGTCGATGGAGGCCGTACACAGCACCCGCGTTGCCCCGAATGACACCAGCACGGACCCAGCGGCCTGCTCGGTGAAATCTCGTTCGAAGGTGATGGGTCGCAGTTCGTCGGGCTGGCGGCCGTCGGCTCGCATGTGGGCTCCTGGATTGGTTCCGGTGGGAGACCATGGTCGCAGACCGTGCCAGTGGGCCTTCAGTTCTCGGTCGATAATCAGGAAATTCTCCGAGGGGACCAAGCTGATTCCCAGCCCTTTCCCAGCATCGAGTGCTTGAGTGCACCCTGTACGAATTCGACAACAACAAGGACAACCAGGATGCCAAGTCGCAAAGTTTTCGCCGCTGCCGCCATGACCGCCGCCCTCGCTGCCGGAGGGATCATCGGAGCAACCGTCGGGTACCCGTCGATCTCCGGAGCCCAAGACGGCACCACCTCCACCAGCGTGCCCGCAACCGTTTCCACCGCAACCGATAAGGCCGACAGCCACGACTTCGGTGGCCGCGGATTCGGCGGCGGCATGGACCTGGATGCGGCCGCCAAGGTTCTGGGCGTAACAACCGATGAGCTTCGCAGTTCACTTCAAGCGGGTAAGCGCCTGGCCGACGTGGCCAAGGCGGAAGGCGTGGACAAGCAAAAAGTGATTGACGCCCTTGTGGCCGAAGCGGGGAAGCGGCTTGATGAAGCCAAGGCCGCGCTGCCCGAACGCATCGCTGCCATCGTGGACGGCACCTTTCCCGGCGGTAGGCCCGGCGGGTCCGGCGGCAGGGGCGACAGGGGCGACATGGGCGGTAGCGGTGATCACGGGGGCCGTGGTGGCCCCCGCGGTGGCGGCAATCTCACCGCTGCCGCCAAGGTGCTCGGGGTGACAGAAGGCATCCTCCGCACCGAATTGCAGGCCGGCAAGAGCCTGGCCGATGTGGCCAAAGCCCAGGGCGTGGACAAGCAAGCGGTGATCGACGCCCTCGTGACCGATGCCAAGACTCGGCTCGCTGAGGCGGTCAAGAACGGCAAGCTCACCCAAGCCGAAGCCGACACCCGCGCTGCGGACATGGCCGATCACATTGCCCAAGAAGTCGATGAGGTTCACCAGGGCCGCCCCGGCAACTGATCCACACCAAAGTCGCCGTTGAACGAGCGAAGGGCCCGGGCCACTGAAAGGTGCCCGGGCCCTTTAGAAGTAGATGATCCCTTTGGCCCGAGCTTCGACCTCGTCGAGGTCTGCGGTCCAGGCACCCGTGCTGAGGTATTTCCAACCGCCATCGCACACGATCATCACGATCACGCCTTCGTCCAACGCGGCGGCGCACTTGGCGGCCCCGGCGGCAATGGCTCCCGAAGAGATCCCGGCAAACACGCCGACCTCGGTGAGACGGCGGGTCCATTCGATGGACTCGCGGGGCCGCACGATCATCTTGCGATCGAGCAGGTCGTAGCCACCCCACTCGGTGAACACCGGCGGGATGAAGCCTTCGTCGAAGTTTTTGAGGCCGTCGACCATTTCACCGGCGGGCGGCTCGATCGCCCAGACCTGGACGTCGGGCTTTTGTTCCTTGAGGTACGTCCCAACACCCATGAGCGTCCCGGCCGTGCCGAGCCCGGCCACAAAGTGGGTGATGTCGGGTGCGTCGGCCAGGATCTCCGGACCGGTTCCCTCGTAGTGGGCTCGCGGGTTGGCGTCGTTGCCGTATTGGAACGGAAACCACCAGTCGGGGTTGTCGGCGGCCAGTTTTTGGGCCCGGATCATGGCGCCGTTGGAGCCTTCCGACCCCGGTGACGGAATGATCTCGGTCCCCCAGACCTCCAGGGCTTGCCGCCGTTCGATGGACACATTCTCGGGGAGGACGATCTTGAGGATGTAGCCCCGCATCTTGCAGATCATGGCCAGGGCAATGCCGGTATTGCCCGACGATGACTCGATCACGGTGGCGCCTGGCTTCAACAGGCCATCTCGCTCGGCCGCCAAGATCATGTATTTGGCGGCGCGGTCCTTGACCGATCCGCCCGGGTTCTGGCCCTCAAGCTTTGCGTATATACGCACGGCCGGGTTGGGGCTCAGCGGGCTGATGTCAACCATGGGCGTGTTGCCGATGAGATCGATCACGTTGCGGTAGAACGCCACAGCGCTGGCTCCTGCAGAAAGACGACTTGAACGCTCGGGATTCTAAACGGCCCGCCCGAAGTCTCCTCCAGCCTGAGGTTTCAGCCCTCGGTTATCTCCACCGGAACTTCCACGATGGTGCCTTCGTCCAGAAGCCAGGAGCGCAACATGGGCTCGGTGTCTCGGAGCGAAACGATCACGTACTGCCAGCCGAGCAGAAACGGGTTGTCTGCGGCAGCAACGTCGGTGGGTGAGGGATAGGGATCGGTGTGGGTGTGAGAATGCATGACGCCGACCACGTCCAGGCCGAGCGGGTCGAACACGGCTTCGGCCGCTTGGAAGCCGTCCGGGCCGATTGAATAGGTCTTGGTGGAATCGTCGACGTTGCGGGTGGGTACGAACGCTTCCACCAGTCCGGCACCAGGACGCCCGCCCAGCAGCCCGCAAGCTTCATTGGGCAGCCCGGTAATGGCGTGGGCCAGCATCTGAAGGTGGGCCGACCGGGCGATGCGCAGCACTTGATCACCGTACCTGCGCCGGGCCGGACTCTTGACCACCACCCATGCCCGATCTAGCAACCAGGGCGTGACCGAGCCGCGTGAACCAACTGAGCAATGGACCCCGGAGCGCTACGAGCGATTCCAAACCGAGCGCGAGAGGCCGGCCAACGATCTTTACGCCCTGCTCGCCCCGGTACCGGGCGGGCGGGCGGTGGATCTGGGCTGTGGGACCGGCGCCCTCACCGCCCGCTTGGCGGACATCACCGGCGCGGCCGATGTGGTCGGCATAGATAGTTCGGCGGCCATGTTGGGGGCGGCCCGCGCCCACGCTCGGCCCGGGGTGCGCTTCGAGGCCGGAGACCTGGCCATATGGGGAGATCGAACGGATCCAGTGGATGTGGTGGCGGCCAATGCCAGCCTTCAGTGGGTGCCAGACCACGTTGATGTGCTGACGCGGTGGACGGCCGCTTTGCGGGCGGGCGGCCAACTCGCAGTGCAGGTGCCGAGCAACGCGGACCACGCGTCGCATCTGGTGGCCGCTGAGGTGGCGGGCGAAGCCCGGTTCGCCGAGGCTTTCGCGGCGGCAGGCGGTCCCCCACCGGACCCAGTAGCCGTCAACGTGTTGAAGCCGGAGGTCTACGCCGAACTGCTCTGGGACTTGGGTTACGCAGATCAGGCGGTTCGGTTGCAGGTCTATGGCCCCGTCCTCCCGTCCACGGCTGGCGTGGTGGATTGGATGGCCGGCACCAGCCTCACCCGGTTCGAACGGTTGCTCGATGAGGGCGTCTATGCGGGGTTCGTGGACCGCTACCGGGACCGACTGGTGGAGGTCCTAGGCGACCGTCAGCCGTACTACTTCGCGTTCAAACGCATCTTGTTGTGGGGACGGCGACCCGCCTGACCGCTCAGACCGCGGCACCCGTGACCAGCCAGCGGTCGGTGCGGAATCGCAGGAGCAGGGTCACGGTCCGGACAACCATCAGCGCTCCGAACGCGGCCCACACCCAGCCGATGCCCAGGCCGAGCGGGAGGATCGGGGCAATGGCTACTAGCAGCGCCAACGCCGCCAAGACCATGGCCCGGGCCAAGAAGCGTTGATCGCCCGCGCCGATGAGGACACCGTCGAGCACGAAGGCCACCGCGCACAGCGGTTGGAGTACGGCCACCCAAAGCAGGAGGAACCCAGCCAGTTGGGCAACGGCGGGGTCGGGGCTGAACACCTGGGGCAACACCGGCGAGACCAGCGCTAACCCCATGCCCAGGATCACGCTGCCTGCGAGCCCAACGACGAGGAGGCGGGTGGCCGCCGCTCGGGCGCCTGAGGCGTCACCAGCACCGAGCAGGCGCCCGATCATGGCCTGGCCGGCAATGGCGAGTGAGTCGAGCGCCATTGCCAGGAGGTTCCACACCTCGAACGCAATCTGGTGCGCGGCCACGTCTACCCGGCCGATTCGGGTGGCCACCGCAATGAGGGCAACAAGAGATCCACGCAGCGCAGCGGTCCGGATGACGAGGTCCGCACCCACCCGCAGGAGTCGGCGCTGGGCGGCAAAATCGGGGGCCATGCGTATGCCGTTCGCTCGAGCGCCATTGCGCACTGCGTACACATACACCAGCCCACCCACCACCTGAGCAATGACGGTGCCCAAGGCCGAAGCACCAATCCCCTGGTCCAGACCGAGGACGAGGAACAGCTCAAGACCAAGGTTCAAGATGGCCGTACCGATGGCCACCAGCAGCGGTGTGCGCGTGTCCTGCAGCCCGCGGAGATATCCGGTGCCAGCCAGCATGAGCAGCAGGAACGGCAAACCCACCAGGCTGATTCGTAGATAGATGAGCGCGTTGGTGGCCACCGCACCCGTCGCCCCAAGGGCATGGACCAAGGGGGACCCAGCCACGGCCAACACCAAGGCCAGCACGACGCCCACCGAGGCCCCGAGCCACAGGCCTTGGACGGCATGGTTGGCGGCGGCCCGACGGTCCCCCGCCCCCAGCAATCGGGCCACTGCCGCAGTGGTGCCGTACGCCAAGAAGATGCAGAGCGAATACGACGACAGCAGCACGGCGCTGGCCACGGCCAGGCCACCAAGCTGAGGGGTCCCAAGGTGGCCGACCACCGCGGTGTCGGCCAAGAGGTAGAGCGGCTCGGCCAGGAGGGTGACGAAAGCCGGCCCCGCCAACCGCCAGATCTCACGATCGAATCCGCGTCCGGTCGGCACCGCGACAGCATGCCCGCCACACCTCCCGGCTAACGCGACCCTTTCCCCGGCATCGGGCCGGTACCCTGCAGGCCTCCCATGGCTCCTAAACCTCCGTCCGCAAACAAGACCGTTGCCACCAACCGCCAGGCGCGGCGTGACTACGAGATCCTGGACGAGTGGGAGTGCGGGATCATGCTTCAGGGCAGTGAAGTCAAATCGCTACGGGAGGCCAAGGTCACCCTGACCGACGCCTATGCCCGCTTCGAGATGCGTGACCTGTACCTCGTCGGGCTGCACATCAACGCCTACACCAATGCTTCATCTCAGGGCGGCCATGAGCTGGCCCGCACCCGCAAGCTGCTTGCGCATCGCCACGAGATCGATGAAATGCGCATGCGGGTAGATCAGGAGCATCTGAGCCTGGTGCCGTTGTCGCTGTACTTCAAAGATGGCAAGGCCAAGCTGGAGTTGGGGTTGGGTCGGGGCCGCAAGCACTACGACAAGCGCCAAGTCATCGCTAAGCGAGATGCCGATATGGATGCCCGTCGGGCCATGGCGGCCCGTCGGCGCCTCGAGTGACCGGATCGATCCTGACCCCATGACACTGGCCCAACCAGATATGGCTTCCTTCAAACGGCGGCGCCCTCGTGGCTCCAAGATCTTGATGATCCTGGGAGGCACGCTGCTGGTGATCGCCTTTGTCGGCGGGCAGGCCGGTCTTCACCAGGCCCAACGGGCAGGCGAGCGCATCCGCGCCGACGCCGACGGCGTGCGGGCCGGCTTCTTGATCGAGGTGCCCGTTCCCGGCGGGGACCAGGTCGACCTGGAGCGAGGCAACTACACCGTCTACGCCGTTCGCTCCTACGACAACACATTTCGGACCACGGTGCCAACGGGGCCAACGACCCCTGGCGGTGGGTCCACCACGGTGCCCAGCGGCTCGCCAAGCAACGGAATCGACGTGACCGCGGTGATTACGGGTCCGCGTGGCGAGCCGGTACCGACCCGTAACCCTGGTCTGGAGGCAACGCTCAGCGGCCTGAGCGGAGATTTCGTCGGGTTCGCGGAGTTCACCGTGACCGAGCCGGGTTCATACACCGTGGAGGGCAGCGGGACCGACGCCGACCGGATCGCCGTTGGGCCAACACTCAAGGGTGGCAACATCGGCCAGTTGATCTCCGGTGGCCTGTTCGCGGCGTTGGGATTCCTGCTCGGCGGGGTCGGCTTCATTCTGGGTCTGGCTGGGCTGATCTGGTTTCTGGTGGCCGGCGATGGCAAGCCCAAAGCTGGCCCCGGTGGTCTCTACGCACCGGCTGGCCTCTACCCAGCCGGCACCGCAGGGAACGGGCTACCCGGCTGGGCCCCGCCGGTCGCGCCACCTACGTACCCACCACCACCACCGGGTTCGGGCTGGCGCTGATTGAGAATCGGCTGGCGTCGAGGCGGCCCCGGCCCGGTACCATGGAGCCGCTGCCCACCACCACGTCTCGGTGAGCGGTTCTTTGACAAGGGGCTGACCGGTTTCGACGTGGAGACTGGAAGCCGGACGTGCGACCCGAGTTTCTCAGACTCGTTAAACGGGGAACAAACAGAAGCGCCAAGGGCGACTTCGCTCTCGCCGCCTAATTCACATTAGGTAGTAGAGAGACACTGTGACCAGCAATGGCACACGGGGCCTGACCCTTACAGCCCGGCAACAGAAGTAGGGGTTGACGGCGAGAAAGACCGCTGACGGTGAGAAAGACCACTGACATCTCGGAAAGACGAGGCGGAGGGCGCAAGCCCAGTCAACCCGGTGACGAGCCTGCCGTTACGGCTCAACCTCGGGAACGGTCGTAGCGCGGTCGTCAACCGCTTCGCGGACGAGGGTTCGATTCCCTCCAGCTCCACTGGTTGTAGAAATTTCAGCATCTTTCCTGTCCACGGGAGGCGTTGAGCGTTCTGTAGCTTGACAAGCTGTTGGGCCTTATTCGAACCGCCTGCCGCGATGGTGCGACATGATCGCCAAAGCCTCGGGCTGCTTCGGCCAAGACATCGGCCCTCAGAGGGCTTATCGTCCCTGGCTGGGTATCAGACTGGTATCATCGCGGCATGGCCATGACCTTGAGGCTCAACGACCAGGAACAGCAGGCGTTGAAGGACCGCGCGGCGGCAGAAGGCATCTCCATGCAGGATGTTGCTCGGCGGGCGATCCGTGACTACGTGGCGCGCAGCGAGCACCGCACCCGTGTCTCCGCAGCAGCCGAGCTGATCACGGATGTGCACGCCGACGCCCTCGACCGCCTCGGCAGGTGAGCGACCCGGTCGAGTTCCTCGACCTCGACGATGTCATCGAGCTCGCACGCCGCCTGCTCGGCGACCCACCCCCGATACGCGACGCCGGACTACTCGGTTCTGCCATCGCTCGCCCGCAAACCAGCGTGGGCGGCGAAGATGCATACCCCACCCTCTGGCTCAAGGCCGCGGCCTTGCTGCAGTCCATCGCAAGCAACCATGCGCTGGTCGATGGCAACAAGCGCCTGGGTTGGCTCGCGACCGCAGTCTTCTTGGAGATCAACGGGGCAAGCGTCGCCCATGCCGACAACGACAGCGTGCACGACCTCGTCCTCGCGATCGCGTCGACCAGTTCCAGCGTCGACCAAATTGCCACCCAGCTCGGACGCCTCCGAGACACCGAGAGCTGACCAGGTCGCTGCAGCTAGCAGTTGCCGCAGCGTCACTGCGCTCCTCACCGACCTAGGCAGGTGAGGTCGCGCGCTTCTCGCGGGCCGCGGGCATCCAGTCGGGGCCGGCGGTGGCATCGATGCGGTCCAGGAGGCGCTGCCCCACCGGCTCGATGAGCTCGGCATAGCGAGTGGTGGCATCGGCGCCGAGGTGGCGCCAGGCCTTCTCCGTGAGCTGGTTGGTGCGGGCCTCGATGTGCTCCCGCAACGCCAGGCCAGCGGCGCTCACCCGGCCGTTCGATGCCAGGCCCCGGCCTTCGAGGCCGACGAAGGCCGTGGCGATGGCGGCGTCGTCCGCGCCACGGCTTCGGGGGATCCATTGGCCGGGGTAGTTGAGATAGGCGTCGTGGAGCAGGCCGGCTTGGGTGCCAGTGAGGTCCTCCGCGGTGAGCACGGCGAAGTGCGTGTCGCCCCGGAACTCCCGGATGCAGTTCACCGCCAACCATGCCGATACCAGCGGATCGGTGGGTCGAGCCCACTCGCGGTGGGCGGCGAAGAGCACCCGGCCTGACACCGCCAGGGCATCGGCCGCGTCCCACAAATCTGGGGCCAGCGAGGCCAACTCGTCGACGATCTCGGGGACATACCTGCGCAGCCCGATGCCGACGGCCTCGTTGCGCGCGTCGACGATGGCCTCCCACGTGGTGGTGGCCCAGGCCATGCCGAGGCACAACTCGATGAAGCCGGGATGGATCGAATAGAACGCCGCAGCCACCGCCTGGTGCCCGGCCGGGGCCAGCGGTGCGCTCCGGCTGGCGATGTAGTAGCCGAAGCCGTTCTCGATGCCCAAGGCGCCGTAGCGTTCGATGGCCTCGGGATCCCAGTAGATCCAGCCGATGAGTCGATGCGAGGCCATGGATGCCCGGGCGCTGAGGGCGACCCAATCGGTGTTCGTCACGGTGTACTCCTGGTCGGCCCGGTCTAGGGGGCATCGCTTGACGGCCGGTCTATCATCTGTCACAAGTAGTGCCAATAGTGTGCGCCACCCTCGGAGGCCCCGATGGACATGACCCCATGCGAACTACTCGTCGACTCGCTCCAGCGGCGCATGGCCACCATGCACTCGCTGTACTACCAAGCCGTCGGCTCCATGGGCCCCGAGCACGTCAACCACTTCGAGCGCGAGGGGGTGCTTCCTATCGCCTTCTCGTTGTTCCACTACACGAACATGCAAGACGCCTCGTTCATGATGATCACCGGCATTGCGCCGATCTGGAACGAGGCGTGGCAGGACCGAGTGCAGATGGCCATCGACGACCACGGCAAGCACCGCACGGTCGACGACATGATCCACCAGCGCATCGGCGACTACGAGGCGTTCTGCCAGTACCAACGCACCGTGTTCGATCGGACCGAGGCCTATCTGGCCGACATGGCCCCGGCCGACCTGACCCGCGTGCTGATCGCCCCGCCGTATCCCCCGATGGTCGCCAGCACCTACAGCGCCCGATGCGCCGGACCCGAGGGCATCACCGTGCTCGACGGCTTCGAGTGCTGGCTGTACCAACACGGTTTACGTCACATGGGCGAGATCGAACTCGCCCGAGGGCTCGTTGGCCTAGGCGGCATGACGTCATGAGCACCATCGGCAGGCGCGACCGCGGCTTCGGCACCGTCGACACGGAGTACGCGATGGTGCTCTCCACCCTCCCAGCCGAGGACGACGGTCCTGTGTGGATGGTCAACCTCATGAAGTACCGGGACCGGGCCGAGTACACCGATGGCCGCAAGACCACGCTGTCGGGCCGAGAAGCCGACGACGTCTATGCGCCGGTCGAGATCCTGGCCGACCTCGGCGCCGAGGTCGCTTTCTTCGGCGACGTCACCGAGCACCTCGCGTGCGACGAACACACGTGGGACCGGGTCGGCGTGGTGATGTACCCGACCCGGCGATCGTTCATCGACATGCAGGCCCGGCCAGACTTCGCCGAGAAGTACGCCCACAAGGAAGCGGGCATGGCCGAGACGATCATCGTCGGCACCCAGCCGGTGGCCGCGCCCACCAGCACCGAGGCCCCGGCGGACGATCCGATCATTGTCGTCGATGTCATCACCTTCGCCGAAGGAGCCGACCGGGCCGTGCTCGTGCCCCAGGGCGCGCACGTTGCCGGGTGGTTCGACGCCGAGGGCACGATCATCGGCGACGGCCGCTCCTGGGACCAGGTCCGCTACCACGTGTACCCGAACCGGGAATCGATCCCTGTCATGGTCGAGGACCCGGCGGTCGCCGATCGGTACTCGATGATCGTTCGCCCACTGATCAACCGAATCGCCGAGTACCGGCCCGACGAGGCCAACTAGGAACAGCATCATGGCCATTGGACCAGGTCCTCGTAGCTGCGGACCTCGGAAGCGACGCGCCCACCATCGCCACCGGCGCGAGGTCCGGCAACAACTCCTCGATCACCATCTTCCAGGCGCCCAAGGTGCAGCTGATCCACCGGGCGGAGTTGTCCCCTGCATGGGGTTCCCCTCCAACGAGTCATTTCTACAGGCCAGGCCGCATCTGTGACCCATGGCGTGGCGGCCCGTGGCTAGGTTCGTCGCTCATGGCCAACGAACGCATGCGACAGGTCTGGAAGCTGGGGGCCGACGGGTGGGTGGCGCACCGCGACCTTTTCGAGGCCGAACTCGGGGGCTTCACCGACGTCGTACTGGACGCCGTGAAGCCGGGTCCCGATGACCGCGTGCTCGACGTTGGCTGCGGTACCGGCGCCTTGGTCGAACGCGCGACGGAGCATGGAGCAGCCGGCGTCGGGGTCGACATCTCGCCGGGGATGATCGAGGCGGCCGCCGCCCTGGTACCGGCCGCGTCCTTTGTAGTCGCCGATGCCCAAACCGACGACCTCACACCACTCGGACCGTTCACGGCCATCGTCTCGCGCTTCGGCGTGATGTTTTTCGACGACCCGGTGGCGGCGTTCACCAACATCCGCAGAGCCGCGTCGCCCGAAGCCGCTCTGGCATTCGTGTGCTGGCGCGGGATAGATGAGAACCCGATGTTCACGCTCGGGACGAATGTATTGCTCGACCGACTGGACCCAAAGCCTGAACCACCGGCCCCGGACGCACCCGGTCCGGCCGCGTTTGCTGATCCTGTCCGGGTGAAATCCATCCTCGAGATGTCCGGATGGTCCGAGGTCAACGTCACCGGGGTTGACGTGGTGTGCGACTACGGCCTCACCGGCAGCGATGGGGTCGAAGAACGCCTAACAATGATCCTCAACACCATGGGCGGCCGGATTGCTCGAGAACAGCTCGAACCTCAACTCGGGCCGGAAGGCTGGCTTGCTCTGCTTAACGATGTTCGGGCCGAACTGCGCAGCAACCTGGTTGACGGCCACGTGAAGTTCACTGGCGCCACCTGGCTGGTTACCGCCCGGAACCCCGCCGACCAAGGAAACGACGTCAGATAGTCTCCCCTGTTCCGAAATAGTGTCGTGCGATTCGATAGGCCGGTGTCACGTTGTGAGCAGCCATGACCGGGTCATCGAGCGCCCAGACGACGATCGGCGGAGCCTGGCCCGTTGGGATCGACGCCGCTTCGATGCTTCGAAGGTTGCCTGTATTGGCGACTCAATCACCAGCGCTGGCGCTGGTCACCCCAGCCTCAACCGGGGAATCATCGGTTGGGCCGACCAGCTCGCCGCCGTGCTGGCCGGCGGCCAGGAACTTGATGGTGGGTTTCGAGGCTTGTGGCAGGAGGAGTGGACGCAATCGGGCACGTGGAATGGCGTAACGCGGGCCGACCCCTATGACGTTGCCCCGTTTGAACAAGCGCTATTCAGTTCGGCCACCGCCATCGATCGGCTGACCTGGAACAAACCGGCCGCAACGACGGTGGCGAGCTTTGATCTCTATTGGTTTCACATGCCGGGCACGGGCGACTGGCAATTTCGCATCGATGACGGGCGTTGGCAGCGAAGTGGCGCGCCCATCTCCCCTGCCGACAATGCCTTGCACAAGATCTCGGTTCAACAGCCGATCGCTCGGACACTCGATGTCCGAGGTTTCGACGGCGTCGCGCCCTGCATCGCCCCAATAGCGGGGATCAGTACCACTGCCGGGGCCTCCCCAGCTGAGCGCGCCGTAGTCCACAAACTGGCAAAATCTGGCGACTTACTTAATCGGTTCTCTCGAGAATCAAAGGGAGACCCGCTCGCCCTGCTCGATTTCCTACAACCCGATCTTGTGACCATTCTTTTCTCCAACGACACCGTGCACCAGCGGCCCGAGTTGTTTGGTGACCCGCTCCGTCGCCTGATCGAGCGGGTTGCGCCCTACGCCGACGTCCTGGTCATGGCCCCATTCGAGCAGGCCACCCAACGAAGCACCGCCGATGGCACCACCATCCGCGGGTCCAATGTCCTCCGATCGCCATCGGCATCGTTCGACAAGACCGACGTCTGGCGACGACTCGCAGCACCGGGTATCACTCATCGCACCGTCGTGGCCGCGGTGACCTCGCCTGAATCCGTGCTGATGTCGAAACCGGCAACCGAAACCGGCGAACACCTTGAACTTAAAATCGGATCGCCCCGAACGCCAGAACTGCAAGCGGCCTATCGGTCAGTGGCCAGGGAAGTGGCAGCTTCCACCGGTACCTCCTTCCTCGATCTGTACGAGGTTTGGACCGACCTTGCCGGCGCAGGCTGGCAAGCGGCCTACGACCACGGCCTGATGGCCGACACCCTCCACCCGTCCCAACTCGGCCACGACGAAATCGCGCGACGAGTGTTGTCACGCCTCGGACTTTTGTCGAACTAGCCCGTGCTAGCTTCCCCCGATGTCGAAGAAGGCCAGTTCTCCGCGCCAGAAGAAACGCAATGAGCGCTACATCAAGCGCATGATCTGGTTCGGGCGCCAATACGAGCGCCTGTCCTTCCCCGTCACCGTCTTCATCTTGTTCTCAAACCGACGGTTCAACCCGCAATACGCCATGACGCCCTGGCGGCGGCTCCGGCTTGGCATGCGGATTTATCGCAACACGCGCAATGTGCAAACCGGCATTGCCTACAAGGCCCACCTGGCCATGGCCGTGAAGCTCCTGGAAATCCCGCCAGCAATCAAGGGCGCCGTGGTGGAATGTGGTTGCTGGAAGGGCGGCACCACCACGAACCTGAGCATCATCTGCAACATCGTCGGCCGAGATCTCATTGTCTACGACTCGTTCGAAGGCCTGCCGAAGCCCGAGGAGAACGACAACATGAAAGCCGAGGTTGCCGGTTATTTCCGAGGTGACCTTGAGGTCGTTCAGGAAAACGTTCGCAAGCATGGCGAGATCGAAGGCGTTCAGTTCCGCAAGGGCTGGTTCAAAGACACGCTTCCAAGCCACACCGAACCAATTGCGTTCGCCTTCATCGACGTGGACCTGAAATCCAGCATGCACGACTGCCTGGTGAACCTGTGGCCCTACTTGAACGACGACGGGTACCTGTTCTTCGACGAGTACACGCAGCTTTACAACTGCTCAATTTTCTGGTCCGAGCGCTTCTGGCGGGACTACCTCGACACCACGCCGCCCGGCCTCATGGGTACCGGTACCGGTATCGGCGTCGGGCAGTACTACCTGGGACCGTGGCGTGGCCCCATGGCGCCGCCACCCATCCAACGGCCGTCGAGCATCGCCTATACCCGCAAAGACTTCAACGGCTACTGGGATTACACACCGCTGGACACACCACTGGACACACCGCAGCCCTAGGGAAACGTGGCCCAATGACGGACACCGCGAGCACACCATCGATCAGCGAGCGGACGGTGCACCTACGCACGTGTCCACTCTGCGAGGCAATGGGTGGGCTCGAGGTCCATGTTCGCGACCAGACGGCAAGTTCCTTGCCGTCACCTGGCAAGAAGCCAGTCTCGCTACCGCACGGTTGGGGCCATGACCGCCCCGGGACCAAGCTCTCTGTGCCCAACGAGCATGCCGGCGTGAACACCAATGTGCTTTCACCGGGAACGTTTGTAGATGTCCTCTCCGGCAATGCCGCCGTGAACGGAATCCCCGTGAACGTTTCGCCCGCCTAGCAGTCAGTTCTGGTCAAGGCTCAGTGGGCGTAGACGTTGATCGGTGAGCGGATCGGAGAACCCCGCCGGAATCGGCAACTGGTGGTTGAGCCGGTAGCGGTTCAAGTCGACCACTTCTCCGCGCTGGTTCCTGACCATGGCCTTGGCCAGGTTACGGGTGGTGGTGTCGTGGCCAAAACGGGCAGCCCAGTCCGCCATATGCATCCCGCCGAGATGATGATTGGTTACCAACGCAATCCACAACGCCTCGGCGTCACCGCCTTTTGCAGCCCGAAGCTTGACGACCTGCGCCTCCGTGGCCAGACCCTCCATGTCTGCGGGTGCCAGAGCTGGACCCATCCAACCCATGACCGTGTTGCCCGGTGCCGACGGGTGACCAAACCGATCCAGCGTTGCGTTGAACAGACCCTGTTCATAGCGCTGGTCGATCACGATTTCCTGAGCGTAAGAGCGCAAGTCCGGCCCGATGTCCGCCTTGCCCAGCACGATCAGCGACAACTCGATCGCCTGATCATGGTGGTAGGTCATGTCCTGCATGAACCCCACGTCGACCGAGCTGAGCGGGTCCTGCTTGGGCTGACCAATCCCCCAACCAATAGCCCCGCCGAGAAACCCAACGGCCACGAGCAACGCCACCAACCGCAGGGGGGTGACCGGGCCAAACACGCGACTGAACCAGCCAGGCACGGTGGCGGGTTCTGCGGTGGAAGGTGAAACGGGATCGATCTCAGACGACACCACGGTTGCTCCTAGGGCTGACGGACCGAGCCATCCTGACACTGCGGTCGCCCCCGCCCACGGCGTTGTTGAACAATCCCGGACACCCGAGAGGACCCGAACCGTGGCCCGGGCCCTCTCGCTGGTCCGCATGAAACCTGGTGGTGAGCGGCCACCCCGACCTCTCGGCACCAGGCCGCGCCCCGCAGGGACGGGTGTGGACCACCGGGGAGACGACGTGGGCCTTCAGCTATGACGGAAGAACGAGAAATAGGCCGCGTTGCCTCTCCCTACCTACTGGTAGGTAGGCTGTGGAAGTCCACCCCTTCTGCACCTGGAAACTGAGGCCGAGTTGAGCACCCACGGGATCGAACGGGCACCTGATGAACGGGTGAATTGGAAGACCTCCGCTGGCTTCTTGGCCATTCACGCACTTGTGCTCGGTACGTTCTTCACCGGCATCAGCAAGACCGCGGTGATCCTGTTCGTGGTCCTGTACTGGTCCCGCATGTTCTTCATCACCGCGGGCTACCACCGATACTTTGCTCACCGCTCCTACAAGCTCGGCCGGGGGATGCAATTTCTCATGGCCTTCGGTGGAGCAACCGCAGCACAGAAGGGCCCCCTGTGGTGGGCCAGCCACCACCGCAACCACCACCGCTATAGCGACACCGAGCTGGACCTCCACTCCCCGCAGAAGGGGTTCTGGTGGAGCCACGTCGGGTGGTTCCTGTGCGACAAAAACAATGAATGGAACGCAGAAGACATCCGGGACTTCAACAAGTTCCCCGAGCTTCGCTTCCTCACCAAGCACGACATGATCGGCCCCTGGTCAGTTGGCATCGCCAGCTTCCTCATCGGAGGATGGAGCGGCCTGTTCTTCGGCTTCTTCGGCTCGACCGTGCTGCTCTGGCACGGCACATTCTTCGTCAACTCCCTGGCCCATGTCATGGGTCGGCGCCGCTATGCCACCACCGACACCAGCCGGAACTCCGCCATCATTGCCTTCATCACCATGGGCGAGGGTTGGCACAATAACCACCACTACTACCAAGCATCGGCCCGCCAGGGCTTCTTCTGGTGGGAGTTCGATGTCAGCTACTACATCCTCAAGGGATTGAGCTACGTCGGCCTCGTCAAAGATCTCAAGCAGCCCCCGGCCCGGGTAAAGACCGCAGCCCGGGTCCGAGATGGCTCCTTCGACATGGGCATGTTCAAGGCCCATTGGGCCAAAGCTGGCGCCGCATTGGCCAACGTCCGAGCCCATGGCGGCCAAACCGCCGGCCTGAACACCCCGGACCTACTCGAAGCGGACCCCGAACTGGCCACCCGGCGAGAACAGCTAGAAGACCTCATTGCCAGCAACCGGGCTGCACTCCACGATCACGTGCAGAACGCGCTAGCCCATGCCGAGGAACTTGGCCGGCTGTCTCGCCGCCAGGAACGCCAGGCCGGCATCACCGACTGATCAAGGCCAAGGGCCAAGGGGTCAGTCCAGCCCACGCTCGAGCTTGGTGAGGGCGTCTTCCTCGGTGACGTTGAGGGCGAAGCTGAGTTCCGACACCAAAATGCCCCGGGCCCGATCCAGCATGGACTTCTCCGCGGTGGAAAGACCCTTGCCCTTCTCGCGCAGCGCCAGGTTCCGAACGACCTCGGCCACCTGATAAACGTCGCCGGACTTCATCTTTTCCTGGTGATTCTTGAATCGCCGGCTCCAGTTGGCTGGTTCGCGCAC
>JANXNS010000172.1 GCA_025353965.1 Aquihabitans sp.
GACCGGCACCGCACCCCGCAGGCGACGCTCCCCCGAGATTCGCTGCTGCGGAGGCGCGCCGCAGGAGGCGAAGGCGAACAGGCCCTGGTGGCCAATGTCGATGTCGTGCTCATCGTCTGTGGCCTTGACCGTCCGGTTCGCCTTGGCCGGATCCAGCGCACCATGACGCTGGCCAACGACGCGGGGGCAGAGTCTCTGGTCGTACTCACCAAGGCCGACAAGGTGGGTCCGGAGGTGCCAGCCGAGGCGGAACTCACCGTCGCCGAGGTGGACCCGAACCTTGAGGTCGTCACCCTCTCAGCCAAGGGTGGTTGGGGTATCGACGACCTGCTCGCCCGCGTCGGCACCCGCACCGTTGCGCTCATCGGCGAATCCGGCGCCGGCAAGTCGACCCTGGTAAACGCGCTGGTCGACGGCGATGTTGCGGCCGAAGGAGACGTCCGAGCGGGGGACTCCAAAGGCCGCCACACCACCACCTCACGGGAACTACACCTGCTGGAAAGCGGTGGCGTATTGGTGGACACGCCCGGCATTCGCGAGGTCGGCATTTTCGCCGACCCCGAGGCGGTGGCCGAGACCTTCCCGGACATCGAGGAACTCACCGAGCAGTGCCGGTTCCGCGACTGCGCCCACCGAAGCGAACCGGGGTGCGCCGTGCTGGGCGCCGTGGCCGACGGCACCCTCGACGCGGGCCGCCTGGCCAACTGGCGGACGCTTGACGCCGAAGCGGAATCTTCAGCTCTCCGGTCCGACCCGACAGCCCATCGACGGGCCGGTAATCAGCTCGGCAAGGTCGCCAAAGAGGCCACCAAACCCAAACGTCGCTAATCCCTGGCTGGGTTTCTCCTCCCGCACGGCTTGACCGCTGCGTCATCACGCGGTTGGCTCCTGCACCGTGACGCTCAGCTACGACGAAGCCGCCGCCCAGATCACCGCCCCCGGAGAACGGTTCGAGACAGGAGAGATCGTGGTTCGCGGGGTGACCTACACCGCTTTCACGACCACGCCCGCCACGATGCGTGACCTGTTCGACCTCACCCGCGGCTACGGACCAACGACGTTTCTTGTCTACGAGGACGAGTCGTACACCTACGACGAGGTTTTTACCGCCGCCGACGGTCTAGGGGCAACGCTGCAGCAGCGCTACGGCGTCGTGAAGGGCGACCGGGTGGCGATAGCCATGCGGAACTTCCCCGAATGGATCATGGCCTACCTGGCCACGCTGTCGATCGGTGCCGTGTGCGTGTCCATGAACGCTTGGTGGACCGCCGACGAACTCAGCTACGGCCTCGAGGACTCCGGTGCCAAGGTACTGGTGGCCGACGAGGAGCGCGTGGAACGGACGCGCGGTTCGGCGGCAAGATTGGGCTTCGCCACCGTCGGAGTTCGTCTCGGCGCTGGTGTGCTGGCCGATGACGTTGACCGCTGGGAGGACGTGGTGGTGGCCGGGGCCGAGTTCGAGCGGGTGGACATCGAACCGGACGCGGACGCAACGATCCTCTACACGTCAGGGACGACCGGGCGCCCCAAAGGGGCCGTGTCCACCCACCGCTCCATCATCCAGGCACTCATGGGTTTCAGCTGCAAGGTCACCCTCGACAGCCTTCGCCGACCCGACGAAGCGGCGGGCCGAACGGGCGCATCCGTCTTCATTTTGATCGTCCCGCTGTTCCATGTGACCGGGAATGTGCCTGTCCTCCTTGGCTCGCTGGCCTCCGGGCTCAAGCTGGTGATCATGCACAAATGGGACCCGCTGCGAGCCCTGCAGCTCATCGAACGGGAGAAGGTCACCAACTTTGTCGGTGTACCCACCCAGAGCTGGGACCTCCTCGAACACCCCGACTTTGCCAAATACGACACGTCCACTCTCACCTCGGTGGGCGGCGGCGGGGCCCCCGCCCCTCCCCAACTCGTGAATCGGGTGGCCAACAGCTTCGCGGCGGCCAAGCCCAGCATTGGCTACGGCATGACCGAGACCAATGCCTACGGACCCGGCAACAGCGGCACCGACTACACCGATCACCCCACCAGCACCGGCCGGGCAACCCCCATACTCCAGCTCGAGGTTCGTGACCCCGCTGGCAACGCAGTTCCGGCGGGAACGAGCGGTGAGATCTGCATGAAGGGCCCGAATCTCATTCGCGGGTACTGGAACCGGCCCGAGGCAACCGCCGAGACGTTTGTCGACGGCTGGCTGCAAACCGGCGACCTCGGCCGGATCGACGAAGAAGGCTTCGTCTACGTCGAGGACCGGGCCAAGGACATGATTCTGCGCGCCGGCGAAAACGTCTACAGCGCGGAAGTGGAGGCGGCGATCTACGAACACCCTGCTATCTACGAGGCGGCGGTGTTCGGGGTCCCGCACGAACGTCTCGGCGAGGAAGTTGCGGTAGCGGTTGTACCCCGGCCCGGCCAGACCATCGACGTCGCAGAATTTACGGCGTTCCTCAAGGAACGGATCGCGCCGTTCAAGGTTCCCACCCAGGTGATGACCTTCAACGAGGCGCTACCCCGGAACCCGGCGGGCAAGATTCTCAAACGCAACCTGCGGGACCAGTTCACCGCCGACAGCTAGCCGTAGTTTGTTGGGACGACGCTGGGCAGACGCCGCGTCGCTAGCAGGGCCAGCATCGTGACTCCCAGGGACGAGGCGAACACCACGGCCGTGCTGCTCGACACCGCCCAGCCACGGCTATCGCCGAGCGCAATGATGGCACCACCGATACCGGTCCCCACCGCGACGCCGAGCGTGTCGGACAACTGAAGCGAGGCGCTGGCCACCCCCTCCTCACCCGCCTTGGCTGCGGCGAGGACAACGATGGACAGTGGCGTGTAGGCCAGGCCCATCCCGGTGCCACCAAAGCCCCAGGCCACCACCGCTGTCCAAGCCGGAAGCCCGAGGGCCATGGCCAGCAGCAGACCGACAGCTACAACCATGAGGCTCAGCCCGATGGCTACCAAACGTCGGGGACCGAGCTGGCCAATCAGGCGGGCTTGAATCCAGGAGCCCGCGGCCCAGGTGATCGTCCCCGCCGTGAGGGCGGCACCGACGAGCCAGGTGCTCGCGCCACGGCCGTCGATGATGGCGAGCGACACATAGGCGTCCGCCGAAAAGAAGCCGCAGGTGAGAATGCCTCGTACGGCCACCGTGGCGGGAACGCCTCGTCGCAGCCGAGCGGTCCCGGCCGGAACGAGACCGACAAACGACCAGGCCGCCAGCGGGAGGCCGACCACGACGAGAGCAATGCCCAGAGCTGGTGGGGCATCTGACAGCGCCACCAGCACGCCGCCGACCCCGAGCACGAGGAGAACCACGCGGCCGAGTCGACGCCGATCGGCGGCGGCTAAATCACCGCTGGGGTTGGTTGGTTCCGCCCCCAGCGCCCTCATGGCCGGGATGGTCATAACCCCAGCGAGGGCAACGATGGGGAGCAGACCGAGAAACACCACGCGCCAGGACCATGCATGCTCCACCAGGGTGGCGATGGCGGGCCCGATGAGGCCTGGCACCACCCACGCGGTGGATGTGGTGGCGAACATTCGGGGACGCAGGCTTGCGGGATAACCCCGACCGATAGCCGCATACCCGACCGCCGGAATTGCTCCGGCGCCGAACCCCTGGAGGACTCGCCCGGCCACCAGCACCGGCATGGACTGGGCCAACCCCCCGATGACCAGCCCCATGGCGAAGAACATCAGTCCAGCCGTAAACGGCAGGGCCAAACCGCGCCGGTCCGCCAGCTGCCCGGACACCACGATGCCGAGAATGCTGGCAAGGAAGAACCCGCTAAAGACCCAGCCGTAAAGGGCAAGACCACCGAGATCGTCTTTCACCTGGGGCATCACCGTGGCGATGGCCAATGCTTCGAACGCCACCAGGGTGATGGTGAGAACCAGGCCGAGGGTCAGTTGGCGGCGCTCGGGGGACCAAAGCCCCGGCTCAGAGGAGGCACTGGTCACCGGGCGACCCTACAAAGCAACGCGCCACGCCCGCCCATCAGCGGCGCTACATCGGTTTCCAGCTCGGCGGCCGCTTCTCCGCAAAGACAACCATGGCCTCAGTGAAGTTCCCGCCGAAGGTTCCCAACACCTGCGTCCGATTCTCCAGCTCCATCGCATGACGAAGGCTCGGGGCATCGATGGCGGCTCAGTGTGTGGTTTGGCCGCCCTCGACAACCAGACACTGACCGGTCATAAAGCTTGACGCGTCGCTGGCCAGGAACAGCGCCGCAGGCACCATCTCCTCGGGCTGGCCCATGCGGCCCATCGGCTGGCCCGCGATCATGAGCTTCTGGAACTCAGGCGAGTTGGCGCGAACCATGTCGGTGTCGATCACGCCAGGCGCCAGGGCGTTGACCCGGATCTGGTTTCGGGCGAGTTCGGCGCCCATCGACCGAGTGAGCGACATCAGGGCGCTCTTGCCGGCCAGGTACATCGCCATGCCCTGCCCACTGGTATAGATGCCACAACTCACGAGGTGAATGACTGAGGCATGCTCGCTTTTCGTGAGGTGAGGGAGTGCTTCCTGCACCAGGAAGAGTCCGGCGCGGACATTGGCATCGGTCGATTTCTGCCAGGCATCAGCGGTGATCGACCCAATGGGTTGCGAGAGGGCGTTGGCGGCGTTGTTGACCACGATGTCGACTCCGCCGAATGCCGCCACTGTTTGGTCCACAAGATTGGCGAGGGCCGTAAGGTCGCCCACGTGCGTGGGCACGGCCAAGGCGGTCCCACCCGCAGTTTCAACCTCGGCGACAGCCTGTTCGCACGCCTCCGCCTTGCGGCTGGCCACGACAACCTTTGCGCCCATGGCGGCAAACCCGCCGACGATGGCCCGACCGATCCCGCGGCTGCCACCCGTCACGATAACCACTCGATCGGTGAGATCGAATTGGTCGAGCAATGCGTTTCTGTCCACAGGGATCCTCCAAGAAATGACGCGCTAGGTCGCAGCCTGCCACGACCGTGGGTGACGCAACCGGCCAACCGGACGCTTCTCAGCGCAAGGCCAAGCCACCGTCCACCAGGATCACTTCACCTGTTACATAGGTGTTGGTGGCGAGCACGAGGGCGAGGTCGACGATGTCGGCCGGAGTCGCTGAGCGCTTCATGGGCGCCATAGCGCCCACGGCACGATGCAGATCGTCCCAGTCCGCTGTCCACGGAGTTACCACGAGCCCAGGGGCAATGGCGTTGACCCGGACGTCAGGTCCCAGTGCGTTCGCCAACAGAGCCGTGAGGTGATTCAACGCCGCTTTCGACGAGGCGTAGGGCACCGAACTACCCGTGGGTCGGACACCGGCCAGCGACGTGATCATCACCACGCTGCCTTGCTGCTCACGAAGATGCGGGACGGCTACCCGGGTCATCTCCCAGGTGCCGAAGACGTTGACCTCGAAAATCTCTCGCCAGACGTCGAGCGAGGCCGCATCGAGGTCGCCATGCGGGATCGAACGGGTGGTGCCCGCGTTGTTGACCAGGACGTCCAGGCGACCCCAGCGTGCGATCGCCGAATCAACCAGACGCTGCGGCACGCCATCGTCAGCGATTGAGCCCTGCACGTACAGGGCGTCGGGAAGTTCGGCGGCGATCCGCTCCCCGCCTCCACCGACTTGGCCGAGTTGATGAGCACAGAGGCACCGTTGGCGGCATAGTGCCGGGCAATGGCCTCACCGATGCCGCTGGTTGATCCGGTGACGATGGCCACCTTGCCGCCAAGCGGTGGCGGCGGGGTTGACGTTGACATGGCGGGTACTCCGAGGTCGTTCGCTTCTGGGTCAGGCCAGCGTGCCACGCAAGCAGGCTCGTCTGCCCGAGCGGTTCCTAGGCGGGGGAACTGTTGGCGACCGCCCGCTCGACCTCACCGAGGTACCGGCGGGCAAAGAAGCGCTGCACGGGTACGAGAAGTGGTTGGAGCAGGCGCGCGCCGGGAAACGCGGCGTGGGCGATCGCAATGATGTGGACAACCACCGCATCATCGGCGCGGTACTCGACCACGAAGGCTTCCTCGCCGACCTCGGGGTGGCCGGGGAGTGTGCCATAGGCGAAGCCCCAGCGGCGGGGTTCGTCGACTACGGAGACGATGCGGTTGGGGGCGACAACCATGATTGGCCCGAACCGGAGGGCGATCAAGATGGTTTGGCCAAGGGTTGCGGAGGCGTCGGCTGGAATCACGGTGGCGACAGCGCGCTGTTGGCCCAGGCCGTGGAGCGATCCTACGGCTTGCTCGAAGTCCGCTTGACCGTGTCCGACGACGCGTTCGAGGTGGAGATCCACCGCGTCGAGACGTCCGGTGAGGGTGGCCCCGACCGGGCCGTAGGTGGGTGCAGCAGCCCGAGCCTTTTCGAGGAGTATCGCCGCTCGGGCGGCCGAGAGCCGGCCCAGCACAAGGTTTGGCATGGTGCGGGGCGACGTGACTGCGGCCGACATGGGACCAGCCTGGCGCTCCGGAAGATGAACTCCACCCGAAGAGACGCCTTCTTTGACCACGCAATGGTCGGCCTCGGCTGCTCCGTAGGTCTTCCTTCGGGACAGACCTGAACGGGTCGAGGTCACACGTCACCGACTTGAGGTGTGGAAAGTGGCGCCGAAAGCGGTAAGTTCCGCCGTTCCCGAAACTCCACGAAGGCTCCCGCAGGCATGACCAGTTCCCTGACCGTCGCTCAGCATCGCGTCAACCTCGAACACCTCCGGGTCGAAACCGAGGCGAGCATCAAGGTGATGCAGGCCACGTACGACGAGCTCGACCCAGAAGAAGCCGCCAGTGATGTCGGCGCGGGCGAGGACGAGGGTGGCTCCGAAGGAGATCTCACTCGTTTCGAACGAGATCGACTTCGAGCCCGCATCGCCGAAGAAAACATCTTCCTCGAGGTGATCGCAGCTGCCGTCCAGCGCTCGCACACCAAGTCGTGGAAGACCTGCACCAAGTGCGGCAGCCCCATCGGCGAACCACGCCTCGAAGCCCTGCCTGCGACCGACCTCTGCGTGATCTGCAAGGCCGACCGCGCCAACTGGTGACCAATCCCGTCCCCGGCGCCGGCGTCCTACCCGTTCGCCGCAGCTATCTGGTTGAGACCGATCGGCTAACCGGCGTGGTCGTCGAGGTCGATGCCACGCAAGAAGAGGGCGCGCTCGCCGTGCTCCAAGCGGGCCTGCATGAGCAGCCCCATGGTGTGCGCCTGGGGTTTGGGTACGACATTTCCGTCACCGGTCTCGGGGCGTGGGTCGGCGACCAGCGCCTTCGAATCACCCTCTGGGCGGTCCTCGTCGACAATGACGGAATTCTGGATGAGACCAACCCCAGCGCCCCCGATGCCGACGTGTTGCGTCTGGACTTCGATCCCATAGGCGACCGCACCTCGCTCGACCACCTGACCCGAATCGGCCGGCTCATAGTGGCCGGACCCGATGCTGGCCCGGTTCCCCTCGTCGTTGATCTCGACCCAGAACTCGTGGCCGAAGCCCTGGCCACCATCACCGGTGCCGCCTGAGCGTCCGCCCTCAGGCGCCGTGGACGTGATCGCACGACCGGGTTTCACCGGCGGCCACCTGCCCGGCACCGATCCCGTCCAGCGCCGCAAACGGACCACAAGGGTTCTTGGTGATCCAGACGTGGAGCATGGGCATCGGATCGAGCTTGACCGTCGGCGGCGAACACGAACCACCAATCGACGTGATTCCGGCGACCGAAGGGGCCACTGGGTCATCGGAGAGGCACAGGTCGTCGTGGATATGCCACTGGGTGAGAGCGCCGCCCACCGCTGGTACATCGTCGAGCGACGTGCCTTCCTTCATCATGAACATGGCTGAAACCAATTTCCGGGTGCCGGTCGGCCCGACTTCGTAGACGAGCGATTCGGGGTAGTCCGGGTCGAGTAGATGGTCATCGTTCACGTACGACCAGTTGATGAAGTGCTCCGTGCCGGTCAAGCCGTCATGAATGGACCGAAACCCGTTGGCCTCGGCGACCTTCGTATCCGCATACTTCGGCAGGCGGTTGAGCGTCATGACCACCAGGCTTTCCGCTCGGGCCTGCTGCACGGATGTCACGCCGGCAACGCCGGACAGATCTACCGGACCAGCCGGGTCGTACACCTTCGAGGCAACGGCGGCGGCGGCCCCATGATGATGCCCACCAGCGGAGGCCGAACCCGTCGCAGCCGATTCACCATGAGCGTGGCCGTCGGCGTGGACATGGGTGCTGCTCGTGGTCATCCCGGCAAGGGATGCAACCACCACGAGCGCACCGGCACCGCTGAGAACTAAACGGCCGGGGACCCCGCTACTGGCGCCAGCAACCACTACGCGCAGGGAGACGAACAGCGCGATGGCCGCCAAACCCACCGCCAAGGCATCGGGCCATTGGATGGCCTCCACCGCCTCGAGACCGTTCACGAAACTGATGCCGCTCCTCTTGGCCAGCAACCATCCACCAACTGCGGCGGCATGAACGGCGACGCCAACCAGCCCAACGGCCCGCCTGCGAGCCGCGAGCGCCACGGCCCCCCAGCCAATCTGCACCAAGGCCAGAATCGTGAACACCATCACTGCCTGCCGGTGCTCAGAATGGGACCCGATCGCCGCCGCATGGATGGCGCCAGCGCCTATTGATGCCACACCAGCCAAGGCCAGCGGGCCAAAGGCGCCAACGAGACTCGGGCGGGGAACCACCCCGGCACCGCTGTCGGCTTCAGCCCCGATTTTCGTTGACATGCGATTCCCCATTGCTCGACCTCATCACGTTCGCATCAGCGTACGACGATGCGAACCGTGACGAGCGATTCCTACTTCTCCCCAGCATCACCGGCGCTGGCCAACAGACCGGAGCCAGCGGCCAACGCGGTGGCGAGCCCAGCCGCCCGCTCGACGACCGCCGCCAGGTAGTGCTCGGCGACCTGACCCTGACCGTGAAGCGGGGGATCGCCCAAGGACCGCAGAAGCATGGCGGCATCTGCCGCTGGTGCAATCGGCTCAGGATCAGGGAGTTGGGGCACCGGTCGCCAGAGGTCTACCGGCTTGGGCTTTACGCCCCGGCGCCGGCCCTGTTGCTTTCGGCGAGAACTGTTGGCGCTCATGTGTCTTCCTCGGTGAGGAGCGTGTCCGGTCGTAGGCCGAGGGCAACCCGCAACTGTTGGGGGTCGAGGTCCGACATGGAACTGGACTTGGGCAGCACCAGGTCTGCGATGTGACGTTTTCCGGCCACGACTTCCTCCACCCGCTCATCGACCGTTCCCGGACAGACCAAGCGGTGCGAGATGACCGTCTTGGTCTGGCCAATCCGCCAGGCCCGGTCCCGGGCTTGGTCCTCGACCGCCGGGTTCCACCAGCGGTCATAGAGGACCACATGGTTGGCGCTGGTGAGGTTGAGTCCGGTGCCGCCGGCCTTGAGCGACAGCACCAAGGCGCCCGGCCCCGTGCCGCTCTGGAATTCCTCGATCATGCGGTCGCGTGCCCCGCGAGCCAGCCCCCCGTGGTAGCAGGAGATGGGCACCTCGGTGACCGCGGTGAGGTGGCTGGCCAAGCGCATGCCCCACTCGGCGAAGTGGGTGAAGATCAAGATCCGCTCGCCCGCTGCAAACACCGTGTCCACGATTTCTTCGAGGCGGTTGAGCTTGCCAGACCGGCCTGCAAGCGGCCGGTCGTCGCCCTTCTGATACGCAGCCGGGTGGTTGCAGATCTGCTTCAGTGCGGTGATCGCCGCCAGGATCGCCCCCTGTTTGGGATCGCCGCCGACCTGAGATGCGTCGACCACCAGGCTGTCGAGCACCGCCTGATAGAGCCCGATCTGTTCGGGCATCATGAGGCAATGATCCAACTCGTCGATCCGGTCCGGCAAGGTGGCGGCCACATCGGGCTCGCTCTTGGTCCGGCGGAAGACGAGAAGCCCGTTCAGCGCCTTGAGCGCCGCCTCTCCCTCGCCCGAGAGCTGAGCGATGAAGGCAGGCCTTGGTCCGACGAGGCCCGGATTACAGAAATCAAGAATGGAGTGGAGGTCGCCCAAACCGTTCTCGATAGGGGTACCGGTGAGGGCGATCCGGCTGTTGGCCGGGATACGCCGCAGCAACTGCGATGTCTCGTTAGCTGGGTTCTTGATGACCTGCGCTTCGTCGAGCACCAGCCGGGTCCAGGTCATGGCGCTTAGGGCATCGACGTCGCGGACGGCGGTGCCATAGGTGGTGATCACGACGTCGGCCTTCGCCACTGCCCGATCCAGAGTCATCCCCGAAAGGCGGGTTGCCCCGTGGTGCACGAGCACGTTGAGCCCCGGTGTGAAGGTGGCAGCCTCACGGGCCCAGTTGCCCACGACCGCCGGCGGTGCGACTACCAGAGCCGTGCCATCACCAGCGGTGCGGCCGAGGTGAGCAAGCAGTGTTGGGGTCTTGCCCAAACCCATGTCCAACGCCAGACAACCCCCGAGTTCGACCGAATCCAGGAACCCGAGCCACGCCAACGCATCGGCCTGATAGGCCCGGAGTTCCCCGACAAATCCTTCGGGCTTGGTGGTGGGTTCGGCCGGGACAGCAGAGGCTTTCTCCAGCAAGTCGGTGGCCCAGCTGGCGCCTTCGACCCGGAGGCCCCCCGCCAGCAGCGTCCCATCAAGTCCGACCGAGGCCCGAAGGATCTCCGCGCCCGTGAGCCGGGTTTGACTGGCACGCTCGGCCAGCGCGGCGGCGGCCTCTTTAAGGTCGACGTGGTCCAGCTCGACCCAACGGCCACGTGATCGCACCAAGGGCCGCGCCTCATTGGCCAGGCGGGCGATTTCCTCCGCGGTGAGCTCGACATCGTCGAACAGAACCGACCAGCGAACATTGCTGAGTTGTTGTGCCCCAACGATCGAGTCTCCGGTTGGTTCGGTGAAGAGGCGCAGGCCCGCAGCGGGCTTGCGCCGCGAGAGTGCGGGGACCCGAACCTCAAAGCCAGCGGCCTCGATCGCCGATCCGGTCACGGTCATCAGTTCCCAGGCTTCGTCCTGACTCAGATACACCTGGCCTCGACGCTGCGCACCGGGCCGAAGCAAGGCTGGAAGGATCCGCTCGAGGCGCACGAGCTCGTCGAGCAGATGTTTGGTGGCTTTGCCGTCGGCGATGGCGGCTTCGATCGGGAGCAAGCCGCCCTCGACACCAGGACCGAGCACTGACAGGAACCACGCGTTCCCACTGTCGGGTGGCTCGAGTTGGACAACCAACTTGCCCCGCATTGGGCCCGTCGCTGGCTTGGCCCACCGGTCGAGCCGCTTGGACACCTCTGCTCCGACGGCCACCGGGGCAACAAAGTGCGAACCATCGAGGCGGGTAATCACGGCCTCGGCGACTGCCGCGGTGGTGTTGGTGTGCGGGGGTGGAGCGGGCAGTTCCAACATGGCCGCCGCCTTGGAGACGATGGCATGCACAACGGACCCCAGCACCTCGAGGGTGACCACCCGAGGGTCTGCCTTGTTCGGAGCGAGGATGGTGACGGGACCGGGCATGGCCGCGGTCAGACGATCGAGTACGGGCTCGGGTACAAGCGCTGGTGCCCAGCGAACGGCGAGGTCAAGCGTGCGGCCATCGGGCCGCTTGACGCCAGGAAGAGTGGGGACGACTGCACCGCGAGCCACCAGGCGAACCGCGGCCACCGCCACCCGACCCAGCCAGGCCACGCTGGCCCCAACGCCCTCACGACCGAGCCCTGCGCCGACGGCAACGAGCCAGCCGAGCGATTCCTGCACCGGGATGCCTAGGGCGGCCGCCCGGGCACCAGAAGGCAGAGGCACTGCGGCGTGCTGACTCCAGCCCACCGCGGGGCCACCGATCGCTTCTAGACGATCTGATAGTTCCTCGGCGGTGGCCGGCTCGGTTCCCGGACCGGCGGCCCAGACGACGACATTCCCGCCCTGCCAGGAACCTTGCAGCCGCACTTCGCCAACGGGGTCAGCTGCGGCAATGGCGGCAACGGCAGACGAACTGTCACCGACCCTGGCCAACAGGTCATAGGCCGCCTCGAGCCGAGCCAGTTCCGCCTCAAAATCTGACACCACCTGGAGCCGTTCTGGTCCCTCGATACGTCGCACGACGTCGAGGTGGTCCTCGGTGACCTCGAGCAGGTCCTCCAAGGCCCACCGCCACGCGATGGGATCTGCCTCGAGCGCAGCGAGTTGGTCGGCGGTGGCATTGCCGTCGGCCGCGGCCCAGGCCGCAACCTCCAGTGTTTGTGCATCTGACATGGGTTGTGCGGCACTCCTGCGCCGTCGGCCCGCAACCCAGCGGGCCGTGGGACGTTCATCCGGGGTGTGGCATCTCCGGTGAAGCCTCGAACCAGGCCACCACCACCGTCTTCGCAGACGGGACGCCGTATTGCATGAGCGTACCGGACGAACACCCCTGAGCGGAACATCGAGTCGATTCTGGGGCCAGACGAGGCCTCAGGAGTCCGCTGAGGTCTCCCGATCAGCGCACGGTGGTGTGGAGATGCCAGTCGGCGCGGGGACAGCGATGACGGGTTGGGTCTAACCGAAAACGCTCCCAACATTCACGTGGCTTCCCAAATCACCATTGGGGCCGAAGCAACCAGGGGATACCAGGCATAGGGTCGCGCCATGAAGCGACTCACGGGCCTGGATGCCGGTTTCCTCTGGATGGAGACGCCGACATCGGCCATGCACGTCTCGGGCCTGGCGATTTATGACCCCCGCGACCTCATTGCGGCGGGAGGGACTTTCGGCATCGAAAACGTCCGCGAGATGGTGTGCGGGCGGTTGCATGTTGCGCCCCCTTTTCGCCAACGACTTGTCAACGTGCCGTTCCAGCTTCACTTCCCCCTTTGGATCGAAGATCCGGATTTTGACATCGACCATCACATTCGTCGGGTGGCCGTGCCCGCTCCTGGTGGTCGCCGCGAGCTGACCGAATTGGCGGCCCAGCTCAACGCCATCCAGCTTGATCGGTCTCGTCCCCTGTGGGAGCTCTGGTACATCGAGGGTCTCGAGGGAGGCCGGGTGGCCACGCTTACCAAAGTCCACCACGCAGCAATAGACGGGGCCTCGGGCTCGGAAATTACCGTAGCGCTCTTCGACCTCTCTCCTGAGGTGGCGGAGCACCCCCCTCCCCCGGTGCCATGGGTGCCGGACAAGGTTCCGTCCGACGCGGAGATGTTGGTCTATGCGACCCAGTCATTGGCTCGGCAGCCGGCGCGGGTGTGGCGAGCGTTGCGTCGCACAGGCCGAGCGGCACTGGACGTCCGCACGATGACGAAGACACCGGGCCTCGGTCTTGCGCCGCTCCCGTTCACGGCACCGGCAACCTCAATCAACGGGGCCATAACCCCGGCGCGATCCATCGCCATTGATAGCATCTCGCTTTCCGATGTGAAGCGAGTGAAAAACGCGTTCGGCGTGACGGTCAACGATGTGGTCCTCGCCCTGTGCGCTGGTGCCCTGCGGCGCTACTTCGACAACCGGGGTGAAAAGATAGATGGCCCGCTTCTGGCCATGGTGCCCGTCTCCGTCCGAGCGGAAGATAACCGCCAGGACATGGGCAACCAGGTCTCATCGATGTTCACATCGCTGGCCACAGACATCGATGACCCAGTCGAGCGATTGGGAGCAATTCACCAAGGCATGCGCGGTGCGAAAGAACAGCATCGGGCCATCGGGGCCGAGACGCTCACCAACTGGGCAGAGTTCGCCGCACCAGCCGTGTTCGGCCGGGCTATGCGGCTCTATGCGCGGATGGGCTTGGCCGATCGTCATCGTCCAGTCTTTAACCTCACGATCTCGAACGTTCCGGGTCCTCCGTTCCCCCTCTATTCGGCGGGGGCGAAGATGGAGGCCAACTTCCCCCTCGGGCCGATCTTCGATGGCGCCGCGCTGAATATCACGGTCATGAGCCTGGAGGACAGTCTCGACTTCGGACTTCTCACGTGCCCTGACGTGGTCGATGATGTGTGGGCGATCAGCGACGGGCTGGCGGTCAGCCTTCGCGAATTGCTGGATGCGGCTGACGGGTTGGAGGCGGCAGCGGACCAGACCCCTGTCCGGAAGCGGTCGGCCAAGAAGCAGCCTGCCAAGAAGGCGGCGCGGCGGTGAGAACGCCTCAACGGGGGTCCGAGCGGGTAGAACACCTGCCATGACTCGGGTTGGCTTGGTGCTGGGTGCCGGTGGGTTCGTCGGGCAGGCATACCACGCTGGGGTCCTGGCGGCGCTGGAGGAAGCTTTGGGCTGGGATCCAAGGGAGGCGGAGGTCATCGTGGGGTCATCGGCTGGATCTCTCACTGGAGCAGCGCTCAGGCTGGGCGTCCCCAGTCATGACTTGATGGCTTCGGCCACTGGAAGCCGGCTCTCGCCCGAAGGAGCCTTTCTTGCGGCATTTGACCTGGAGGGGCCAGAGATCCCGCCGTTCGATGCCCGCCACGCCCTCCATGGCTGGCGCCTCCCATCGGTTGGGCTCATGGCTCGAACTGCTCGGCGACCATGGGCCTTCCGGCCGTCATCGGCGGCCGCAACCCTGCTTCCGGCTGGATTCGTTGACATCACCGCTTCGGCCGAGGCGCTCGCGCCTTTCCTTGGGGACATATGGCCCGACGGACTTTGGATCTGCGCGGCGCGCCGAACCGACGGTGCCCGGACGACATTCGGCCGAGCGGGGGCCCCCGAGGCTTCGCTGGGACGAGCAGTTGCTGCGTCTTGCGCAATACCGGGGTATTTTTCGCCTGTCGAAATCGGCGGTTTGGAATACCTCGACGGCGGTGTCCACTCCCCAACCAATGCTGATGTGCTTCGTGGCGAGGGCCTCGACGTGGTCATCGTGTCCTCGCCCATGTCGATCGCTCACGGGCGAGCCCGTACGGCGGACGCGGGTATTCGCTGGGCTGCCCATCGGCGTCTCGAGCAGGAGGTCCGCCGGTTAAGGGCCGCTGGGGCCATTGTGGTTCGCGTCGAACCGAGCGCTGCCACCCGGGTGGTCATGGGCATGAACGCGATGGCCAGCGACCGATCAGGCCCAGTCGCTCTGGCCGCCAAGGCCGACACCGCCGCGTACCTGACCCAAACGGGCGTCGCCGCCAGGTTGGCCGGGGTGGGAACGCGTTCTCAGAGGCAAGCGCCCTCGGCCCGACGGCCCAGCGGAAGCCCGTCAGCCGCCTAGACCTGAGACGGGTCATCTCCGGTCGCTCTGCGAACCCTGAGGGCCCAAGCAATCATCGGAAACTGAAGCGGCAGACGAAGCCACGTAAGGGCCTTTTCGCCGCTGGTCGAAGCATCCACGGCCGCTTGAATATTGGCCGGGTAGACGGCCACGAACAGCGCAACCGCTGCAAGGGCTCCATTCCGCCGAGTTCGAGGGTTCGCCACTGCCGCGGCAACCGCGACCTCGGCCACGCCGCTCACATACGTCCACATCCTCGCACTGCCCGGCAATGCCTTCGGCACGATTGCGTCAAAAAACGCCGGATTGACGAAATGCATGATGCCAGCACCGCCGACAAATGCGGCCAAGGCCTGAGCTGAGTTCGGGGTCTTCACCTCAGAATGCTTAGACCTGATACACCGTCAGAACCAGATCGGCTAGCGGTCCGGTTCTGCACAGGGGGTACCCCATGGCCAACTCACTTGGACCAATAGGCCCAGCCGATGAGGGATTCAACCATCAAGTCGCGGACACGTTTGCCACCGTTGCGGTGAGTGATCCCTCATGGACCGAGAAGGTCTGCGCCATGGCGGCCAAACGCGATGGCAGCCTTCAACTCGGCTTTGGCATGGGCAAATACACCAACCGGAACGTGATGGACGGCTACGGCGGCATGTCGCGGGGCATTGAGCAAATCACCGTGCGGGGCAGTCGCCGCTTGTTCCCCGAGCCTGATCTCACCGCCGTCGGCCCCCTGCGCTACGAGGTTCTCGAGCCAATGAAACGGGTGCGCTTCGCGCTTGATGCGACCGACATTCAACCGTTGGCCTTTGATTGGATCTTTGAAGCAGCATTACCACCGGCCACCGAGGAACGGACGCATCAGCGGACCCCGCTTGGTTACCGGGTCAACGCTGATCTTGTTCGATACCACCAGATCGGGGTTGCATCCGGGTGGGTCGAGATCGATGGCAAACGAGAGGAGATCGATCCCCGCGAGTGGGTATCGACCCGGGACCATTCCTGGGGCGTTCGTTATGACGTCGGCCTTCCGCCCACTGACACGGACCCGTTCAACCCGGTTATGGAGATGGACTTCCGAATGATGTGGTGCCCGGTCCTGATGGAGGACTCCGATGGCACTCGCTGGGGACTTTTTCTCCACCACGTGGACCTTGAAGGATTTGGCCACACCCAGCGCACCGTCACCGGAGCCATTGAACACGCCGATGGTCGGATCGAGTTGGTTGCCGATATCCACACCGATTTCACCTACGACACCAGGAACCGCCGCCTCCTCGGTGGACCGGTCACGGTCACCCTGGCCGACGGTACGGAACGCCACTTTTCCTTCGAGGTGCCCACCGCAACGGGATTTCAGCTTGGTGTCGGGCTGTACTTCGGCTGGAAAGGCCACCACCACGGAGAGTGGCGGGGTGAACTCCACGTCGATGGCGAGCGCCTCGAGAATTGCACCGACCCGGACCTTGCCCGGGAAATGCACCAGGTCAGAGACACCTTCATTCAAGTCCATGACCTCGACGGCGACGCTCGAGGCTGGGGAAATTGCCAGCCAATCATTGTGGGCGAATACCCTGGCCTCGGCCTTGGCGCCGACACGAGTTTCTGGTGACTATGGATCCCCGCACGCCGGTCCTGGTCGGCGTGGGCACCGTGTCAGTCGACGTCGAAGCGGTCGAGCTCATGGTCCTGGCCGTCGAGGAGGCAGGCCGCGATTCAGGGGTTCCGGCGTTGTTGGCCGCCTCCGACCGGGTCGTTGTCCCCCGTGGGACCTGGTCCTACACAGATCCGGCCCGGATCGTCGCGCACCGAATTGGGGCCGTGACCGCAACCACCTACCTGGCTGACATCGGTGTACCGCAACAAACACTGATCAACCAGACAATGGCCGCGATCATGGCGGGGGAGATAGACGTTGCCGTCATTGTTGGGGCCGAGGCCAAAGCACGCACGGCCCGTGCTGCCCGACGCAGCCAGGCCGGCGACGCTGCGGGGATTGCCCAGGCCGTCAACCACCTAGGCCCTCCTGAGGGCGGGGACCTTGAGGTGAACCAGAACGGTGCGTTGCCGGACATTCACCTCGTACCCGGCGCCGACATCGTCGCTCGCCCGGAGATCGCGGCGGGGCTGTGGGCACCGGTCGAGCAATATGCACTCATCGAGTCGGCCCTCCGCGCCGCTGAGCACCGGAGCCTGCCCGAGGACCTTGCGGACATCGCGGGCCTTCACGCCCGATTCAACCGGGTGGCCCAGGCCAACCCAGAGGCGGCCTTTCCCGCGCCGATGGACGCCGATGCCCTAGCTCAATTCGGCTCGGACAACCGACCGCTCGCCTTCCCGTACGGCAAATGGCACGCCAGCCAATGGACCGTCGACCAAGGCGCCGCTCTGCTCATGTGCTCAGTTGAAGCAGCCGAACGGGCCGGAGTCCCGCTGGACCGGTGGGTCTTCCCGCTGGTGGGCCTGGAATCTAGCCAGATGCTTCCGCTCACCAAACGACGCCACCTGCATCAGTGGCCGGCCATGGGTGTTCTCGGCCGGACAGCGCGCAGCCATCTCGACCGACCGCTGACTGATTGCCGTCACGTCGAGTTGTACTCCTGTTTCCCGGTTGCCGTGAGGGTCCAGCAGCGCGAGCTGGGGCTTCCCCTTGCGGGCACGCCGACGGTCACCGGAGGCATGGCCTTCGCCGGAGGACCTTTCAACAGTTTTGTGTTCCATGCCACCGCCGAAGTTGCCCGACGGCTGCGGACCGAGCCTGGCCTCGGGCTTGTCACGACCGTGAGCGGCCTTCTCACGAAGCCTGGGCTTGCCGTTTGGGGGTCTGAGCCCGGCGTGGGCCTCCCCTTGGTCGCCGATCTCGTGGATGAGGCAACGGCCGCAACCGAGAGCGCCGAGGTGCTCGATGGCCACGAGGGCGAGGCGACCGTGGCGGCCATCACCGTTACCTACGCCGGGCTTGAACCCGTGAAGGTGGTGGCCATCCTGGAAACCGATGCTGGTGACCGCGTCATTGCCAAATCTCAGGATTCGGACCTTCTGGTCGAGGCAACCACGACGGAACTCATCGGCCGACGTTTTGTCGTCAGTGGCAATCGGCTCATCGGTCAATGCCCGGAGCCAGCCCGGAAACAAGCACCCCAGGACACGTCGAACTCGCAGCGGTTGTGACACCGCAGGCGGGGTCAACCTGTCTGGCCATAGTCCGCAAGCACGGTGTTCTCGCTTTGCCGGAAATCGGTCCTACGCCCCCGGATCAATTCAGTCTCGCAGCTCGGTCTTGAGAATTTTCCCGGTCGGACCCTTCGGCAAGTCCGCGATGATCCGGACCTCCCGCGGGTACTTGTAAGCGGCCAGCCGTTCCTTCGCAAAGGCGATGACCTCCTCGGAAGTGGCTTCGGTGCCCGGCTTCAAACTGATGACCGCGACAACCTCCTCGCCGAGTCGTTCGTCAACTTTGCCCACCACAGCCGCCTCGGCCACAGCCGGGTGCTCGAACAGAACTTCCTCTATCTCGCGCGGGTACACATTGAATCCACCCCGGATGATCATGTCCTTCTTCCGGTCAACGATGAAGAAGAAGCCGTCGCTATCGCGGTAGCCAAGGTCGCCCGTGTGGAACCAGCCGCCCCGCATCGCCTCGGCCGTTGCCTCCGGATTCCCGTAGTAGCCCTTCATCACGTTGTGGCCCCGAATCACAATCTCGCCAAT
>JANXNS010000005.1 GCA_025353965.1 Aquihabitans sp.
GCCGATGACCCGGCTACCGCCGTGGGCCTCGCCTATGTGGAGGGCGTACCGGACGGGCGTGCGTTCCTCGACCGGATGGCCTCGGTCACCGCTCGCAAGCCGTTGGTCCTGGTGAAGGGCGGCGCCACTGCCGGCGGCCAGCGGGCGGCGGCCAGCCATACCGGATCGCTTGCTACCGATGATCGGGTGTTCGACGGCGCCTGCCGCCAGGCGGGTATCACCCGGGCAGCCACGGTGGAAGAGGCATTCGAAGCAGCGGCAACGTTTGCCACGCAGCCGGTACCCCGTGGCCCGCGAGTCGTGGTGATGACCACGGCCGGCGGCTGGGGTGTGGTCACGGCCGATGCGATTACCGCCAGCTCACTTGAGCTGATGGTGCTTCCCGAAGATCTCCTGGCCTTGATCGATACCAAGCTGCCGCCCCGTTGGAGCCGGAACAACCCCGTGGATCTGGCTGGCGGCGAGACCCGCGACACCATCCCCGAGGTATTGGAGATGATCGCGTCGCACCCCGAGGTAGATGCCGTCATCCAGCTAGGCCTTGGCATTCAGGCCAACCAAGCCCGGCTCATGCGCAACGGGCCCTTCTACCCAGACCACGGGATCGAGCGGATCGTGGCGTACCACGAGCGCCAAGATGCCCGGTTTGCCCAGGCCGCGGCCGACATTTCCGAAGCAACCGGTAAGCCGATCCTGCTGGCCACCGAGCTCGCCGTGGCGGACCCCGATAACGCCGGTCCGGCCACGGTCCGGGCCACTGGCCGGCTCTGTTACCCATCGGCCAATCGGGCGGTCATCGCGCTCGCCCACGCGTGGGATCACGCCCGCTGGCGCCAGGCCCGCGGGCTGGCGCCCCACGATCGGGGCTAGAGGCTGAAGGATGTCCCCGGCTTCTTCCCCTTACCAACGAAGGATCGACCCTAGGTGCGTCCGTTTCTCCGTACGCTGCCCAGGTGGGTGCCCTATCGATGTTTCCCCTCCAGTCGGTCCTGTTGCCAGGAGCAGTACTTCCTCTGCATGTGTTCGAGGACAGATACCGAGCGTTGGTTGAGCGATGCCTAGCCGAGTCGGAAGATTTCGGTGTCGTTCTGATTGACCGTGGGAGCGAGGTCGGCGGTGGCGAGCGCCGAACCGAAGTAGGTACCCGTGCCCGGATCGTCCAGGCCGAGCAGGCGCCCGATGGCCGCTGGGGCGTCCTCGCCGTGGGGATCGGTCGCATCAGGGTTGACCAGTGGCTGCCCGACACGCCCTATCCGCTGGCGGCAGTCGAGGATTGGCCGGACCCCGACCCGGGTCCGGGCATAGACGAGGCGCTGGCAAGTTCTATGGTCCGCCTTCGCAGGCTGCTTGGCCTGCTGGCCGAACTGGGTGACCCGGTCCCTCCTGACCCGGTCGTCGTTGATGACGCCAGCCCCTCGCTTTCCAGCTATCGACTGGTTGGGTGGTCGCCCCTCGGAGACCTGGATCGCCAGCGGCTGTTGGCCACGCCGGACGTCCCCGATCGCCTCATCCGCCTCGATGCCCTGTTGGACGAGGAAGAGCAGGTTTGTCGGGTTCGGCTCGCAGGTGCGTGAGCCCACGTTCTGTGGTTCTTGCGTAGGTCACCAGTGACAGGTAGGAAGTCCCGAGCCGACGACCAGGAGAAGACGTGGCGCCCACTGGTGCGAAGCAAGCTGAAAATAAAGGCATGGGCGAGATCGTCACCGATCTCTGGCAGCTCATCCGCGACTATGGCAAGCAGGAAACCCTCGACCCGCTGAAATCCATTGGTAGGTTCTTGGTCAGAGGGATCCCTGGCGCACTGCTCCTGGGAGTGGGCATTTTGTTTGCTGCTCTGGCCATTCTCCGTGGCTTGCAGACCAACAAACATCTGCAGGGCAGCCTGACGTGGATTCCGTACCTCATTGCCTTCATCGTCTGCGCCGCCGTTACGGCTGGTGCCGCCAAGGCCATCACCTCGGCAACCAAGTCGGATAAGGCACAACCATGACCGCCATGAATTCCAAGGGAGGCCAGCCTGTGGCCGCGCAAAAAAAGATCACCAAGGCAGACATCGAAAACAAGTTCCGGGAACTCACCGGAGATGTAGAAGATCGGGCGGAGGCCGCCAAGGGAACCGCAGTAACCGTGGGCGCGGTGATCGCGGTTGCCTTTGTTCTGGGGGTGTTCCTCTTCGGTCGTAGTCGCGGCAGGAAGAAGACCACCATGATCGAGGTACGGCGCTTCTAGTGGCTACTTCAGGAAAGGCCGCCAAAAATGGCCGCAAGGCCAACGGCGGTCTCCTTCGGATGGCGGAGCGAGCGGGCATCAGCCGGGGGGTCTTCGGAGCCAGCAAGGGCTGGTTCTACGTCGGCACCGGGTTGTGGACGCTGCGCACGATGCGACGCTTGGCTGCTCGAAAGCCGGAGGTCTTGTTATCGGAGGTCCTGAGGCCTGGTGAGCGTCTGATTATCGCCAACGGTCGGGCCACCATCGACTCCGCGCCGGCACCGACCGCGGCGGCCGCCGGCCAGCGGCGGCGGCGTTCGCGCTGATCCCGGTTCTGGAGGACGGGCCCGCTGCTCCGAGCGGGCAGGATGGTGGGGTGCAGGTCAACCTTCGCAATCCGAACCGAACCATCATCTTTGAAGGCCCCATGAGCATTGTGGCGCTGCTTCAGAAGCTCGATCTCAACCGGGAATCCGTCTTGGTCATTCGCGGTGGCACGTTGGTCCCCGGAGATGCACTCCTCACCGCGGACGACGTCGTGGAGATTCGGCCGGTCATCTCAGGCGGCGTAGCGTGAAGTGCAAGGTGTGTCGCGAACCTGCCGTTATTGACATCCGCCGCCACAATGCCAACTTTTGTGGGGATCATTTTCTCAAGCTGGTCCGAGACCAGACCCAGAAGGCAATCGACGAGTTCAAGATGTTTGCGCCTGGTGAACGCATTTTAGTTGCCGTGTCCGGCGGCAAGGACAGTCTGGCGTTGTGGGACATTCTCCTCGAGCTGGGCTACGAGGCCAACGGCCTCTATATCGGGCTCGGCATCGGTGGCTACTCCGATCGCTCCGGCGACCAAGTGCGGGCCTTTGCCGCCGAGCGCGGCCTCAAGCTCGAGCAGATCGAGCTGCGTGACCAGTACGGCTACGACGTGCCCACGGCGGCAGCGGTCACGAAACGGGTTCCTTGCTCGGCCTGCGGGCTGTCGAAGCGCCATTTGTTCGACAAGGCTGCGCTCCAAGGCGGGTACGACGCGGTGGCTACCGGCCACAACCTCGACGACGAAGCCGCGGTCCTTTTCGGCAACACGCTCCGCTGGCAAACCGAGTACTTGGCCCGTCAACATCCGGTGCTGCCCGCCCGACCGGGCTTTCCACGCAAGGTGAAACCGCTGGTTCGCCTCGGTGAACGGGAGATGGCCGCCTACTGCGTGCTGCGCGGTATCGACTACATCGTTGAAGAGTGCCCGATGGCCGTAGGCAATAAGCACATTGGCTACAAAGAAGCGCTCAATGCCATCGAAGCAACCTCGCCGGGGGCGAAGCAGGCCTTCTACTTCGGGTTTCTGGCCCGGGCTGTCGAGCGGTTTGCCGATGCCGCTCCCGCCTATGCGGAGGCGGGCGACACTGCGGCCTGCACCCGCTGTGGTGTGCCGACCACGTCAGAGATCTGTGCGTTCTGTCGCCTGCTCGAGAGGACAGCCGGGGCCGAACCCGTCCACCTCACCATCAAAGGCAAGCGGGTCGACGCATGAGCGAACCAATTGAACCAATCGAACCCCACCAGGAAACGACTCACCAGGCCATGGACGCCCTGCCCACTATTCTACCCGACCGCTCTTTCCGGGTGGACGAGCAGATCCTGCTCATTGACCGCAAGAAACGCCGCTACCTGGTGACCTTGGCGGACGGTGGCGAGTTCCATACGCACTCGGGGTTCATCCCTCACGCCGACATCATCGGCAAACCGGAGGGAACGCCGCTTCGGTCCACGCGGGGTGCAACCTTCACGGCATTTCGACCGACCCTGAGCGACTTCGTCTTGAAGATGCCGAGAGGCGCCCAGGTGATCTACCCCAAGGATCTCGGCCCCATCTTGATGCTGGCCGACATCTTTCCCGGCGCTAGTGTGCTGGAATCCGGCGTTGGATCGGGGGCGCTGTCCATGACGTTGCTCCGAGCCGGCGCGCATGTGACCGGCTACGAGATTCGGGCAGACTTTGCCGCCCGAGCAGTCAAGAATGTTGTGGCCTTCGGCGGGACGGAGCTCACCGAGCATTACCAGGTCGAGGAACGCGACTGCTACGAGGGGATCGACGAGCAGAGCCTTGACCGAATCGTGTTGGACCTTCCGGAGCCTTGGCTGGTGGTCCCCCACGCAGAGACAGCCTTGCGGCCGGGCGGGATCTTGGTGGCCTACACCCCGACGATCATCCAAGCCGTCCAACTTCGCGAGCGGTTTGTCGACAGTGGCTTCGAGCTCTCCGAAACCCTGGAGATCTTGCAACGGGGTTGGAACATCGATGGCACGTCAGTCCGGCCTGATCACCGCATGGTGGCCCACACGGGCTTTCTCACGCACGCCCGACTCCTGCCCGCGTAGGACGCCATGAATGGCCTCGATGTGGTGATCGTGGTGGTCGGCCTGACTGCGGCTGTCGGCGGGTTCCGGCTGGGCTTTGTGGCCCGCGTTACCTCGTGGGTGGGCATGCTCCTCGGCATCATCGGTGGCTTCGCGGTGATCCCCGCGATCATCGACGGGCTGGGCGATGGAGTTGATCGGCCCAATCTCATTTTAGTGGTGGCCGCCGTCGTGGTGGGGGCGGGCCTGATGGGCCAGGCCCTCGGACTGTTCGTCGGGGACCGGCTCCATCTGGTCATTCCGCTGGGCCCGGCCTGCCTGCTCGATGCTGCGGTTGGTGCTTTCGCCGGGCTGGCAGGGGTGGCAATGACCATGTGGTTGATTGTCCCGGCGATGGCCGACGTACCTGACTGGCCAGCCCAGCAAGCTCGAGGCTCGGTGGTCGTGCGGGCCATGGAGCGGGTCCTTCCGGAGGCTCCCGACGCCAGCCGGAGCGTTCGCCGGTTGCTGGGGGAGCGGTACCCGCAGGTGTTCGATGTCCTGCGCCGGTCGCCAGCGCTGGGCCCGCCTCCAGCCGCCAGCGGGCTCACCGTCACGACGGCTACCCGCGTGGCTGCCTCTACCGTCCTGGTTGTGGGCGAAGCCTGCGGGCAGATCCAAGAGGGCAGCGGATTCGTGGTCGGAAGGAACCTGGTGGCTACAAACGCCCACGTTGTAGCAGGCGAGTCAGCCACTGAGGTTGAGGCCAGCGATGGTTCGCGCCATGCGGGCACGGTGGTTGCTTTCGACCCAGAGCGCGATCTGGCCATACTTCGGGTTCCAGGTTTGGACCGTCCTGCTTTGCCAGTTCTCGGTGCAGAGGTTGGGGCCAAGGGTGCCGTCTTTGGCCACCCCGGGGGGGGAGCGTTACGTCTCGCGCCGTTCGCGGTGGGCGAGAAGGTCACCGCGGTCGGGTCCGATATCTACGACAACCCTGGGGTGCGCCGCGAGGTGTTGGTTCTGGCCGCCGAACTCCGCCCGGGAGATTCGGGGTCCGCTCTGGTGACTCCAAACGGCACGGTGGTCGGTGTTGCCTTTGCCATTGCGCCGGATCGACCGGGCGTGGCCTATGCCCTCACGACCGAGGAGCTTGCGGCCGTGGTGCACACCGCCGGACCAGCGCCGGTGTCCGCCGGGGACTGCCTCTCCTGAATCGAGCCTTACAGCTCGATGAAGATGCACTCTCCAGGGCATTCTTCGGCCGACTCAATGGTGGCCTCTTCTTGGCCAGCAGGAACAACAGCCAACCCCTCGGGGCCGCCTGGATCCGAGTAAACCTTTGCCCCTTCCTTGACGTAGGCCAAGCCATCGTCAAGGAGCGTGAAAACGTCGGGCGCGATCTCTTCGCAGAGCCCGTCGCCGGTGCAGAGATCCTGGTCGATCCAGACCTTCATGGTGCGGTTGCCTCTTTCGTCGGGTGGCGCCACCCGTTGCGGGTGGCCGTCGAGCCGGTTCTTCAATGGTAGCGGACCGTTCCCTGCGCCCGGGAACCCGGCGGGGATGCCAGGCCGGTCGTCGGTCACGTACGACTCTGTCGACCGCGAGCCACCGATTGTGAGGACCGTGTTGCCGTCTTGTGAACCGGCGAGGGGACGCGTCGAACTCGTTGGGGCAGCGAGTAGCGTCGTTCACGAGGCCCTCCGGCGCTGCGATCGGGGGGGTAACTGTCCGACCCAGGAGGTGGTTCCCGTCAGCACCGACGAGTTCCAACAGCGGTTGACCGAGCAGGCGGCTGAGCTCGATGAGCTCCGGGACCAGGCTGGCACCCTGGAAGAGGAGGTAGCCACCTTGCGGCGGCGCCTGCAAGATGCGCCAAAACGTGTCCGGACGTTGGAAGAACGTCTGCTGGAGACCAAAGGCCAGCTCCAACAGGCCGTCAGCCAGAACGAGAAACTCACGTACACGTTGCGTGAGGCGCGGGACCACATTGCCGCGCTGCGAGAAGAGGTCGAGAAGCTCACCCAGCCGCCGGCGGCGTATGCCACCGTGCTGGGTGCGAACGACGACGGCACTGCAGATGTGCACTCCGGTGGGCGGAAAATGCGTGTTGCGGTCATGCCGGAGCTGATCGACCAGCTCACACAGGGGGACGAGGTAGCGCTCAACGAGTCGTTCAGCGTGATCTTGTCCCGGTCCAATGACCGCACTGGTGAGGTCGTCACGGTGAAGGACGCTATGGGCGGGGGACGGGCGCTCATCGTGGGTCGAGCGGACGAGGAGCGGGTCTGCGAGGTGTCGTCGAAGTTGGCGGCCATTGGCATTCGAGCGGGCGACGCCGTGCTCATGGACAGCCGTTCGGGGCTCCTGATCGAGAAAGTGCCGCGGGCCGAGGTCGAGGAACTCGTTCTCGAGGAAGTACCAGATATCTCCTACGAAGACGTCGGGGGGCTAGATGGGCAGATTGAGCAGATCGCCGATGCCGTCGAACTGCCCTTCGTCCATGCCGCCCTCTTCGCTGAGCACAAACTCCCTGCCCCGAAGGGCATCTTGTTGTACGGGCCTCCCGGCTGTGGAAAGACACTCATCGCCAAGGCGGTAGCGAACTCGCTGGCCAAGAAGGTTGCCCTGGTGTCCGGGGATGAGCACGCTAAGAGCTATTTCCTCAACATCAAGGGCCCTGAACTACTGAACAAATACGTGGGCGAAACCGAACGTCAGATTCGCTTGGTGTTCCAACGGGCTCGGGAAAAGTCCGAGGAGGGCTGGCCCGTGATCGTGTTCTTCGATGAGATGGATTCCATGTTCCGCACCCGTGGTACGGGAATCTCATCGGACATGGAGAGCACGATCGTGCCCCAACTCCTGGCGGAAATTGACGGGGTGGAGACGCTCAAGAATGTGATCGTGATCGGCGCATCCAACCGAGAAGATCTGATCGATCCCGCCATTCTCCGTCCCGGGCGGCTGGACGTGAAGATCAAGATCGAACGACCAAATGAAGCGGCTGCGGCGCAGATTTTCTCCCGCTATCTCACCGCGGACCTTCCCCTGAATCAAGAGGATGTGGAGACCCTCGGCGGCGGGGACCCGGAGAAATATGTGCGGGGCATCATTGAGACCACGGTCGAGGAGATGTATCGCGTCGATGAGCAGAACCAGTTCCTCGAGGTGACCTACCAGAATGGCGATAAAGAGATCATGTACTTCAAGGACTTCTCGTCCGGGGCCATGATCGAAAATATCGTTCGTCGGGCCAAGAAGTTGGCCATCAAGCGTCTCATCGCTGGCGGACCGCGGGGTATCAAGCCGCAGGACCTCATCGACTCCATCCACCAGGAGTACAAGGAGCACGAGGACCTACCCAACACCACCAACCCGGACGACTGGGCCAAGATCTCGGGCAAGAAGGGCGAGCGGATCGTGTATATCCGCACGCTGGTAAAGCATGCCGACGAGACCGAGCCCGAAGGGGGCCGGGCGATCGAGCGGGTGGCCACGGGCCAGTACCTCTAGCGGTACTCTCAGCCCGTGGCCGTACACAAGGTGATCGGGATCGAGACCGAGTTCGGGATCATTCACCGGGGGGTACGTGAGTCCAACCCGGTTACTGCATCCTCGATGCTCATCAACGCCTACCTCGGCGATCTCCAACGCCAGCATGAGGGTGGCCCCAAGGTCGGCTGGGATTTCGAGGATGAGACCCCGGGGATCGACGCGCGCGGAGCGGTCGGCCCGGCTTCATCGCCGGAGGTCGAAACTCATTTGGTCAACGCGGTACTCACCAATGGCGCCCGCTATTACGTCGACCACGCTCATCCCGAATGTTCGACCCCCGAGTGCGCGGACGCCCGCAGCGTCGTGGTCTACGACCGGGCTGCGGAGCAGATTCTTCAGCGCTCGATGGTTGCCGCTAACCGTCTTTTGCCCGACGGTCAGGAACTGGTCATCCACAAAAACAACTCAGATGGGAAGGGCAACTCCTATGGCTGTCACGAGAATTATCTCATGGCACGGTCGGTGCCATTCGGGAAGGTCATCACCCACGCAACGGCCCATTTTGTCGCCCGGCAGATCTTCACGGGAAGCGGGAAGATCGGTTCAGAAGCGGCAGGGGTTGGCATCCGGGACGTGCCGTACCAACTCACCCAACGAGCGGACTTCTTCGAGGCTGAGGTTGGCTTGGAAACCACCCTCAAACGCCCCATCGTCAACACTCGAGATGAGCCCCATGCGGACCCGCAAAAGTACCGTCGGCTCCACGTCATAGCGGGCGATGCGAACTGTTCCGAGACCGCAACCTTCCTCAAGGTCGGCACCACCGCGTTCGTGCTGGCCATGGTCGAAGACGATGCCCTGCCTCGCCCGTTCGTGTTCCGGTCCCCCGTCCCCGCCATGCGTGCGGTCTCCTATGACCTCACCCTCACACGCCCGCTTGAACTGGTGGACGGGTCCACGGTGACGGCGCTTGACATCCAATGGGAACTTCTGGATCGGGCCCGCAAGTGGTCCGAGGAACGTGGTTTGGAAGCCGTCGGCGGGCCGGTTGGTTCGCTCATCCTCCAGACCTGGGAGGAGGTACTCACCGCCTTGGAGACAGACCCGATGACGCTTGCCGATCGCCTGGATTGGGTGGCCAAATATCGAATCCTCACCGGTTACCGCGATCGGCACGACCTGAAATGGGGAGATGCACGGCTCGACGCGTTGGCACTCCAGTACCACGACGTCCGCCCCGAACGCTCGCTCGCGGCCCGCGCTGGCTTGGTCCGGATCACCACCGACGCCGAGGTCACCCGGGCGATGACCGAGCCGCCCGAGGACACCCGTGCGTACTTCCGTGGCCGATGTCTGCAGCGATGGGCGCACCATGTCGTTGCCGCCAACTGGGATTCCATTGTGTTCGACGTAGGCGATGAGGCGCTGCGACGCGTGCCGATGATGGAACCATTGCGTGGGACACGCGCCCACGTCGGTACCTTGTTGGATGAGAGTGCTACCCCAGCCGAGCTTCTGGCCCGGCTGGGCGGTGCCTGAAACGGAGGGTCCCCTTACATGGCTGAACAGGAACACAAGCGCAAGGCCGCCCCCGCCCGGAAGGCCGAAGAGGTCACCGAGGTGCCCGCCTCCTCGGAAACGGGCGAGAAGCTCAAAGCCGATATTGATGACCTCCTCGACGAGATCGACGGTGTTTTGGAAACCAACGCGGAGGACTTCGTTCGGTCGTATGTCCAAAAGGGCGG
>JANXNS010000225.1 GCA_025353965.1 Aquihabitans sp.
ATCATCCTCGCCGCAGACCAGGGTCCGTTGTTCAACAACTCGGCTCAGGTCTGGAACCACACCTTCTACTGGAACTGCCTCTCCCCCACGGGAGGTGGCGCCCCCACCGGCGAACTGGCCGACGCCATCAACGCAGCCTTCGGCTCCTACGACGCGTTCTCCACGCAGTTCACCGAGGCCGCCAAGACCACCTTCGGCTCGGGCTGGGCCTGGTTGGTTGACGACGGCGGTCTCAAGATCCAGAAGACCAGCAACGCTGACCTGCCGCTGAAGCACGGCGTCAAGGCGCTTCTCACCATCGATGTGTGGGAGCACGCCTATTACATCGACTACCGCAACGCGCGCCCGGACTACATCGGGAACTTCCTCACCAACTTGGTGAACTGGGACTTCGTGGCCGGAAACCTCAGCGCCAGCTGAGATCTCACCTCGGCCCAACGGCCGGAACCACTGCCCGAGGGCTGCGCCGAACCGGCGCGGCCCTCGGCGCGTCTACGGTCCCGCAGGTGGTGGACGGCTCGTTGTTCGACGAAGAGGTTGGTGGCCCGGCCACGCTGACGGTCGGTGAACTTGCGGCGCGCATCGCCCAACTCACCGCCAGCGCCTTCCCCGGGGACCTTTGGGTGGAGGGGCAGATCCGCAATCTGTCCCGGTCGGCGAATGGCCATGCATACTTCAACCTGGCCGAACCCACCGCCGCCGGAGAGATCCCTCGAGCCCAAATTTCGGTGACGCTGCTGGCCCCCGAGCGCAAGCACGTGAACGATCAGCTCAAGCGGGCCGGCGGCGCCGTTCGCATGGACGACGGAATTGAGGTGCGGATCCAAGGCCGGCTCCGTTGGTATGCCCCTCGGGGCACGCTCCAGCTACGCATGCATGGGATTGACCCGGCGTTCACGCTTGGGCGTCTGCAAGCGGACCGAGACCGGATCCTGGCCAACCTGGCGGCAGAGGGCTTGCTCGACGCCAACCGGGGCCAGTTCTTGCCGCTCGTCCCACTGCGTATCGGCCTCATCACCAGCGTGGGCAGCGCCGCTCACGCCGACGTGCTGGCCGAGCTGGACGGCAGCGGAATCAGCTTTGTCGTCCGCGGCATCGATGCCCGGACCCAGGGCGCCGACTGTGGCCCGTCGGTGGTGCGAGCCCTTCATCGGCTGGCCGTTGACCGGGTCGATCTGATCCTGCTCGTGCGCGGCGGCGGTGCCCGCACGGACCTGGCCGGGTTCGACACCGACGTCATCGCCCGGGCCATCGCCGCCATGCCCGTCCCGGTTTTCACCGGCATCGGCCATGAGGTGGACCGCTCGATCGCCGACGACGTGGCCCACAGCGCCCACAAGACGCCCACCGCCGCGGCCGCCGCAATCGTGGCCCAGGTAAGGGCGTTCCTCGCTCGGATCGACGAGCACTGGGTGGCTGCACAGCGGGCTGCCGTGAGCTCCGCATCGATCGCCGACGCCCGCCTGGATCGCCGGGCCACCCGCGTCGGACGCGCCGCCACCCGCACGCTCTCCCGCCATACCGACCAGCTGGAACTGGCGGCGGTCCGCACCAGCCGCGGTGCCAGCCGGGTGCTGGACCGCGCCGTCACCCATCTCGACGGGCAGGCCGATGCCATCGTTGGTCGGTCCGAACGCGGCTTTCTTCGGGCCGGGCGGGTGGTGGACAGCCTCACCGCCCGGGTGCGATCCCATGACCCCCAACTCGCCCTGGCCCGGGGGTGGACCATCACCACCACGACCGATGGCCGGCCCGTCGGTCGCATCGCTGGCCTCGCCCTCGGCGCAGAACTCGTCACCCGCTTCGCCGACGGCACCGCAGCCAGCACCGTCACCGCGGTCCAGCCCGACCCACCAATCGAGGAGTCCAAACGATGAGCGCACCCAAACCGGTCGCCGACCTCGGCTACGCCGATGCCCTGTCAGAACTGGAGTCGATCCTCGACCGGCTGGAGCACGACGAGCCCGACGTAGACCGAATAGCCGCCGACGTATCCCGAGCCGCCGAACTCGTCCACCACTGCCGGGCCCGCATCTCCTCCGCCCGCCTAAAAGTAGAAGAAGTAGTAGGAGACCTAACCCCCACCGACCCCGACCCCAACCCCAACCCCTCCTGATCGAAGTTGTCGTAGTTATGGCGAAATGCACTGCTTAACTGCGACATCTCCGCCCTCAGGGCGGTACTAGGGGGTGGGCTCCTTCTTGTCGCAGCGGGCGTCAAAGGAAAAGGCCACGCTCGGGGCGGGGGCGGTTCCTGCAGCAGTTGCGGTCTGAACGAGTCGGCCTGAGACCTGGATTCGGCTGCCGCGGACTTGAGCTGAGTCGATCCGGCCGGGCGCAGCACCTGATTGGCCCCTGCGCCGCCAGGACTCGGCACCAAAAGCCGCCAGTTCCGCCCCATCCGGCCCCAAGGTGAGCCCGGTCGAGGCCACCACCCCGGTCCGACCATCGGCCTCGACGCCGACCACCGCCTGAACCACGTCGCCCTTCGAGGAACGGCCGACCACGAACACCGTGGTCGCATCGAGCCCGCACGAGTCGACCTTGAAGGTGGTCGACCGACCGTCGACGGCGACTACCGCCGTTCGGTCGTCGAATTCGTTACGGCTACACCCGGCCGACATCACCACAGTCAAGACCAGCACCACCAGACCAACACGCGAAGACACCGCCCCAACCCTACGAAGATGTCGCAGTTAGCCAGTCGATTTCGCCCTAACTACGACATGTTCGATCACGAGGGAGGGTGGGGTCGGGGGTACTGTCGCTGGATGTTGACGCTTGTTACTGGGGGCGCTGGGTTCATTGGGTCGAACCTGGCTGACGAACTTCTGGCCCAGGGCCACGACGTTCGCATTATCGACGATCTGTCCACCGGGTCAGCCAAGAACCTGCCCGGCGATGCCGCCTTCTTCGAGGGTTCCATCACCGATGGGGAGCTCTTGGAACAGGCCATGGACGACGTCGAAGTGGTTTTCCACCAGGCGGCTCTGGGTTCTGTGGCGCGATCCGTCGAAGCACCGTTGGTGTCCGATGACGTGAACACCCACGGCACGTTGACTGTGCTGGACGCGGCGCACCGACTCGGCGTTCGGCGGGTCGTGCAGGCATCATCCAGCAGTGTCTACGGGGGTGCCGACGTCCGGCCCACACCCGAGACGCAACTGTTGTTGCCTCGCTCGCCGTATGCCGTGACCAAGATGGTTGGCGAGCACTACGCCCGGGTCTACGCCGAGCTCTACGGCTTGGAGACGGTGGCCTTGCGGTACTTCAACGTGTACGGCCCGCGGCAGAGCCCGGACTCCGCCTATGCCGCAGTGATCCCGCTTTTCATTGCTGCGCTCCGCGCCGGTGAGCCGCCGGAGATCCATGGCGATGGTCTCCAGAGCCGGGACTTCGCCTTCGTGGGAGATGTTGTGGCCGCAAATATTGCGGCCGCACAAGCTCCAGCGGCCACCGCCTCAGGTCGGGCCTACAACATTGCTGGCGGCCATGAGTGGTCCCTGCTGGATCTGCTCAACATCATCCGAGGGTTGCTAGGCGTGGACACGACCGCAGTCCATTTGGGCCCACGGGTTGGCGATGTCCGTCACAGCTCGGCAGACCTGTCGTTGGCACGGGCCGATCTTGGGTATGACCCAAAGGTCAGCTTTGAAGACGGCCTGGCCCGCACCATCGATCACTTCGCATAGCCCGAAACCCGCGCCGAGAAATGGGGTGAACGAGCGAACGCAGCCGTAGGGTCCTGGCCATGGCTGGTGCGTCGCCGACCCCTCGAACCGAGCCACTCCCCGCAAATCTGCTCGCCATCGCCGGCCGGGTCGAGCAGCGAGTACGCCTCCTGCTGGACGAGGAACAACGCCGTTGGTCAGCGCTGGACCCGAGCTTGGCCGAGCCAATTGAGGCTTTACGGGGGCTGGTCATGTCCGGCGGGAAGCGACTGCGCCCTGCGTTTTGTCATTGGGGCTTCGTGGGCGCCGGAGGCGACCCGGAAGACCCCGCGGTCGTGGACGCCGGTGCGGCCTTCGAGCTACTCCAAGGTTTCGCCCTCATTCACGACGATGTGATGGACGGGTCTGCAGTCCGCCGCGGTGCCCCGTCGGTCCACCGGCAGTTCGTGGAACGTCATGGTGGCGAGCAATGGGCGGGCGACGGGCGACGCTTTGGCGAGGGCGTTGCCATCCTGGTTGGCGACCTGGCACTCGTGTACGCGGACCAGTTGTTGCCGGACGGCCCCCGTGAGCTCGGGCGCCTCTGGGACGAACTGCGCACCGAGCTGAACATTGGCCAGTACCTGGATCTGGTGGGCACAGCGACGGGCCGGACCGATCGGGCCAATGCCCGGCGGATCGCCCGCTACAAGTCCGGCAAGTACACGATCGAACGGCCGCTGCAGCTCGGGGCAACACTGGCCGGATGCCATCAGGCGTTGGCCGAGCCGCTCAGCCGGTACGGCGATCCGCTCGGGGAGGCATTCCAGCTTCGCGACGATGTGTTGGGTGTCTTCGGAGACTCGGCTCGCACCGGCAAGCCCGTGGGCGACGATCTCCGCGAGGGTAAGCCCACCTTGTTGTTGGCGGTGGCCCACGAGCGGGCCACCGATGCCCAACGGGCGGCGCTAGCCCTGGTCGGAGACCCGCAACTCAGCGCAGACCGGGTGACGGACCTCCAAGACCTACTGGTCCAATGCGGTGCGTTGGCCACCGTTGAAGAAGAGATTGCGGCGTTGGCCGCTCGGGCCGTCGGCGCGCTGAAGGCCATTTCGATCACCACTGAGGCGCGCGTAGCGTTGCGGGATTTGGCGGCGTTTGTAGTGGCCCGAGACAGCTAGACCTGAGGTGGTTCGACGCGTTCGATTTGGGCGTAGCGAGCCAATGCCTCGGGCAGGGTTGAGCTGACTACGCCGGTCTCCTCGGCCACCGCAGTGAGCCAGGGCGGCCGGACTACCCCCACCACCGAAATTGGTCCGTCGAGCCCCGAGAACTGCAGGGCTTGGCGGACGTAGAGCGTGGCGTAGTCCGCCGGGCGGACGTCACGCCCGAGCTCGACCAACGCGTACCCGTCTGGGGTGATGGGGTCTGCCCCTTGCTCGGCGGCGGCCTTGACCGGCCGCACCGCAACGGGAGACGTAGGGCTGGGGCCACCGCCGGCCAGACCGGGGCCGTCGTCCAGGATGGCCCCCGTCACCAAACCGGGGCGCCCGCCGGCAATGAGCAACGCAATGTAGGCGCCGAGACCCCGGCCGAACACGGTGGCCTCGCCAATATGGGCAAGGGCGTGGTCTACATCGGCCATGAGGATCTCAGCCGTGTAGCCGCCGCCCGCGGGCACCGCGGAGGCGCCATGGCCGGTGAAATCAAGCCCCCAGACGGGACCGGCCCAGGCATCGAGGTAGGCCGGGACCGAGGCGGGGGTGCGTTCTCCCAGGCCGTGCAGAAACAGGAGGGCACGGTCCGACCCGCGCCCGTCACGCAGGGAGTGCAGGGCCAGCTTGGTGTTCACATGTTGGAGGTACACCACGGTCATCCGATCGTCTCCAGGATCAGCGAGGCAATGACCTCGGGCTGCTCGATATGGACGAAATGACCGATGCCCTCGAGCGGCACGAACCGGGCGCCCGCGGGCAGGTTGGCTTCGATGTCTTCTTGGAGGGTCCCCCATCCCATGGAGTCAGGCTCGAGCCCGAGCACACACAGCACGGGCATGCCAAGCGACGGGAGCCGGGCCATGGACCACTCCGGACGCCAAGGGCCGAAGCCACCCATTCTCATGGACGGGTCGATTTTCCAACGCCAACCGTCAGGCCGCTGGAAAGCACCGATCGGCACGAGGTAACGGAGCCATTCCTGACTCAGCCGAGCGTTCATGAGCCGGCGGCGATCAGCGAGTTCTTCGATGGTGCCAGGACGCCGGACCTTGGTGGCCGCCTTACGGCGGTGATCGAGCCAGCCGGAGAGTTCACCGTTGAGCATGCGGGTGCGGTGGTGCTCGGGGACATCGGGCCACGAACGTGCGGACGGAAGCCCATCGAGGTTGACGAGATGGGAAACACGGTGCGGCTGGGCGTCGGCGAGCTGCAACATGAGCGCACCACCCTTGGAGTGGCCCACGACGGGAAGCGAGCGGGCTCCGGTGGAATCCAGCACGGCGAGCGCATCTCGGAGGTCTGCCTCCCACGAGTACAGCTCCGCATGGGACGAGTCTCCATGGCCTCGCTGATCCCAGCTCACCACCCGGAACCCAGCGTCGGCCACGAGCGGGGCGAGCGTGTCGTAGGTGCCCGCAAAGTCGAACCCGCCGTGGGCGAACAGAACCGGCGGTGCGTCGGCGTCTCCCCATTCCCAAACGGCGAGGGACACACCCGCCGCGTCTACCCGGCGGAACCGGTCCGGCCGCCGGGCCCCGGGATAGGCGAGGTCTCCCGCGTTGGCCCTGGTGGGGGCAGGTGGCGGGGCATCGGCGGGTTGCAGCACGGGAGCACGATAGTGGGGACACGTAGGCCCCTACAGTGGTGGGGTTGTGGAGAGCCTGGACGTGAATACCGAACCGAGCTCCAACCCGGCCCCCGGCGGCTCCGCTGCCGCAGACTTGAGCGGCCAAAAGCACCTGCTCACCGGGTCGAGTGTGTTGGTGTTGGGGGCCGCCGTTGCCGGCCTCGGGGGCATGGTTTTCTCACTGATCGTGGCGCAGATCGATACCAAGGCCCATTTCGGAGATGCGTCGGCGCTGTTCACGTCGGTCTTGTTCGTGACCTACTTGGCGGGCTTGGGTCTTCCGGTCGCGCTGGCCCGCTATGCGACGGACCGGTCGATCGCCAGCCATGTGGTGTTCGCCTGGGGCATCGTGGCCACGGCGGTGGCCTCGGTGGTGGCCGCGGCGTTGTACCTGGGCGTGGTCCATCCCAAGGCCGCCCACGTCTTGACCGATTGGAGCCCAGCGGGCGGGTTTGCGCTCTTCGCCGTGGTCGTTATGGGGTCAGCTTTCTCGCTCATCGTTGATGTGCGTTGTATGACCATGCGGCGCTGGAACCTGGTGCTGGTTCGGATCGCCCTCGTGAGCGCCGCCAAGGTTGCGCTACTGCCCATTGGCGTTGATTCCGAGCACCGTTCGCTCCTGCTCTTTCTCTTCCTGGGCGGGCCGGTTGCGGTCTCAGGATTCATGGGGCTGGCGTTGCTCAACCGCGTGACCGGCAGACACCACCAACTCTCTCCCCGGCCAACCACCGCCCGGGCCGCCACCCGATATTCGTTGATCAATTACGTGTCGACCTTGGCCTACCAGGCACCCTATTTTGCCCTTCCAGTGATCGTGCTGGTCCACGTCGACAGTGCAACCAACTCCAGCTTCTACGTGGCCTGGGGGATCGTGGCCATTGCCTTCTACGTGCCTTCCGCCATTGGGCAGGCGTTGCTGGCCGAGGGCGGCAAGGACGGGGCTCAGCTTCGGACGCAGATGCGCTTGGCCATGATGTTGGCCATTGGCTTGATGAGCGCAGGAACCGTCGTGACGTTCCTGGGCAAGGGGGTACTGGTTGCGGCCTACGGCAAGGGCTATCAGGACGCCGCCCACATCCTCCCAGCCATGATGCTGGCGGGCATTCCGTGGGCCATCACGTCGCTTTATCTGACCGAGGCGCGGGTCATGCACCGGCATGTGCCCACCGTAATCATCACGTTGACGCTGACGTTGGCGATCATCGTCCCGGCGCTCATTCTGGTGCCGGGCACAGGCCCGGGCCATGGGCTGGACGGGGCCTCACGCTCGTGGTTGGTGGGCAACGTCGTTGCCGCAGTGGTGGCCACCGTGGTCACTTGGGTTGGCCGCCGAACCGGTGGAAATGAAGCTCAGGCGCAGTTGCCGACAGCCCTATAAGTCGGGGTTTCGTCGGTGGCTTCGAACTCCACAGTCCAGTTGGCCACGTCGGCCGCAGCCACGAGCGAGCCGGCTACCAGGACGGTCTTGTCGATCGGGTAGGCGTCATTCTCGGAGTGGTATTGCTCCGTGGCCAGCTTGAGGGTTCGGAGCTCGGTCTGGCAGTTGCTGGAACGAGTTTCCTTGCGGATGTTGCGGATCGACGTGGTGGCCACGATGAGCAGGCCCGCCACGACTACCAGCACGAGTACCAGCTCAGAGAGCGTGAACCCCCGCTGATCATGCAGGGCGCGCCGGTGCTGCATCCCGTTCGACATGGTCCGATGGTAGGACACGGCCTCGCGCCGCCTTGATCGGGCCGGTTGGGGTGGCCTGCGAGACTGAGCGGGTGTCAGATGCCAAACCCGAACCGTATGGGGTGCGCGGTGGCGCGCGCACCACGCACCGCCGCGGGCGGATGTCCACGGCCAAGCGGGCCGTCTTGGAGGAACTGGGGCCGAGGTGGTCGATCTCCCCGGCAGAGGTAGTGCTGCCGGACCGCGTCGCGTTGTCATTCGGTCGGCCAGCACCGCTGTTGCTCGATATCGGCGGCGGCACCGGCGAGGCAACCAGGCAATGGGCCACCGAGCACCCAGACCACAACGTGATCGCCGTCGAACTCCACCGGCCGGGCCTGGTGCGGCTTTTGCGGGAACTGGACGTGGAAGGGCCGACCAACGTGCGGGTGGTCGAGGCTGATGCCACCGCCCTCATGGCCCAGTGGCCCGAGGCGTGGGTCACGGGCATCCGCGTGCTCTTCCCGGATCCGTGGCCCAAGCGTCGCCACGTAGATCGACGCCTGGTGGACACGGGTTTCGTTCACCGAGCAGCAGACCTACTGGCCCCCGAAGGGGTCCTGCACCTCGCCACCGACTGGCCCGACTACGCGGACCAGATGCGCGCCTGCCTGGCTACCGAACCGCGGCTCGTGGACGTGGTGGACGTGGTCGACGAACCGGGCGATTCCGACGAGGAGCCCGCCCAAGAGGCCTGGCGTTCGCACCGTCCGGATCGCCCGGTGACCGCGTATGAGGCTCGCGGCTCGGGCGCGGGGCGGCCGATCGCCGACCTGTTGGCGCGCCGCGCCTAGCCACCTGGGCCAAGGGCCTACGTACTCATTTTCCCATGTGGAGCCGCAACACCATCGTTGGCTGCCAGACTCAGCGAATGTTGAGACGGGGAAAGACGGGCGGCGCCCCCGGCGGGAGTCATGCCAGCGGTACAACAGGGCGGAGCGAAGCGGAGAGTGGGCCAAGGCCCGTGGGGTGGCAACCGCTCGGCGGCCTGCTGATGGAAAATGGGGTGTTGAGCATCGACGACCTCGCTGAGGCGTTGGCCCAACAGGCGATCACCGGGCAGACACTCGGCGAAATTTTGAGCACCCAGGGCCACGTGACCGACGTTGAGTTGGCCACCGCGTTGGCTCGCCAGCGAGGCCTGACAGTGGGGAACCTGGGGCGGCAGCGCCCCAGCGACGAAGCATTGGAAATGCTGCCCGAGGCCTTCGCCCGCACCCACGTCGTACTCCCACTGGACATGGCGGACGGCACCCTGCGGGTGGTCATGGGCGAGCCGAGCGACACCGTCGTGGCCGCCGTGCACGAAGAAGTGATCGGCCCGGTCGAGTTCCTGGTCGCGCCCGCCGCGGAGGTACGCCGCGCCCTGGACACGATGTACCGGGTGACCGGCCAAGTGGCCCAACTGGTCGAGGCGTTCGAGGCGGGCGAGTCCTCCCGAACCACTGCCGCGATTGCCGCAGTGGGGGCAACCGATCTTGGTGGGGGCGACGATGCCCCCGTGGTGCGGCTGGTGAGCTCCATCCTCACGCAGGCCCTCCGCGACCGCGCCTCGGATGTCCACATAGAACCTCAAGCTGACCACATCCGCGTGCGGTTCCGCATTGATGGAGCGCTCCACGACGCGCTCTCCCTGCCGGCCAGTATCGGCCCAGCCTTGGTGAGCCGCCTCAAGATCCTGGCGGGGATGAACATCGTGGAGCGCCGTCGCCCGCAGGACGGGCAGTTCAGCCTTGCGGTAGACGATCGCAGTGTCGACGTTCGCGTGGCCACCGTGGCCACCATCGCCGGCGAGAAGTGCGTGCTCCGTTTGCTGGACAAGAGCCGCTCGTTGCTGCATCTCGGCGATCTGGGTATGCCAGCGGAAACGCATGCCGTCTACTCGGCCATGGCTCGCTCACCGTTCGGGATGGTGGTGTGCGCCGGGCCCACCGGCAGCGGCAAGACCACCACGCTGTATGCCACGTTGGCGGAGCTCAACGAGTCTCACCGAAACATCATGACCATCGAAGATCCGGTGGAATACATCTTCCCCTCGGTCAACCAGATTCAGACCAACGAGGCGGTGGGCATGACGTTTGCCACCGGCTTGCGGTCCATCTTGCGGCAGGACCCGGACGTGATCTTGGTGGGCGAGTGCCGAGATGTGGAGACGGCTCGCATTGCGGTGCAGTCTGCGTTGACGGGCCACTTTGTGTTGTCCACCATCCATGCAACCGATTCGGTTGCCGCCCTGCACCGGCTGCTGGACATGGGGATCGAGTCATTCCTGCTGGCCTCATCCATGCTCGGCATCGTGGGGCAGCGACTGGTCCGCCGGAACTGTGAGTCTTGCCGGGAAGTCGTGACACCGACCGCCGAGGAGCTGGCGTTCTATCAGGAGATCACTGGCCAGGACGCCGGCGGACGCACGTTCTGGCGGGGGGCCGGCTGCAACTTCTGCGCAGACACCGGTTTCAAGGACCGGATTGGTGTCTACGAACTGTTGCGGATCACGCCTGAGCTCAAGCGGTTGATCGTGGGCTGGGCCACCCAGGACGAGCTTCGCCGGCTGGCCGTTGGCCAAGGCATGCGCACGCTCGAGCAGGAGGCGGTGGCCTTGGCGGAACAGGGGACCACCACCCTTGCAGAAGTGATCCGCACCATGTACGCAGCCTGAGGGCAGCCACCGGGCACAGCAATTCTCACTCTTGGCGCGAGCGACACTGCGGAGAGGGCGGAATCAGCTCGAGTGATGTCCGAATTGAGCCATTTGACCCTGGATCGGGCCAGCCTCCGATCCTACGATGATTTGTCTGTGGAAAGGGGCGGGGCGTGGGCAAGTTTCAGTTCAGTGCATTGAACGCCGATGGTCAGACCGTCGACGGCACGGAGGTCGCCGAGAACATCGGCGATGTGCACCAAGCACTACTGGCGCGCCATCTGGTACCGATCCAGGTCAAACCGAAGCGCAACCTGCTCCAGTACGAGCTCACCAAGAAGAAGGTCCCGCCGCGAGACCTCATGCATTTCAGCCGGCAGTTGTCGGTCTTTTTCCGCTCTGGCATCCCGGTGCTCCAGGCCCTGGAGGTGATCTCCTCGGAGATGGCCAACAAGGAATTCAAGCTGGCCCTGGAAGACATGATCGAACGACTGCGGGCTGGCTCCACCGTCTCCGCCGCCGCGGCACTGCACCCGGAGGCCTTCCCGAAGTACTACCTCGGGATCCTGCGCTCAGCTGAGGTGACCGGCAACTTGGACGTGGTGTTGGATCAACTGGCCGATTACATCGAACGGGACCTGGAGACCCGCCAGAAGATCACCGCTGCACTGCTGTACCCCGCCATTGTGATGGGCCTGGCCGTGGTGACCATTTTGGTCCTGACCATCTTTGTTCTCCCTCGCTTCCAAACCTTCTTCGACGATTTCAACGCCAAATTGCCCTTGCCGACCCGGATGCTGGTGTCGTTCTCCAAACTCTCGGCTACGTACGGTCCGATTGTTGTGGGCATCGGCGTGATGGTGTTCGTGGGGCTTGTCGTGTTCGGTAAGACCGATGCGGGCCGGGAGAAGCGGGATCGCCTGATCCTGCGGGTTCCTATCCTGGGCAACCTGGTCTCCCAGGTAATCGTGGAGCGGTTCTGCCGCATTTTTGGCTCCATGCTCACCGCCGGCGTGTCCGTGCCGGAGGCGTTGGCGGTGACCTCGCAGGCCACCAACAATCGGGTCTTTCAAGCCGGTATTGCCGAGGCCCGCGAGGCCATGATGCGAGGCGATGGCTTGGCCGGGCCGCTCGCCGCCACCGGCCTCTTTCCCTCCTCGGCCAACCAAATGTTTCGCGTGGGAGAGGACACCGGCACGTTCGACAAGCAGCTGGCCACCGCCGCCACCTACCTCGACCGCGAGCTGGATTACAGCATCAAGCGGGCAACCGGCTTCTTCGAGCCTGCGGCGATCTTGTTCATCGGCCTGGTCGTTGGCTTTGTCGCCGTTGCCCTCGTCTCAGCCATGTATGGCCTCTATAACCAGACCTCAGCCTGATGCTGAGCCACCAGCGTCCGGACCCACCTGGCCCCGAAGGTGACCAAGCTGGCTTCACGTTGGTGGAGGTCTTGGTTTCGGTCGTCATCTTGGGCATCACCTTCGGTGCCGTACTCGGCGGCATGGCCACCTCAATCCGCACGTCAGACCTGCACCGCCAGCAGGCCCAGGTCCAGGCAGTCCTGGCCAGCGCGGTGGAGAAGGTCAAGAGTCCCGAGACCGCCCGCCTGCCCTGCGGCGAGAACACCAACGCAGCCATCGTGGCTGCGTACCAAACGGCCGCACAGTCCATTGCCCCCACCGCTGACGCCAATAACAGGGCCTGGCCCGCCAGCAAGATCGAGGTCGTCTCCGTGCTTTACAGCGATGGCAACGGCTCGTTCGGCACTACCTGCTACGACTCCACCGCCTACGAGGTCTCGGTGGTAGGAGGGACCGTGGGCGAGAAGCGCCGCCTCCTCACGCTCCAACAGGTAACGATCAAAGTCACCCATCCCGACGGGCGGGCTGATCGCACCCTCGTATTCATAAAGGGCGTCGGATGACCCGCATCGTTCGTCGCGCCGCGACCCTGGGCCGCACCGAGGACGGCGCGACCCTGGTGGAACTCATTGTCGCTATCGCCATTAGCGGCATCATCATCGCCGCCATAACCAACTCGCTCATCGTCGGTTTCCGGACCACGGGGGAGACGCAAACGCGCCTGAGCGAATCACACAACACACAGTTGGTGGCCAACTACTTCCCCGACGACGTGGCCAGTTCACGGTTCGCAGAAATCTCCGTCGTCAGCACCACGGCCAGTGGATGTACGGGCATCGCCGCCGGTGGCATCAACGTTGTGCTCCTGCCCTTTGCACCTCGGCCCGACGCCGCAGACCCCACCAACGTTGCCTACCGACTGGAAGGGTCGGGCACAGCCAAGACTCTTGTTCGGTATCAGTGCGCGCCGGGCGGGCCGGCGAGCAGGGTGCAAGTAGCCAGCGGGATCGACACCGCATCGGCGGCGAAGAGCACCAGCGGGAGCGGAACTACCGAGCAACGCACGGTCATCGTGTCTGTCACCGAGATCAGTGGCCGGATCTTCCGGGTTGCCGGGCACCCCCGAAACCCCAAGGACATCGGGGATCTACCACCCACCATTCCTCCCACCACCGCCGCTCCTTTGCCGTGTGCCGTGGTCACCTCCGTGGTTAGCCCCGCAACACGACCGCTTGCGGCCACCAACCCCGACACCATGACTCTCTCTGGCGACGTCGCCCTTTCGATCACCACCGAAGGCGCGTGCTCCTCACCGTTGTCGGTCACGTTCACGCCCGGCGGCGTGGGTGATCCCGCCAAGACGGTGGTTCTCACCCAGGGGTCCACCACGTACGACGCCACCCTCAGTGCCACCGCCTATAACTGGAAAGTTGGGTCCAAAACCCTGGTGATTTCTCAGGCCACCGGGCCGGCCGTCGGCGGCGCTGCACCAGGCCTCACCGTCACGGCGGCACCATGCACCGTCCAGGGCACTGTTTCGGTTGCGCCCAACCCGGTCTTCCTTGCCGCTTCCCCCGCCGCGACCCTTCAGAACCCTGTGCTGGTGTCGTTCACCAGCGCCGGGACGTGCCTGCCATTGCAACTCCGGTTCTCGCCCGGCAGCGCTGCCGCCCCCCCCCGAACCCTGACCGCGGGCGCCGGTGGTACCTGGTCCGTGACGCTGGCACCAGCGGACTACGCATGGACGACAGGGGCCAAGGCCGTCGTAATCGAGCAGTTCGGTGCCGTCGCCGTGGTCAACCCGGACTTCGCGTTCACCGTCAATCCGGCGCCGTGTACCGTCGCCGCGCCGGTCTTGGGGGTTGGGCCCTACACCGTCGGATCCAACCGGAAATTGAACAAGGACGTGACCGTCAGCGTTTCCATGACCTCGGGAACCTGTACCAGCCTCAGCGTGACCTATAGCAAGGTCCTCAACGGCGCCCCTCAAACCCTGAACCTGACCCGAACGCCAGCCAACGGCTCCACCTGGACCGGCACAATTTCTTCGGCCGCCACCTGGGGCGCTGGCACCTTTCCTGTCACGGTGAGCGGCGCAACCAACGCTCCCTTCACGAACTTGGTGGTCTCATGATCAGGCACCCCACCAGCCACGGCCACAAACCCCGTCGCAACGACGATGGCGGGGCCGTGCTGGCCTTAGTCCTCGTGTTCTTGACGGTCACCGCCGTAATTCTCAGCGTGACGCTCGGCCTTATCAATGTGAACCTGAAGACCACCACCGTGGTGCAGAGCCGCACGGATCGTGGGTACACCACCGATGCGGCGATCGAGCAAGCCATCCAGTTGGTAACCGTCGATCCGACCAAGTGCACAAGCGGGGAGACGCTGCCGCCGCAGACGCTGAATGACCGCACCGCGACGGCTTCTTGCACCGTGATCGACGGCGGGGGTTTCCCGGTAGGCGGGGCTGGCTGGGCCGCCATCATCAACGGCAACCTCGACAAATCTAATGGTGGCTTTGCCCGCCTGAGCGGCCCGATTTATGTGAAGGGCACCATCTCGGCATCGGGCAAAGCCATCGTGGACGACGGTGGCTCGGTCTACCAGTATTCCCCAGCCTGCCCCGGTTCGCTGACCGCGCCGCCAATCGGCGTCCTCGAGGTAAAGCCCACCCCGCCCTATCGCTGGCAGTGCACCAGCGCAGCCGCCGCAGACCCGAAACACATCCTCCCGCCGATGCCCTCCACCGTGAACCCAGTTCCGGGCGGCAATGGGGCATGTCGGATCTTCTACCCCGGTCGCTACACCTCAGCCCCGGCGCTGGCCACGAAGAACTACTTCGTCAGCGGAAGGTACTACTTCGACAACGTTGGAACATGGGGAGGGAACCAGATCGTCGGGGGGAACAACCCCGCCGACCCAACCGTCTTGGCTAGCCAGATCTCCCCGTGCGTGGCCAATCCGGCAGCCACCGATGCAACCCAAGGCAAAAACGGGAGCGGGTTTGGCGTGCAATGGATCATGGGGGGAAATTCGCGGATTGCCCTTGCCACTGGCGATCGAGTCCTTCTCCACACTCGCGTCCCGGGGCCGGACGAACCCAACGCCACCCCGGGCGTTTCGTTCCAGGCTGTCACCACGGACCAAGCAAGTGGCGGCTACACCATCTCGAACCCCGGGGCACCGCTGTTGGATGCGGGTGGCGGCCAGCCCCTCTTTTCCTCGTTTGGCCTCACGTATGCGCCAGCATCCGATCTGATCCTTGGTGGACCCGTCGGAACCAGCGTCCTGCAAAACGGCGTGGTGGTTCGCAACCTGACCATCAAGCTGGCGGCCGCATCCGACGATACCGAGATCATCGGTCTCGGCACGTCGGCCTCCGGGAAGCGCATCGTCGAAATTACAGCCGTGGCCACTAGCAGCGGGGAGGCCACCGTGGTCTCCCGGGCCGTGGTCGAGATCCGCAACACCACCAGCCCACCGACCGTCGTCATCAAGTCTTGGCGCACCACCTCGGGCGGCCCGTGATGAGGCGAGAACCCCGGGCGGAATCTCCCCCACCAACCGGATACCCAGCAAGTAAGCAAATCCCTGTCACAAAAACCATGGAGAGAGAACAATGCAGCACCTCATGACCAAGTATCGAGCTCAGCAGGCCAACGACGAGAAGGGCTTCACGCTCATCGAACTTCTCGTCGTGATCGTGATCCTCGGCATCCTCGCCGCCGTCGTCGTCTTCTCGGTCGGCGGTATCACCGACCGTGGCAACAAGAGCGCCTGTGATGCAACCAAGAAGACGCTGATAACGGCGTCCGAGGCCTACCGCGCTCAGACGGGCGGCTACGCCGCCAACCTGCAGGCACTCAGCAGCTACGCCAAGGACCTTCCCGCCAGCGGCAACGTCGTCACCACCAGCGGTGGGACCTTGACCTACGCAACATCGGGTGATGTAACCGGCACCTGCGCCTAAGTAGGGCCAAGTAATCGCGGAGGGCCGGGCCTGGCGGGTCCCGGCCCTTCGTCGCGTCTGGGGTAGGGCGCTACCACACGATCTCGGTGCGGAGGCCTACCTCGTCCCATTCCGGATCAGCCGGGAGTCGGCCTATGGCCCGGGCGGCAATGCGGCGAGCCGCCCAGAGGGCAACGGCTCCGTCGAGCAGGTGGTGAGCCCGCACCCCGCGCACTTGCGCGTCGATCACTTGCTCGATCCCGGGGAACCGGTTGAGCAAAAGAGCGGCCCGTTCATCTCGGCCCGCCAGCATGTGCTTGGACCGCTGCAGGGGGACATCGTCATTCAGCTGAAAAAAGCTGAGCTCGGGCCGCATCTCGAACACGGTGCGTTGCCAATAGGGCGCAATGGCGTCGTCCACCTCGGCCACCCGGGGAAGCAGGGCACGGCCCGCGGCGCCGAGGCCGGCCAGCTCGCTGGCCAGAGCACCGTCGACCAGCCCGAGCGAACCCGAACCTCGGGGGCCGGTAGCCCCCGCCCGGCCCGCAGAAATACGCGACGCGAACGCGTCGACGTTCAGGCCTCGGGCTTGCTTCCACGCCGCCACCATCGCTCGGGACGGCGGTGAAATGATCGCCCCCGCCCGGCGGGAGCCAACCAACGCCCGGGCTTGGCGATCACAGGTGCGGCCGCCAGGAGCGAAGGTGTCGTCCAGCCCGATCGGCGCGCCCAACGCAATGATCTCGAACGCGGGCCGGTAGTCCAGCACCGCCTCAAACCCGTCAACCCACTCCGGGTCCTGCGGAAACAAGTTGATCCCCTGCAGCCGGCCACCGCAGACCAGCCAGCCGGACCCGCATGGGATCACCCCAGCAATCGGCCGGTAGGGCAGCACAGGGCCCCCGCGGCGCCCAATAGACGGCACGGCTCAGCCCCGAAGGCGTCGGCGGCGGGCCCCATCGGGCGGTGGGGCCAGATGGGTGGGCGCCCGTGGCGGCTCGGGGACATCAATGAGTTCCGGGGCCTCCGCTTGAAGCCCGGGCATCATCACCGGCCGCGGATACTCGATCACTTCCTTGGGAAAGAGGCTCACAGCTCGGGCATCGGCCAGGTCCACAATGCCTTCGTTCACCAACTGGGACAGCGAGGACTCCAGGGTCTGCATTCCCTCGGCCTGCTGCGTGGCCACCACATTGCGCAGCTGGCGGGTCTTGCCCTCGCGGACCAAGTTCCGCACCGCGTTGGTGGCCGTCATGACCTCGAACGCCGCCACCATGCCGCCACCCAGCCGTTTGACCAACCGTTGGTACACAACGCCCTGCAGCGAGGCAGACAGCTGCACCTGAATCTGGTCACGCCGGTCAGACGGGAACACGTCGACAATGCGATCGAGTGCCTGCGCCGTGTCGTTGGTGTGGAGCGTGGCAAACACCAGGTGGCCCGTCTCCGCCAGCGTCAACGTGATGGCGATGCTCTCCAGATCGCGCATCTCGCCCACCAAAATCACATCGGGATCTTCTCGCAGGGCAGCCCGAAGGGCATCACCGAACGAGACCGCATCAATACCAATTTCCCGCTGGCTCACCACCGAGCGGCGGTGCGGGTGTACATATTCCACCGGGTCCTCAACGGTGAGAATGTGCAACGCTCGGGTGGCATTGACGTGGTCCACCAAAGCCGCCAACGTGGTCGACTTGCCGGAGCCGGTCGGGCCGGTGACCAGCACCAGGCCAGACGGCTTCTCGGCCAAGTCCGCCACTACCGGGGGCAAACCCAACTCCGCGATAGACGGCACCTCAAGCGGAATGAGGCGCAATGCAACGGCAAGGGTCCCCCGCTGTACAAAGGCGTTCCCACGAACGCGAAGCGCGTTCCGCCAAGAAAACGCAAAGTCCACCTGACGGTCGCGCTCAAGCTCCTCACGCTGCGGCTCAGCCAACAGCGATTCAATCAACGTGCGAGTGTCGTCGGCCGTAAGCGGCCGCCCAGTGCCTACCGGTTGATACTCCCCATCGATACGGGCCTGAGGAAGCAGGCCCGCCGTGATGAGGAGATCAGACCCACCGGCCCGGTGCACATCGCCGATCCATTCATGGACATCGAACATGGGCTTACCTCCGGGCCAGATCGTAGACGCCGGTCCGGCGGTTTTGGGCCGATCTTCTCTGGCCCGCCCTTGCCCGGGGTCAGGTACCGGCGGACTCGATGGTGGCTTCATCGGCACCAGCGGCAGCAACCGCAGCTTCCAGACGGCTGATCCCGGTGGCATCGCCCTTGAGTTGGGCGTCGAAGAAGTCCAAGGTGACCTGGGTGACCAACGCAGCCGCCGCGCTCGTGCCCGGCGATAGGTACGGGTCTACGTGGCCCTGCCCCGGCAACGTCACGAACCAGCGCGGCGAGGCAACCTTGGCGAAGCTCGACACCGAGGCGCGGTAGGGCACGGTCGGGTCCTGATCACCGTGTACGAGCAGGAGCGGCCGGTCCGTGACGGACGGGTCCGGCTTGGCCTTCCCGTCCTGCAACGGCAGAAAGGCGCCGGCCCAGGAGGCGACGGCGGCAATCCTGTCATCGGTGCAGCACGGCAGATAGCCGAGACCGAGCGACGTGATGGCGCCCAGCGAATGCCCCGCCGCGCCAATATGAGCGGGATCGATCTGCTTGGCCACCTTGGCCGCAGGGGTATCGCCCGCCTCATCCAGGAACGTGTCGATCAGGAACGAAGCATCCGCCGGTTGATTGCCGACATCGTTGGTGGTGGGCCCGCCGGGGCTGTCATAGTTCGACAGGGGGTAATCAGGCGCGATGACTACGTATCCCGCCGATGCCCACGACTGCAGCTCGCCCCGGTAGAAGATGCCCCGACCAGTCACCCCATGCGAGAACACGATCAGCGGGTACCGGCCATCTCGAGCGGGCGCTCCGTCGACCGACTTCGCCTGCCCGCCGCCCGTTGAGGCCGCGGGGTCCCCCGCCGCCGGGTAGAAGACCACGGTTGGGAGCTTGCGTCCATCAGTGGCCGGCGCGCTGCCATTGGCTGGCGTCCCACGGGAGGTATCGACCAGATCCACCTGAGTCGTCCCCACCGGATACTTCCCGATCGGCGCTACCGCGGCTAGCGCGTTTATCGCGGTCGCTGGGGTCGAACCGGGCTTGGTGCTGCCCTTCGTTCCGATCGTGGCGACAGTGGTCGTGGTGTTGGTGCTGGCCGTGGTACTGACGCTTGTGCTTGGTCCGATGGAGGTGCTTGCGCTGGTGGCCGTCGTTTTCTTGGCTGTTGCATTGGCCACCTTGGTGGCATCGCTGGAACAACTAGCGACCAGCAGGGCTGCCGTGGCCACCAGTACCGCCGTGCGGGTGATGCGCTCACTCATGACCGGGCTCCTTCATTCGACCTTGATCGGGGTGGCTTGGCCACGATGCCACCTAGCTTCTCAAATTCTGCCAACCGCTGAGCCAATTGCCCCGGCTCGATGGTTTCAGCCAGCGCTTTGTGATCGCCGCCGTCGGGCCGCTCCCAGCCCACGTCAGGAACATAGCGACGAATTACCTTGGCCGGCACACCGCCAATGACCGCATGGTCAGCAATGTCGCCCCGCACCACCGACCCCGCCGCCACCACAACATTGCGACCGATCGTCGTGCCCGGAAGCACCACCGCGCCGTGGCCGATCCACGTACCCGAGCCAATGCGTACCGGATCGTGCGGTCCGAGCTGGCGACCGATCGGCGTATGGGGATCTTGGTAACCGTGATTGGCATCGGTCACGTAGACGTCCTGGCCAAACCACACGTCGTCACCAATCTCAATGGACTCGTGAGCCACGATCCCCGAACGCAAACCGATCACGCACCGATCACCGATCACCAACGCTTGAGGCGGAACAGTGGTCTGGTCTGGGGAGTAACCCGCGGCCAGCGTGCACCAGGTGCTGATCATGGTTCCCGTGCCGATATGGATCTGCTTCTCGCCATACAGAACGCCCGTGGGAAACGCGATCACGCTCCCCTCGCCGAACGACCCAAAACCATCGGCGGCGTTGGTTCCCGGCGCGATCGCACCCGTGTAGCGAAGCCTGGCCCAGCCCGCCTGGATGACGGAATTGACCACCCGATGGACTCGAACCTGGATTGAACGCGGAAGCACCACGGCATGGTAGGACCCCCGCCTTGCTCAGGCCTTCCTCGCTCGGTTTGGGTCCCGCTTTCGCAAGGGTGGTCGCGGTCCCTAGCCTGGGGGGATGGACCAAACCCCGGTGGCCGACCGGACCACGTCGATGCCCGGCACAGCCCACGCCCCCGCCGTTTGTCCCTTCCCCCACGGTGGTGCTGCCCCTGAGCCAATTTTGGCTGGTCCACCTGCTGGCGGTTGCCCAGTCATGCACGGCGGCAGTAGCGGGGTCCACCGCACCAAGGCAGACCTCGTGGTGCGCAAGCTCCTCCGCATCCCCGAGCGCCCCGCGGGGGTCGACCAGGCCACCGCCTACAGCACGTTCCAAAAGTCCATGCTGATCTCGGCCACCCGGTGCACGCTCACCTACGTCGTCTTCCCATTCCTCCTTCCGTTCCTGCATTTCTTGCGGGGCGGTGCACCGGTCATTGGGGTGATCATCGGCAGCGTGGCGTTGGTGTGCGACACCTTCACCATTCGTCGATTCTTTGCCATCGACCACAAGTGGCGCTGGTATTTTTCCTCGATCGCGTTCGGCATCATGTGCCTGCTCAGCGTCTTGCTCGTCCAAGACCTGAGCACGATCATCTCCCGCCTGGCCTAACCGCGCCGGGTTCTCCTGCCGTGGGTTCCGGCGCGAGCTGGTTGCTGGCGCAAGTGCTAGGACATGTTCTGAAAGTGGTTGACGGCCACGTGTCGACGTGGCATAATCGAACACATGTTCGCCCCCGATATCCAACAAGAACGGTTCAACGCCACCGTCGCGTTGGAGACCGATCTCGCGGTCATGTTCGGGATAGTGAATGCCACGCACGGCCAAATTGTTTTGGCCATGGCCAAGGCGTTGGACCAAGACCTCTGGCAAGGCTGGGCTATCCACTCACCAGCGCAATGGTTGGCCTGGCAAAGCGGGCTCTCACCAAGCCATGCCCAACAAGCCGTCAGGCTCGCCAAACGCGCTCGGGAGCTGCCCTGTGTGATCGCCGCACTCGTCGCCGGCGAGTTATCGCTGGATCAAGCCACCGTCATCGCGTTGCACGTCCCCGCTGAGTTTGACGAAGACGTCACCGCCCTTGCCCGCATGTGCACCGTGGAACAACTCCGCCGCACCCTGCCCCGTTACAACTTCACCGGCCAGCTCGCCGACGCCGCCAAAATCGCGGCCAGTGCTGCCGCTGCTCAAGCCGCTGAGGCTGCTGAAGCCGCCGGCGAACCAGTGCCCGAACCCGTCGCAGCGCCCGAGCCGGTCCCCGTGATCGAAGAACGCCGCGACTTCACCATGGGCACCAACGAAACGGGCTGGTGGCTCAACGGCCACCTCCCCATCGACCAAGGCGCCATTGTCGAACGCGCCCTCCGAACCACCCAGGAAGACCTCTTCCGACAAGCCCTGAAAGACCTCCCCGCAGACGCCCCCCGCCCCCAAATCAGCCTCGTCGACGCGCTCATCAACATCGCCGAACAAGCCCTCCGAACCGGCCAAACCGCCCACCCCAACAGCGACCGCTACATCATCTACGCCCACCTAGAAGCCGGCCCCAACCCCCACACCGGCAACCTCGCCTCGCTCCACCTCGGCCCCACCCTTCCCGACCACCTCAAACACCTCCACACCTGCGATGCCACCCTGCGCCCCGTCCTAGAAACCAACGGCACCCCCACCAACGTCGGTCGGGACCACCGCATCATCCCCCAACGCACCCGCCGCCTCATCGAGCAACGAGCCAACGGCTGCCAAACCCCCGGCTGCAGCCGAACCCACAACCTCCAAATCCACCACATCACCCACTGGGAAAACGGCGGCAAAACAGACACCGACAACCTCATCGCCCTCTGTGCCTTTCACCACCGAGCCCACCACACCGGCCACCTAAACATCACCGGCAACCCCGACCAACCCCCCGGCCACCCCCAAGGCCTTCACTTCACTGACAAATGGAGCCGAACCCTCCCGCCCGCCTCGCCACCGACCCCACCATCCCCCACCACCCCCAGACCAACTGGCGCCTACCGCCACCCCCTCGGCGAACCCCTCGACCCCACCGCCGTCTGCTTCTACCCAAAACCACCCAAACAGGCCCCAGGGCCGCCCTAACTAGGAATGGTGCGGCCCGACTTCACGAAGGCCGCGGCTACGCCCCGCTGAGCCAGCAGACGCACCACACCGACCGTTACGCCGGAGAGAACGGCCCAGACCAGGGCCTCGTTCCAGCTGGTGTCGGTAGTGGCCGGGTTGCCGGGGACCTTGCCCTGACGCCTGACCCAGCCGGCCGTCAGCATCTTCTTGGCCAGGCTGGCGGCGGCGAGTGCCGCGCCACTGGCGGCCATGGACCAGAGCAGATCGTCGTCTTCCATCAGTGCTGGCGGAAGGGGGAGACGATCTCGGCAATTTCCGCCAGGACGTCGGGGGTGAGCTGTGCGAGCGCGTCCAGGGCCTTGAGGTTTTCATGGACCTGATCGACGTTGCTGGCCCCGGTGATCACGGTGGACACATGGGGGTTGGCCGCACACCAGGCAATAGCCAGCTGCGACGTGGTAACGCCGAGGCGCTCGGCAATCACGGTGAGTTCCTTGACCTGCGCGTTCTTCTTGGCGTCGGTCACATAGTCGCGAAGCCATTCGTAACCCGGAAGCGCGGCGCGGCTGCCGTCCGGGATGCCGTCGGCGTACTTGCCGGTGAGCAGACCCGAGGCAAGCGGGCTCCACGTGGTGAGGCCTAGGCCCCAGTCCTCGTAAAGACGGGCGTACTCGCGCTCGACCTTCTTGCGTTCGAAAAGGTTGTACTGCGGCTGTTCCATCACCGGCTTGTGAAGGTGGTGTCGCTCCGCAATCTCGTAGGCGGCACGGATCTCCTCCGCCGTCCACTCGGAGGTTCCCCAGTAAAGGGCTTTGCCCGACGAGACGATGTCTGACATGGCCCACACTGTCTCCTCTATGGGCGTCTCCGGGTCTGCCCGGTGACAGTACAAAAGGTCGACGAAATCCAGCCCGAGGCGCTCGAGCGATCCGTCGATGGCCTGCATGAGGTACTTGCGGTTCAAGGTGTTGGCCATGTTGACCGTGTCCTTGTGAATACCCCAGAAAATCTTGGTGGAGATCACGTAGGAGTGGCGCTCCCAGCCGAGCTCACGGATGGCGTCGCCCATGATCTGCTCGGACTCGCCGCCGGCGTAGGCCTCGGCGTTGTCAAAGAAGTTCACCCCGGCATCTCGTGCGGCGGTGAGGCAATCCTTGGCAAGGGTGGTGTCCACCTGCTCGCCGAAGGTGACCCACGAGCCAAACGACAACACGCTCACCTTCAAGCCTGATCGTCCGAGCCTGCGATACGTCATTTCAGTCATAGGCAGAGCTTACGGGTGCCCAACTGGTTGGCCTAGGTCGGGGTCTGCCTGGAGGCGTCGGCACTCATCGCTGGGCAACCCACATTCGAGCCGAGTCATCAGAGAACGCCGAGGCGGTCCAGGGCAGGCAGGAGCAGTTCGTCGTCGCTGGGCGGACGCCGGGGCAGGTCCGGATGGACCACGTCGTGCGGCAGCCAACCCCGAAGGAACAGCACCCGGGCGAGGGCGTGGCGGGATGCTTCCACCGGCGCCCGGAACACCAACGAGGACAGGGCCTGCAGGGCATCGTGGCGTTCGATCACGCCGGGGTCCTCCGCCTCCCACGCCGCATCGCGGTCCGCCAGGGCATCCGGCACGGCGGCCGCCAGATCCAGCGCGTGGTCTGCCCCGAACATCACCTGATCCACCGCGTGCTCGTTGGCCGAGAACACCTGGAACCCCGACCGCCGATCGTCTCGCATACGCAATCGATCCCACTCCGGGCCCCGACGCCAAGATGCATGAATCACGCCAATACATGCCCGGTTCTCGAGCAGGGCGCTGAACACATCGATACCTCGGGTCCGGCCACCCGGCCAACGTTCGGGCGGCCCCTCAACCGCCAACAACCGTTCCGTCCACTCGCCCATCCACGACAACAGACCTACGTACTCATCGGGCCCAAGGGCGCCGAGCGCTGGCGAAGGCAACAAGACCGGGATGGCACCGTGGCGGGTGACGCCCGCAACCACCCCCGCCAACCGGGAGGGGTCGAAGCCCCCATCTGGCCCAGGCTCGGCGCGGACGCCGACCACAAAGGTGGACCCGCCCAGGGCCGCCCCGGCGGTGGCCAAGATCTCGGCCCGGGTACTGGCGTCGATGAGGTCGGCCGCGCCGGGACCGAGGTTGATCGCCGGGAGCAGCGGCGTAACCGCCACCCGCCCAAGAAGATGGGCAAACCCATCCCAATCCGGGTCGCCATCGGTCTGGAACGGCAGATGCACGACACCAAGCCCGGTGGGGCGCCGCCCGGGACAGAGCAGGTCAAACGGAGGATCCTCAAGCATCGCCATGGCTAGGCGAGATCGGCCTCGACCGGCTGGAGCCGCTTGTACAAGTCCGCGGCCTCGTCGTCGGTGACCGTGGCCGCCACCAGCAGGGCCTTTATGCCGGCAACGAACCGAGCCCGGTGATCGGTATCAATCCCCGCCAGCCGGTGCAGCATGGCGCCATCGGTGAAGGCCTGGATGGCCCAGGCAATGTCGCTGGCATTGGTTGCCCCCGCCCGGTTCAGTTGCCATTCGATCCGTGAGGCAAAGCGGTTGACAAAGGCCGACACATCGGGCTGTAACTCTGGTTGGCGACCCGACGCGAGGTAGAGCTCCACCAACGTTCCCTCGTGCGCGGCTGGGCGCTCAAGCATTTCGTCGGCCACGGCCGCAACGGATTCGTCGATCGGGCCACCCTCGTTGAGCACCCACACACGCTCGACCGAGTCGAAGTCCGAGACTCGATTTTGCGTGCCGCGCCGCAACGCTTCGGTGACCAACTCGTCGATCGAACTGAAAAAATAGCTCGTGGTGGATAGCGGGACGCCAGCCCGAGCGGCAACGGCGCGGTGCGTTACCGCGCCTGCGCCCACCTCTGAAGCCAACGCAGCAGCCGCATCAAGCAGTGCGGCCCGCCGCCGCTGGGCACTAGCCCTGTGGGCCCTGGGCGGTGCAGTCATCTGACCAGCTTACGCGCTCAGAGATCGGCTAGGCCGAGGTCGAGGTTGGGCTGCTCCAGACCACCGTCGACCTCGATCACCTTGCCGGTCACATAGGCACCGGCTGGCGACACGAGGTAGAGCACGGATGCGGCGATCTCCTCGGGGTCACCGATCCGCTTCAGGGGGGTGACCTGCTCCATGGTCGTACGCATCGTTTCGTCGTCCAGCACGACCTCCAACGCCGAGGTAGCCACCGAACCAACGGCTATGGCGTTGACACGGATGCGCGGGGACAGGTCTTGCGCGGCCAGACGCGTGTAGTGGGCCAGGCCCGCTTTGGCCGTCCCATAGGCCAAGAAGCCTCGGCCAGAAACCCGGCCGATGATGGACGAGATACCCACGATGGCACCACCACCCGTCTCCAACATGAGCGGCACCGCGGCCCGGTTGAGGGCGTGGGCGGTGACCACATTGAACGAGAACGCCTCGGCCAGAAACCGGGGGGACGTGTGCTCGAACGGCCGGGGCATGGTGCCGCCCAGGTTGTCCACCACGATGTCGAGCCGGCCGAACGCCTCAACTGCGGCGGGGGCCAGGGCGGCCACTGCGTCCAAGTCGCTGAGGTCCGCGGCCACTACGAGCGCCCGACGGCCAGTGGCTTCCACCTGCTTGGCCACCTCCAGCAGCTGCGATTCGGTCCGCGATGCGAGGACGACATCGGCCCCGGCTTCAGCCAAGGCAATCGCGGTGGCAGCACCGATACCGCGGCCGGCCCCGGTCACAATGGCCACCTGGTCGGTGATGAGGAAACGGTCGAGGATCATGGCGGCACTCCGGATGCGCTGGATATCTGACGGGTCGTCAGACTAGGGCTCCTCCCCCGACATGTTCGACGAACCCGTGACATGCTGGGCGAGATGCACCCAAAACTCGCCGCCATCGTCGGCGCCGAGCACGTACTCACCGGCGATGCCATCGGCGACGACTACACCCGGGACGAAGCGCTCACCGCCACTGCCCACCGGCCGCTCGCGTTGGTCCGCCCGGCCAACACCGCGGAGGTGGCCGCCATCGTGGCGTGGGCCACCGCCAGCGGGGTGCCGGTCACCGCTCGGGGCGCCGGCACCGGCCTCTCGGGGGCATGCATCCCCCAGCCCGACGGCATCCTCGTCTCGTTCGAGCGCATGAATCAGATACTGGAAATCGACACCGATAACCACGTGGCCGTGGTGCAACCCGGCGTCACGCTCGCCGAGCTGGACGAAGCAACCGCCGCGGTCGGCCTGATCTATCCGGTCTTCCCGGGGGAGAGTTCCGCCAGCCTGGGCGGCAACGTGGCCACCAACGCCGGCGGCATGCGGGCCGTGCGCTACGGCGTGACCCGTCACCAGGTGCTCGGCCTCACCGCCGTGCTCGGAACCGGAGAAACCCTGCACACCGGTGGCAAGTTCGTGAAGGCCACTTCGGGCTACGACCTCACCCAGCTCATCATCGGTTCCGAGGGCACCCTTGCGTTGGCCACCGAGGCCATCCTCCGGCTCCACCCGCGCCTCACGCACGGCGCCACGGTGCTCGTCCCGTTCCCCACGTTGGAAGAAGTGGCCGGGGCGATCCCACGCATCGTGGGTGCCGGGCTGCAGCCCACGATCCTCGAATACATCGACTTCATCACCATGGGCGCCATCACCGCCGGAGCGGGCTTGGAACTTGGCGTCCCCCAGGACGTGAAGGACGCGGCCCTCGCCTACCTGGTGGTCGTGTTAGAAAACCGCAGCCACGAACGGGTCGAGGAAGACACGGCCGAGTTGGGCGAACTGGTCACCGGGCTCGGCGCCTTGGATCTCTACGTCCTGCCGTCTAGTGCTGGCGCGGCGCTCATCGACGCCCGCGAGAAAGCCTTCTGGACCGCCAAAGCACTCGGCGCCGACGACATCGTGGACATGGTCGTGCCCCGAGCCGCCATGCCGCAGTACCTGGCCGCGGTGCAGGAACTCGCCGGGGCCACTGGCTCGCTTGTCGTCGGCTGCGGCCACGCCGGAGATGGCAACGTGCACCTCTCCGTGTTCCAGCCGGACCTTGCCACCCGCAAGACGTTGGTGGGCGACATCTTGCAAGCCGGTGCACACCTCGGCGGCGCGGTGTCCGGCGAACACGGCATCGGCACCGAGAAAAAGGCTTACTTAGCCGCCCTAGAGGACCCCGCCAAGATCGAGCTCATGCGCCGCATCAAAACTGCCTTCGACCCTGCGGGCATCCTGAACCCCGGTGTGATTTTCGACGAAAAAGCTTCTACAGGAGACCTTCCATGAATGGCGCCCAAGCACTGATTCGGACCCTGGTGGACGCTGGGGTCGACGTGTGTTTCATGAACCCGGGCACGTCGGAAATGCACTTCGTGGCCGCCCTGGATGACGTGCCCGAAATGCACGGTGTTCTGGCCCTCTTCGAAGGAGTGGCTACCGGCGCCGCCGACGGGTACGCCCGGATGGCCGACAGGCCCGCCGCCACCCTGCTGCACTTGGGCCCCGGCCTGGGCAATGGCCTGGCCAACCTTCACAATGCCCGCAAGGGCCACACCCCCGTGGTGAACATCGTGGGAGACCACGCCACCTACCACAAGCAATTCGACGCCCAATTGGAGTCCGACATCGAGACCGTTGCCCGCAACGTCTCGTCTTGGATTCGCACGTCCACCTCCACAGCCGACCTAGCCCGCGACACGGCCGAAGCGGTTGCCGTGGCATCCGGCCCACCCGCGCAGGTGGCCACGCTCATCCTCCCCGCCGATGTCAGCTGGACTGAGGGGGCCGAACCGGTCACCCCCAACGCTGCGGCCACACCCAACACGGTGGACCCCGCAGTGATCGCCCAACTCGCAGCGGTGCTCCTGGGCGACGAGCATGCCGCGCTCTTCATCGGGGGCCGGGCGTGCCGCGCCGACGCGTTGGTCGACGCCAGCCGAATCGTGAACACCACCGGCAGCAAGCTCATTGCGGAGACCTTCCCGTCACGCATCGAACGCGGCGCCGGGCGCGTGCCGGTAGACCGACTGGCCTACCTGGCTGAGTTCGCAGCCATGCAGCTGGACGGGCTGAAGCACCTGATCGTGGTGGACACCAAGCCACCCGTGTCGTTCTTCGCCTACCCGGGCAAGGCCAGCGATCTCGTGCCCGAAGGCTGCACCGTCCACGTACTGGCGGGCACCAGCGACGACGTGGCCGGCGCCTTGGCCGCGTTGGCCAGTGCGGTGGACGCGCCCGCCGATGCCGCGACGATCCAGGCACCCGGGCGGCCCGACCTGCCCACCGGCCCCCTCACCGCGGAGGGCGTGTGTAGCGCCCTCGGTGCGCTTATGCCGGAGGGCACGATTGTGTCCGACGAAGGCAACACGTCAGGCCTGTTCGCCGCAGGCTTCACTGCCGGTGCCCCGGCCCACGACTGGCTCACGCTCACTGGTGGGGCCATCGGCCAAGGCCTGCCCGCGGCGCTCGGTGCCGCCGTTGCCTGCCCAGATCGACAGGTCATAGCCCTGGAATCTGACGGGTCAGCGATGTACACGATGCAGGCCTGGTGGACCATGGCCCGCGAACAGCTGAACGTGATCACCATCTTGTTCAATAACTCGTCGTATGCCGTGCTCAACATGGAATTACAACGGGTGGGGGCAACCAACGTGGGCGTGAAAGCCAAGGAAATGTTGGATCTCACGCGACCGGACCTCGACTTCGTTGCCCTCGCCACCGGCATGGGCGTGCCCGCCACCCGGGCCACCACCGCCGAGGAGTTCGTCGCCCAGTTCCAAGCGGCGCTGGCCACCACCGGCCCGTCCGTCATAGAAGCCATCGTCGCCAGCATCATCTAACGCTCACCAAGGAGCACTCTCCATGGCCACCATCGCCATCACCGGATCTGCAGGCGGGATCGGGCAGGCCACCTCGGACCGGCTCACCGCGGCCGGGCACCGAGTGATCGGGGTTGACGTTCGCGATGCCGACGTGTTGGCGGACCTTTCCACCGGCGCGGGCCGAAGCACCATGGTGAGCGAGGTCACTCATCAGTCCGGCGGAACCCTGGACGGGCTTGTCGTGGGCGCCGGGATCACCGGGGACGACGGAGCGGCCGTCGTGTCGATCAACTACTTCGGCGCCATCGCCGCCTTGGAGGGCCTCCGACCGCTGCTGGAACACGGCACCGCTCCAAGCGTTGTGGTGATCAGTTCCAACTCCACCACCACCCAACCCGGGTTGCCAGTTGAGGTGGCGGAGAGTTGCCTGACCGGTGATGAAGCCGCGGCCCGGGCCATGGCTGGCCCCGACGGTATCGGCGCGTACGGCGCATCGAAGCTGGCGCTCGGCCGCTGGGTTCGGCACCACGCCACCCAAGCCGACTGGATCGGCGCGGGCATCCGGCTCAACGCGATCGCACCCGGATTCATCGATACACCCCTGACCGAGGGCCAGTTCGACTTCATTTCGTCGCTCGGCCGGATCTACCCCATGCCCACCGGGCGAGCAGGCCGGGCCGACGAAGTTGCGGGCCTGCTGGCGTACCTGTTGTCGCCGGAAGCAGCGTTCTTTGTCGGGTCATTCATCGTGATGGACGGGGGCACCGAAGCCGCACTCCGCCCCGACGATTGGCCCCGGCCTATCGTCAGCTAGCCCAGTTGGCCCGGTAGCGTCGCGTCATGGAGATGGTCGTCCACCTGGCGGTGGCCTTGGTGCTCACGTGGTCGATTGGTTTCGAGCGCGAACTGCGCGGGTCTGCTGCCGGTGACCGGACCTTCTCGCTCGTCGGCCTGGGGTCGGCTGTCATTGGTTATCTCGCGCTCAACCACGCCCCCAACGCCTTGGCGGGCGTGGTCACCGGCATCGGCTTCATTGGCGCCGGGGTGATCATCCACGCAGGAGCCGGTATGGGTGCGCCCAATGCCGACGATCCTCCCCCCGTGGACGCCGCGGCCAGCCCCGGCGGCGCCGACAACATGAGCATGGTGCGCGGGGTCACCACCGCCGCCACCATCTACTTAGCGGCCGCGGTTGGCGCGGCGAGTGGCCAGGGCCAACTCATGCTGGCCACGTTCGCCACTGGCGCCAGCCTGTTCCTGTTGGAAGTCCGCCACATCCGAGCGCTGCGGTTCCTGGACGGGCGCTACTGGCGAGGCCGACTAGCGCGAACCAAGTCGTAGGGGGCGGAGCGCATCGAAGGCGGCAGTGAACTGGGCGTGGGCGGCATCGTGTACGGGCTTGGTTGCTGGGTCCGGTTGGTAGCGCTCGGCCCAGGCGGGCTCCAGGTTGGGCTCCACGCACGCGACCGCTCCGGCCGCCCAGGCCGCCGCGGCTCGGGAACCAGCGTGGCCCGGGTCGGCCAGCGTACGGAGGGGCCGAGCGAGCACGTCGGCCAGGATCTGGCACCACCCCGGCGAGCGAGCGGCGCCGCCGGCCAACACCACCTCGGTGGCCACGCTTCCGCTGAAGCCCTCCACCGGGCCGAGCAACCATCGCAGGTTGTGGGCCACCCCTTCCACCGCGGCACGCACCAGGTCCACCCGCTCGGTATCGAGCGAGACGCCGACAAACCCACCGCGAACCGTGCCGTCGGCCTGCGGGGCCATGGACCCAGCCAGCCACGGCAGAAATCGCACGCCCCGAGCGCCCGGAGGCGAGCTGGCAATGGCGGCGTCGAAGCCTTGAAACGGGTCCGCCGCGGTGTGGTCGCCCAACGGGTCCGACGCATGAACGAACCGCTCGAGCACATGCTCCACCACGCGACCGGCCAGACCGTTCTCCGCCCACACGAGGTATTCGCCGGGGCGGATGCCCGGCATGGCCAACACCTCGTGGTCGAGGTCCACGTGAAGGTGATCGGTGGTGTCGAGGACCACCGCGGTCGTGCCAATGGCCAGCCCCACCCGCTCGGGCGTGGCCGCACCCGTGGCCAACGCGGCAGCATGGCTGTCGGTCATCCCGGCCACCACCAGCACCTGATCGGGGAGGCCAGTGGCCTCGACCACGCTGGCCAGGAGCGGCCCGACAGCGGTATCGGGCGCAACCAACGGGGGCAGGCGGGTCGGGTCGACACCGGCAAGCGCAACCAGTTCTGCGTCGTAGGTGAGCTGGCCTAGGGACCGGTTGTCCACCAGCTGGCTGGCGAACATGGAACCCTGGGTCGCCGTCACTCGGCCGGTGAGCCGAGAAGAGACGTAGTCGACGGGCTCCAGGTAGGCCCTAGTGGCGGCATGGATCTCTGGCTGATCGAACTGGAAGGCAAGGAGATGGCCGAGCGCCATCCCGCCGCCCATGGGCGGGATCGGGTGCCGGTCGATCCAGGTGAACAATGAATCTGGATGACGCTCGAGAATGGCCCGACAATGGGAGGTACCCCGCGTGTCCAGATACAGGCGCATGGGCGCCAGCGGGTCCAGGTCTGCTCCAACGGGCACGATCGACGAGTACTGACCGCACAGGCCGATGGCCCCAACGGACTTCCATGCCCCAGGGTTCACGCCCTGGCCCAGGGCGGCCCGCGCGTCGAGCACCGCGGTCCACAGCGCGGCAGCATCGAGCTCGGCCACCTGACCATCGCGAACCCACCGAAGCCCACGCGACGCAGTGGCGACCGATCGACCCGCATCGTCGACCAGCACCGCCTTCACATTCGTCGACCCAATGTCGATCCCAATGGCGTGCAAGGCATTCTCCTCATCATCGGACCGGCCGAAGCTATCTTTGCGGCGACGGCTCGTAGGGTTCCGATGTGTCGATTCACCATCTCCAGCTCTGGGTACCCGATCTTGAACGGGCCGAAGGGTCCTGGGGGTGGCTCCTCGGCGAGCTTGGCTATGAACTGGCGCGACGCTGGGACCATGGCTGCGTTTGGCGGCAGGGCACAACCGGCATCGTGATCGAGGCCTCGCCAGACATGGTCCCGGGCATGTTGCATTCCCGCCTGCGCCCTGGAATGAACCACGTCGCCTTCCACGTCGCCAGCCCGGCCGCCGTCAGTGAGCTGTTGGGTGCCTGCAGCGAGCATGGCTGGAAACAACTCGGCGGCGAACCCCGCCATCCACTCTCGGCCGAGCTCACGGTGGCCTATCTCGAAGACTCAGACGGCTTCGAGGTCGAGCTGATCGCCCCTGGATTGGCCGGCCAACGTTCGGCACCAGCAGGACGCGGCAGCGTGCGGTAGGCCTCTACCACCGGTGCCAGTTGTGCGGGGGTGGACCCGTGCAGGATCACCCCGTCGACCCCAAGATCGAACTGCGCCCGGGCGGCAGTGGCACACGCTTCCGGGGAACCAATGGCCGCTGATGCCAGCCATTCCTTGGGCAACAGACCAGCGATGTGCGCCAGCTGGGCATGATCCGCCACCGTGTCGATCGCGCCGGGGACGGTGGACACCACGGGGTCAGCTCGGAAACGGGCCAATGCTTCGGGGTCCCAGCGGTTCGTCTTCACCAGGAGATCTCCGTAACCCTGGAGGTACGTGGCCAGGCGGCCGACCGTTCGTTTCAGCAGGTCGGTTTCGTCGACCGGGTCAGGCACGGTGGCAAAGCACGACCAAATTCGCACCGACGCCGGGTCCCGACCGGCCTCCTCCGCCGCCCGACGCACTGCGGTGACCGCGTTGGCGGTGGTTTCGTCGGTGAAGAACGTGTGGAGCACGACGGAGTCGTAAGCCCGCCCGGCCAGGGCAAGGGTCTGCGGGCCGAAGGCCACCAGCAACAGCGGGATGTCTTCGTCGAACGCATTGTCGAGGTGGAGGACGGGCCAGTGACCGGCCGGGCCGTTGTGGTCGAAGATCGCCTCCCCCTTCCACAACCGACGCAGGATGCCCGCCATATCTTCGAGCTGGGCCGTGGTGATAGGTGGGAGCCCATACGCGGCCTGAAGCGGGGCGATACCCCGGCCCAAACCGAGGGTGAACCGGCCATCAGTCAGGCGGTGCATGGTGGTAGCAAACGACGCCGTCACCAGTGGGTGACGGGAGTTGTGGTTGGTGGCCGCGGTGGCCACGCCGAGCTTGGCGGTGACCGCACCGACCGCGCCGGACAGCGTGGCCGCTTCCTTCACGTTGTAGCGCTCGGACACGAAGCCAGAGCCCAGCCCGATCTGCTCGGCGTCCCGCACCTCCCCGAGCAGGGGCTTGGGCGACGTCGGGCCTCCCGCCAGCACATAAAAGCCCAACTCGTTCAGCGCATCGTCAGCCATGACCGGAAAAGGTACCGGCCCGACCCGTCAGACATTGCGCCGGTAACGGCCGCCGACCTCGAACAGGGTGTGGGTGATCTCACCGAGCGAGCAGCAGCGAACGGCATCCATCAACACATCGAACAGGTTCTCGCCCGCAAACGCGGCCTGACGGAGCCGTTCCAACGCCGCCGGGCGATCGGCGCCATTGCGGTCCTGGAAGTCCGCTAGACGGCTGAGCTGCGACTGCTTCTCGGCGTCGGTGGAGCGGGCCAACTCGATCTCCACGTGGGCCTCATCGTCGCCTTCGCCGTCGGGCGCCAGGAACGTATTCACCCCAATGATGGGCAGCGTTCCTTCGTGCTTCCGAGTCTCGTAGAGCAGCGACTCATCTTGGATTCGGCCTCGCTGATACCCGGTCTCCATGGCCCCGAGCACGCCGCCCCGATCGGCCAGCCGATCGAATTCTTCGAGCACCGCTGCTTCCACCAAGTCCGTGAGCTCGTCGATGATGAACGAGCCCTGATTGGGGTTCTCATTCATGGCCAGCCCCCACTCTTCGTTGATCACCAACTGAATGGCCAGGGCCCGTCGGACAGACTCCGCCGTCGGGGTAGTGACCGCCTCGTCATAGGCATTGGTGTGGAGGCTGTTGCAGTTGTCATAGATGGCAATGAGGGCCTGCAGGGTGGTGCGAATGTCGTTGAAGCTCATCTCCTGGGCATGCAGCGAACGCCCCGACGTCTGCACGTGATATTTCAGCTTTTGGCTTCGCTCGTTGGCGCCGTAACGATCCCGCATGGCCACCGCCCAAATGCGCCGGGCAACCCGACCAATCACGGTGTACTCGGGGTCCATGCCATTGGAGAAGAAGAACGACAGGTTCGGAGCAAAGTCATCAATGGCCATTCCCCGAGCCAGATACGCCTCGACATAGGTGAGGCCGTTGGCCAAGGTGAAGGCCAGTTGGCTCAACGGGTTGGCGCCCGCTTCGGCAATGTGATAGCCGGAGATAGAAACCGAGTAGAAGTTTCGGACCTCGTGGGCCACGAAGTACTCGGCCACATCGGCCATCATCCCGAGCGCAAATTCGGTGGAGAAGATGCAGGTGTTTTGGCCCTGATCTTCTTTCAGAATGTCGGCCTGGACCGTGCCTCTCACATTGGCCAGCACCCAGGCTCGGATCTCGGCCGCTTCGCCCTCCGATGGCTCCCGACCTTCCTGCTCCGAGGCGAACGCTTCCAAGCGCTGGTCGACCGCCGCGTTCAAGAACATGGCCAAGATCGTCGGCGCCGGACCGTTGATGGTCATGGATACCGAGGTCGACGGCTCACAGAGATCGAACCCGGCGAACAGCACCTTCATGTCGTCGAGGGTGGCAATGGAGACCCCGGCGTTGCCGACCTTGCCATAAATGTCAGGACGACGATCGGGGTCAAAGCCATAGAGCGTCACCGAATCGAACGCGGTGGAGAGGCGAGTGGCGGGCTGGCCTTCGGACAGCAGGTGGAAGCGCGTATTGGTGCGGAACGCATCGCCTTCGCCGGCAAACATCCGCGCCGGTCGCTCACCATCACGCTTGAACGGGAACACTCCGGCGGTAAAGGGGAACCGCCCAGGAAGGTTTTCCTCCATCAGGAACCGCAGGAGTTCGCCGTGATCGGTGAAGCGGGGCAACGCCACCCGGGGGATCTTTGAGCCCGAGAGAGATTCTTTGGTGAGCTGCTCGTCGCCGGAATAGGCCACAACCGTGGCGGGCCAGCCGCCGAGCAGGGCCCGCGCCTCGGCGTTGAGACGGTGGTCGGCTTTGGCCTCCAGCTCCGACAGCTTGGCCGCCTCGCCATCGCCCCCCGCGGCATCCACGAGCTCGCGCACCGCTCGGACCTGCTGGAGCTGGCGGGCCACCGCTGACTGCTCGGCCACGGTGGCGTGGTGGTGACGGACCGCCTCGGCCACGTCGGCCAAGTAGCGGGCTTTGGCCGGGGGCACGATGGCGGTGTCGGCGGACGACACCTTGGTGTCGACACGGGCCAGCGACCCGCCACCCGCCGGGCCCGGCAAGCCCACAGCCAACAACCGCTGCCGAACCTCCTGATAGAGGCCCGTGACCCCGTCGTCATTGAAGCGGGAGGCGACCGTGCCATAGACCGGCATTTCGCCTGGATCCGTGTGGAATTGTTCGGTATTGCGGACCATCTGGCGGCGCACATCTCGCAGGGCGTCTTCGCCCCCGCGTCGGTCGAATTTGTTGATGGCTACGACGTCGGCAAAATCCAGCATGTCGATCTTTTCGAGCTGACTGGCAGCACCAAATTCTGGGGTCATCACATAGAGGGAAAGGTCCACATGATCGACAATGGCGGCATCGCCCTGGCCGATGCCGGGCGTCTCGATGATGACCAAATCCGCGCCCCAAGCTTTGGTGGCAGCGACGATGTCGTCGGTCCCATCGGGCACCACCGTTCCGGCCGTGCGGGTGGCGAGTGACCGGAAATAGACACAGCCCGGGTCAATGGCATTCATGCGAATGCGATCGCCAAGAAGCGCGCCACCACCTTTGCGCCGGGTTGGGTCGACGGCGATCACAGCGATCTTCAACTTGTCCTCGTGATCGAGCCGGAAACGGCGAACCAGCTCATCAGTGAGCGACGATTTCCCGGACCCTCCGGTTCCGGTGATGCCCAGCACCGGCACGGTTCGGAGCCCGGCCGCGGCCCGGATCTCGGTGAGCTGGGCCGCCGGCAAACGACCGGCTTCGATCACGGTGATGACCCGGGCCAACGTCGCACTATCGCCGGTGTAAAGCCCATCCATACTGGCCGGCGGGCTGGCCGCAAGGTCCACGTCTGCTGCGGTCACCAGTGAGTTGATCATCCCGGGCAAGCCCATGGTTTGGCCGTCGTGGGGCGAGAAAATGCGGCTCACCCCGTAGACCTGAAGCTCGTCAATCTCCGCCTTGATGATCACCCCACCACCACCGCCGAAGACCTTCACATGGCCGGCGCCCCGTTCGCGCAGCAGGTCCACCAGGTACTTGAAGTACTCCACATGGCCACCCTGATAGGAGCTGACGGCCACGCCCTGCACGTCCTCCTGGACCGCAGCCGTGACCACTTCATCGACCGAGCGGTTGTGGCCGAGGTGAATCACCTCCACCCCTTGGGACTGCAGGATCCGCCGCATGATGTTGATCGACGCGTCATGCCCGTCGAACAGACTCGCGGCCGTGACAAACCGAACGGGATGGACGGGGTGATGGAGTTCGTTGGTCACGCTCCCGATATTACTTGGACTTCCAACTATCTGTCTACCGACCTTCTGATGGCTAAGCGACTATCCTGACCGCATGGTTCGCCCGCTCCCGTTCGACCCCATCGAGGAAGCCGGCCGCCAATGGGACCAGCGCTGGTCCGGTAGCGCCGCTATGCAAGCGGCCACGTCGATCATGCGGGCCCAACAAATCGTGCTGGCCCGGGTCGACGACGCACTCAAGCCGTGGTCGCTCACCTTCGCCCGCTACGAGGTCCTCGTCCTGCTCACCTTCTCCCGAGAAGGCACGCTGCCCCTCGGCAAAATGGGTGACCGGCTCATGCTCCACCAGGCCAGCGTCACCAACTTGGTGGACCGCCTGGAGCAGCAGGGCTACCTCCGCCGCGTCGCTCACCCCACCGACCGCCGTACCACCCTGGCCGCGCTGACCGCAGAGGGGCGCGCCATCATCGACGAAGCAACCGCGGCGGTGGTGAAAGCCTCGATAGGCGTAGCCGAGCTCAACAATCGAGACCAACAGGACCTCCACCGAATCCTAAAAAAGCTCCGATCCGGAGCCAACGACTTCAGCAATTGACTGAAGTTGTCGTACTTAAGCAGTGGATTTCGTCCTAACTACGACAACTTCGGGGGTTTGGGGCGAGGTGGGTCGGCGAGGTCGGCTCGGACTTGGGCGGTGTCGGCTCCTTGGGGGCGACCGGGCCAGCGGAGCTTGCCTGGGGTCTTGCTCAGGCGGGCGACCAGGCCTTGCATTTTGGTGCCGCCTACGTCCACGACGATGCCGCGGGCAACCGCGTGAGGGTCGGCCGCCAACTGGTCCATCGTGTACACCGGGGCCGCGGCTGCTTGGGCGGCCTCGAAGGTGGCCAGCACCCCGGCCAGCGGGCGCGCCGCGCACCATTGGGCCATGCGGGCATCGATCTCCTCTCGATGTTCGATGCGCCCGGGGAAACCGGCGAACCGGTCGTCGTCACCGAGGCCGATGAGGGCCATGACTCGCAGGGCGACACTCTCCGCGCTGGTGGAAATGGCCACCCACGCACCGTCGGCGCAGCGGTAGGTCCCGCGGGGGACGGAGTACGGAATGCCTGAGCCGAGCCGGGGTTGGAGCTCGCCCCGGGTTTCCCAAAGGCTCATGAGCGGACCCATGAGTTGGAACAGCGACTCCAACAGGTTGACGTCGACCACCTGGCCGACCCCGGAGTGCAGGGCGACCATGGTGGCGAACGCGGCGACCAAGGCGGTGACCTCGTCGGTGAGGGCGATCGGCGGGAGGAGCGGCGCGCCGTCGGGTTCACCGTTGATGGCCGCAAAGCCGGACATGGCCTCAGCCAAGGTGGCGAACCCCGGGCGGTCGGCGTACGGGCCGTCCTGGCCGAAGCCACTTACCCGGGTGATGACCAAGCGGGGATTGGCGGCGATGAGGTCGTCTGGTGCCAGGCCCAACCGTTCCAGGGTGCCGGGCCGGAAATTTTCCACCAGCACGTCGGCGGTGGTGAGCAACTGGCGGAGCACGGCGAGATCCGCTGGGGCCTTGAGATCCAGCACCACCGTGCGCTTGTTTCGGCCGATCAGTTTCCACCACAGCGTGACGTCGTCGGCGGGGTCCACCCAGCCCATCGACCGGGTGGTGTCGCCGGCTCCGGGGCGTTCGACCTTGATGACGTCGGCCCCGAAATCCGCCAGATAGCGGGCACAGCCGGGACCAGCGACGACGGTCGAAATGTCGATCACCTGGAGGTCGTGCAGGGGGCCATCGGCGGCAGTGGGGCGGGGGGCGGGAGGCAGCGGTTCGTTGGTCACGGGCGAGCGGTCAATCCAGGACGTGCTTGAGGGGCAGCGACGCCGCGCGCCCGGTGAGCAGGCACAAGATGGCCGACAGGTCCTCTGCGCGGCCCAAGTCCAGCAGGACCTCCAGGGCAACGCGGGACGACGCAGCGGGGGCAGGCGTGGGCAAGTCGATTGCGGCGGCCAGGTCCAACCCGTGGACCACCAATTCGACCACACGGGTGGCCAAGTACTGGTCCAGCTGCATTTCACCCACGAAGGTGTGGACCGTTGCCTCGCCCGGCGTGTCAGCCACGAGTTGTTCGGCCTTGGCCGCCCACTCGTCCACCAGGGCGACGGGGTCGGCCGCACCGATAGCTTCCCGCTTGGCCCGGGCCGAGATGTGGACGTGCGGTGTCTGCTCGGCTAGCACAATCCGGAAATAGCCGGCCGCCGAGTAGATCTCGGTCTCATCCTTGGGGTCGCCATCGAGGTATTCCACGATGGTCTTGTAGGCCCGAGTGGTGTGGGCCACGAGCTCTCGGACCGACCACTCGCCCAGCGCGGCCTGGTCCCAACGGTGGTCATCGACCGCTCCGACCAAGGACCGGTACCAGGTGCTGGCGTAACGGAACGCAGCGCTGGTCTCGTGGTAATCGAAGAGGTGATCGGCCACGGCGAGGCTCCTGGGTGAAAGGCGGGAGGGCCAAGGGGACAACCCTGGCCCCGACAGTTCAGCCGGTGAGGTGCCCGGCTGCGGCATTGACGGGGATCACGAAGCAGCGGTCCTGCAGATGGCCGAACGCGTAGTCGCGGTAGAGGCCGCCGTACATGTGACGAGTCTGCTCGGTCCATGCCAGGGCTTCGGGGCTGGAGATCCGGTGCAAAACTTGGACGATGCCCCCCTCGTGGACCTGGTACTGCGCCCAGGCCCCCGGATAGTCCTTGACGCAGGCAACTTCTACCCAGGGAACATCTCCGGTCGGCGCAAAGCGGCGCACCCGGTTTCGATGAGTGTGGCCGGCGAAATAGCCGCGAATTCTGGGGCGGCGGGCCACCACCTCGAGCAATGCATCGGACGCGTCCACGTCGATGCCAAAGGTCCGGTCCGCCTTCTCCTCGGAGTTCCGATCACCGAGATGGTGGTGGCCGAACAGCAGCACCGGCCGGTCCGCCCGGGCGCCCAATTCGTCGATCCAATCCAACTGGTCGGCGGTCACGGTGCCCGCAACCACTCCGTCGATCGACGTGTCCAAGACGGCCAAAATCACCCCCGGGAGGAAGACTTCCTGCATGGTCTCCTTGGCGAACAGCGCCCGGTTATAGGACTCATGATTGCCGCGAAGGACCGTGAGCTTGGACCCGAAGGCGGGCTCGTAGACGGCCCGAAATGCGGCGTACTCCTCGCTCGTGCCGTTGGCGGTGAGATCGCCCTTGACCACCACTGCGTCGGGGTCAAGGGCCACCATCTCGGCCACAGCCGCCCGGTTCATAACCTCGGGGTACGGCGCCTCACCCGGGCCAGAACGGAAGGTGGGGCCGACGTCCGAGCCCTCGATTACCCCGCAGATTTCCTCGCCAAAATGCACGTCGTTCACGGTGGCGAAGGTGGCCAACAACTCGCCCGGCTCGGGCAGGGTGCGAAACGAGAACCCGTCCAGCTCGTAGTCGGTTTCGGGCGTGAGATCAACGTGGCGGCGCACCTCATGGCCGTGATGCACCACCGCGGCGCGGGCACCCACCGTGGTCAGCTCGGCCTCAGTCACAAACTGATCCTACTCTGCGATGGACATATGCAATTGCAACTATATACTTTCGCATATGTACGGCTCATTCCTCCGCCAAGTCCGCACCTCTCGCGGCATGACCCAGGCCCAGCTGTCGGAAATCGTGGGGATCAGCCAGCCGAATCTGTCGGCCTATGAGAACGACCGGCGCACGCCCAGCCTCGACATCGCCAATCGCATCCTGGTGGCCTGCGGCTACGAACTGGTGGCCGATGGCGGCCCCCGCCGGATCAGCGCGCCGCTCCCCAAGGCCGGCCGGTCCCCCGATGAAGATGTTCCGCCGCGCCTCCCGGGTGATCCGGACGATGAGGACCCCACGGTCGACGCGTCCACCAGTGCCGGGGAGCGCGCCTCGTTGTTCGTCACGATGATCGAACTCGCGGATGCGAACCGCGGTTTACCCACGACGTCGACGTGAACGTTTTCTTGCCGTGGGCCAGCGCTTCGGGGAATCGCGGAGCGCCTCCGGCCGCAACCGTTGACGTGGAAGCAGTGGCGGACCGCTTGGTCGCTGAGCTACCAGGGCCGGTTGCGACGCTGGGGGATTGGGCGGGACCACCAACGGCCGGACCAACGCCAGCGGGGAGTGCCGTCGGCGGCAACGGGGGCGCTGGCGCGGGGCCATGCCCCCTCTACCGCGGCCACGATGGCCGCCACTTCTTCTTCCGATGGATCGGGAGTTATGCGGAACTCAGCCATAAAGGTTCGACTCGAGCTCAGCTCACAGCGGCATATTGCCGTGCTTGCGGGGCGGGAGTTCCTCCTTCTTGGATTCGAGCATGTCGAGGCCGTCGATCAACATCCGGCGGGTGTCGGCCGGGTCAATCACGTCGTCGACATAACCCCGTTCGGCGGCGATGTACGGGTTCAGCCACTTCTCGGCATAGGCGTCGACCAGCTCAGCCTTCTTGGCTTCTTTGTCTTCGGCGGCGGCGATTTCTGGCCGGTTCAAAATCTCGACGGCCCCCGATGCACCCATCACCGCGAGCTCGGCCGAGGGCCAGGCGTAAGCCAGATCCGACCCAATGGACTTGGAGTCCATCACCACGTAGGCACCGCCATAGGCCTTGCGGGTAATGATCTGGATGCGGGGCACCGTTGCTTCGCAGTAGGCGTACAAGAGCTTGGCGCCGTGGCGAATGATGCCGTTGTATTCCTGATCAATACCGGGCAAGAAACCGGGAACATCCACGAAGGTAACGATCGGAATATTGAACGAATCGCAGGTGCGGACGAAGCGGGCCGCCTTCTCGGAAGCCTCAATGTCCAACACCCCGGCATAGGCGGCGGGCTGATTCCCGACCACGCCTACCGAGCGCCCGCCGAGGCGCACGAAGCCGCACACAATGTTGGTGGCCCACTTGGAGAAGTACTCGAAGAACTCGTTGTCGTCGGCGACCGTCTCGATCACCGTGCGCATGTCATAGGGCACGTTCGAGCTGTCGGGGATGAGGTCGATCAGCTCGGGGCAGAGGCGGTCGGGCGGATCGGCCGTCTCCAGGTCTGGCGCCGTTTCCAGGTTGTTCGACGGCAGGAACGACAGGAGAAAGCGAACGTCGTCCAGGCAGGCCCTGTCATCGGGCGCAGTAAAGGCGGCAATGCCGGACTTGGAAGCGTGCGTTTGGGCACCACCCAATTCCTGCTGGGTGACATCTTCTCCGGTCACCGTCTTCACGACATCGGGGCCGGTGATGAACATGTAGGACGTGTCTTCCACCATAAAGACGAAGTCCGTCATGGCCGGGCTATACACCGCGCCGCCAGCGCACGGTCCCATAATCACGCTGATCTGTGGAACCACGCCGGACGATTTCACGTTGCGGTAGAAGATGCCGCCATACGAAGCGAGGCTGACGGGACCTTCTTGAATGCGAGCGCCAGCGCCGTCGTTGAGCCCAACCACTGGGGCCCCAACCTTGAGCGCCATATCCATGAGCTTGTGGGTCTTCTCGGCAAACACTTCACCCAGCGCCCCACCGAACAGCGTGAAGTCTTGGGAGAAGATGAAGATTTTCCGCCCCTCAACCGTTCCCCAACCCGTGATCACACCATCGGTGTACGGCCGCTCTTCGATATCGGGATTGCGGTGCCGGGCCAACATGTCGAACTCACGGAACGAGCCGTCATCCAACAGGTATTCGATGCGCTCGCGGGCCAGCATCTTTCCGCGGTCGTGTTGGCGCTTCACCGAGCGCTCTGAACCCGGGTTGCGGGCCTCTTCCTTGCGGGCGTGCAGGTCTGCGAGGCGCTCGCGAATGGGGTGCTCGGGCATGGCGTCAACTTAGGCGCGCCTCGTTTCAGCGGTGAAACCGTGGTCGCCCGGGTCAACGGCCCAGCAAGCGCCGCCGGATTAGGCCAAGGTGAGGGCGTGACGGACACCCCACGCATTCTCCCGCTCCCCGCCGACGAACGTGACGAGCGCACGGAGGACCTCCTGCACAGCCTCCGCTTCGACCCCGACGCCGATGATTTCAATATCTTCACCACGCTGGCCCGCCACCCCCGGCTACTGAAGCGATGGTCCGCGTTCGGCGGCATGCTGCTGGCGGGCGGGACGCTGCCGGCACGAGACCGGGAGATTCTGATCCTGCGCACCGCGGCCAATACCGGTGCTGACTACGAATGGGGCCATCACCTCGCCATCGGTCGTTCGGCGGGCCTGACCGACGCCGAAATGAACGATCTGGCCCTCCCCCTGGCCGACAGTTCGGCATCGCAAGATGGCCTGCTTGTCCGGGCGGCCGACGAACTCCACCGCTCCTCCGTACTCACCGATGTGACGTGGGCAGCCCTGGCCCAGATCTATAACGAACAACAATTGATCGAAATCTGCATGGTGGTCGGGCACTATCACTTGGTGGCATTTACATTGAATTCCCTCGGCGTTCGACTCGAGGCCGGCTTTGAGGGGTTGCCATCATGAGCATCACCGCGGGGCGGCTGGCTGGCCGCAAGATCCTGATTGTCGGCGCCGGCACCCGGCCCAACGAAGACCCCGATGCGCCCCCCGGTAACGGTCGGGCCATCGCCGTAGCCGCGGCCCGAGAAGGGGCAACCGTGGCTTGCGCCGACATCGACATCAAGGCCGACGTGTCGGACCCGGCCGCCTGCGGGGCCATGGTCCATGAAGCCGTGGACCTGTCTTCGACGTGAACCTTCGGGCCCATTTTCTCACCTGCAAAGCGGCGCTGCCGGTTCTGGCTGACGATGGCGCC
>JANXNS010000233.1 GCA_025353965.1 Aquihabitans sp.
GCCGGCTCGACCTGGTAGCTGCGCTCGTCCACAACCCGGAAATCCTCTTCCTCGACGAGCCCACCACCGGGCTGGATCCCGTGAGCCGAATGAGTGTTTGGGACGAGGTGCGTCGGTTGAACCAAGCACTGGGCATGACCATCTTCCTCACCACCCAGTACCTGGAAGAAGCGGACCTGCTGTGCGGTCGGGTTGGCATCATCGACCGAGGCAAGATCGTGGCCGAGGGGACCCCGGATGCCCTGAAGCGAGCCGTGGGGGCAGACGTCATCGTCGCTCGAGTCGAGGGCGAGGCGGAGCCGTTGCGGATCATCGTGGAAGGACTCGATGGGGTGCAGGGCGTTGAGGCTCACGGAAATGAGCTCGTGATCTCAGCCACCAACGGCTCGGCCGCGATCAGCCCCGTGGCCGTCGCCCTCAGCAACTGCGACGTCGCAGTTCGCGATCTCACCTTGCGCACGCCCACGCTCGACGACGTCTTCCTGGAGCTAACCGGAAGCCACATCGAACGCGAAGCCTCCCCTCCGGAGCCGAACCGATGAGCACCCCCGATGTTGTTGCTCCCGCAGCGAGCCGAGATGGTTTACGGGCTCAGCCTGCGGGCTTTTTCCACGATGTACGCGCCATCGCTGGCCGTGCATTGCGGGGTGTTCCCCGTGACCTGGAAGCCGTGTTCCCGCCGGTGCTCATTGCGCTGTTCTTCTTTGTGGTGAATATCGCCACGCTGTCCAAGCTTACGCAAGCCGGTGGCGCCAACTTTGACTACAAGGCGTTCCAGATGCCCACCGCGATCTTGCTCGGCGTGACCGGTGTGTCCCGAGCACCAGCTCTCGTGCTGGACGTGCAGAACGGCTACCTGGATCGGCTCCTCATGACCCCGATTCGCCGCTTGGCCATCTTGCTCGGGCACATGGTTGCCGACGTGGCGGTGGCGATGGCACTGACGGTGCCGATCTTGCTGGTTGGCTTCGCCCTCGGCGTGCGCTTCGAGACTGGTGTGTTGGGCCTCATCGCATTTGTGGTTTTGGCCGCCCTTTGGAGCCTGGCGTTCTCCGGTTTCGGTTACGCCATCGCGCTCAAGACCGGCAATCCAGCGGCGGTGAACTCCAGCTTCTTGCTGTTCTTCCCCTTTCTGTTCCTGACCACCTCCTATGTGCCCCGGTCCCAGCTGTCCGGCTGGCTCGACACGGTGGCCGCGCTCAACCCGGTTACCTATTTGCTGGAAGGACTGCGGTCCTTGGTTTCGCAAGGTTGGGAGGTTGATGAGTTGGCCAAAGCCTTGGTGGCCATTGTCATTCTCGCCACCATCAGCATGTCGTTGTGTTTTGCCGCACTCCGCGGCCGCACAAAGCGCGGGTAGTGGGGGTGGCGAGGGTACCTGACACCTCAGGTGCCCCCGCCGCATGACTCACCCTGGGGGAGAGGGTGACCTTGCTTCCGATGATCAGAGAACCACGTCGCGCTTTCAGTTGGCTTTCTTCTAGTATTTCGAAATGGGCGAGGGGGAAGGGGCGTGCCGCTTCGGCGTACTCGGGCCCCTCGACGTCACCGACGATGGGGGCGTAAGCGTCCCGCTGCGTTCGCAGCTCCGGCGCCGATTGCTGGCCATCTTCCTGGCGCAGCCGTTTGAGGACATTCCCGCTGATCGCCTGATCGACCAGCTCTGGTACGACAACCCACCGCTTGGTCGTGGTGCGTTGCACATTCAGGTGTCGCGACTGCGGCGGGATCTCGCCAGCGCTGGCGCGGTGAGCCCCGTGGTCACGGTGCCCAACGGGTACCGGTTCCAGATTCAGCAGGAATCGATTGATTGGGTGCGGTTTGTCCGGCAGGTGGAGCGGGCTCGGGATTTGGTGGAGGCCGACCCGCACGCCGGCGTGGCTGCGTACTCGGGGGCACTGGCGTTGTGGCGCGGCGCCGCGTTCGAAGACACTGTCGGGTGCCCATTGGTGGACGACCAGGCCCGCTACCTCGATGCCTTCCGACGGTCCACGGTTCTGGCGTGTGCCTCGTTGCTCGGCCGCCTCGGCCGCCACAGTGCGGTCGCAGACCTGCTCGCTCCGGTCCATGGGGAGGAGCCGTTCGATGAATCGGTGAGTTCGTTGCTCGCTCGGTCGTTGTGTCTGGGTGGTCAGGTTGATCGGGCCCTAGCCGTGGTGGATCGCACGGTAGATGCCTTGCAAGAGGAATTCCGGGCCAGGCCGTCCGCGGCGTTCGTTCAGTTGGCCGAGGACCTGCGGACGCGTCCGGCCGAGGTGGTCGTCGAGCTGGCCCCAACGGCCCCGCCTCGTGTGGCTCCGCCACTGGCATTGGCCCTTCCGCTCCCGGCCTCCCGCGGGCCGTTGATCGGCCGGGCCAAGGAGCGACAGGCACTTATTTCGGCGGTGCAAGACGCCGAAGGCCCAGCGCTCATCGAGATTGTTGGCCCGAGCGGCTACGGGAAGTCGTCGCTGGCGTTGGCGATTGGTCACCAACTTCGCGAGAGCGGTTTGGCCGTGCGGTTCGGCGTGTGCGCAACGTCTGCGGCCATGCTCGGCAACGGCATCAGATCAATGTTCGCTGATGTGCTCCGGGCCTCGCCGCTGCCGGTGTTCGGTGCGGGTGACCAGGCAACGGCAGCGGAGATTGCATCGGTCCTTGCGGTCGCGGTGATCGATGGGATGGACGAAGCCGGCGCCGAGGGTTGCGTGGTGTTGGTGGTCGATGATCTTGGTCTCGCCGACACCGTTGATCGCCTGGCGCTCGAAGCGATTCTCCGGGCGACCGGACGGGAATGGTTCCCGGTGGTCCTGGCCACCAGTCGATCCTCGCTCACCCTCGAGCGGGTCCCGGTCTGCTCCATTGAACTTGGGCCCGTCTCGGCCTCGGAGATTGAAGCGGTCTTGGGTGATGCCGTGCTCGCCGCCTCGGTTCACGGGGCAAGCAGCGGAGACCCGCTCACGGTCGGCCATGCCGTCGCTCGGTTGGTGTCGCTGGCCCCGGTGGATCGGGCGGCCGCGTTCGAAGCACTCGTTGCGGACCCCGGCCGGTTCGGCCTGCGGTACAGCGCTCAGCTCAGCCGGTGCTCGCCCGGGGCCCATGACGTGCTGGCGGGGCTGGCTGCGGCCGGGACACCGCTGGGGTTGTCGTCGCTTCAGGGGCTGCTCGAGATTGGTGACGAGGCGTTGGCCGTCGCCCTGGTCGACCTCATCGATGAGGGTCTCGCTATTGAACGAACCGATGGCACGGTGGCCGTCGCCCACGACATTCTTGGCAGCGTGTTCCGGGCCGGGCTTGGTGCCCCTTTTGTGGACGCCGTGCACGAACGACTTTTTGCCCTTTCAACCTCTGCTGATCCTTGGGTCCCCGCCCCAGTGTCCGTTGCCCACGTGTCCGATGGTCGCCGCCGGGACCTCCTCAGCGCGGTTCGCCACGCCATGGACGCCGGCGCCTACGACCAGGCCCTGGCCCTGGGCGAGATGCTGCTTGGCCTGGACCCTGACGATTTCCAGCGACTGGAGCTCAGCTTGGCCCTCGGCACCTCGCTCATCTGGGTTGGTCGAAACGAGGAATCTCAGGCTCATTTCCAGGAGGCCTATGAGTTGGCCGGTCGGCTTGGTGACGAACCGTCGGTGGTTGATGCCGTCCGGGGTTTCCTCGGCGCCTGGAGCGCCGGCGCCGGGCCCACCCCTGAGCAGGCCACGTTTATGGACGAGGCGCTCTCCGGCGTTCACAGCGCCAGCCCCCGAGCGCATCTGCTGGCGCGGGCAATCAGCCTTCACCTCGGGTTCGACCCTCGGTGCCTGGAGTGGGCGGGCGAAGCAATGGCGCTGGCTGAACAGGAGCGGGACCCAATCGCGGTAGCGGTAACCACGTCGGCGTTCTCGAACGCCACGCTGGGCCTTTCCGGCGCAGGACGTCGGTTTCGACTGACCCGTCGCATCGTCCACGCTGCCCCCGCGGACCTCGGCTTCGACCATCTCGCCGCGCTGGTGTCTCATCATTTCGTGGCCGCATGCGAAATGGGTGAATTGGACGAGGCGCTCTGGTGCGTCGAGCGGCATCGTCTGATCGGCGAGCAAACCGGCCGCCCCCTGCACCGGTGGCGAACTCACGTGTTGGAGGCCTCGGCGCTCATGATCTGCCGGGAGCCCGATGCCGCTTCGGCAGCCATTGACGCTGCCGCGGACATTGCCCGGCGTCACCGCCTGACCGACGGCCGCATGACCGAGCTTCTGCAGTGGGCCGTACTCAGTCTCTGGACCGGTCAGTTCGATCCAATCGAGACGGGTTACCGGGGTATCGGCCAGGTGGCTCCTCACGTCCTTGCCCACGCGTTGGACGCGGCCATGCTGCACGAGACCGACGAGGAGCGCGCCGTGGTGTCGCTCGCTGCTGCCGTTGAGGGGCTTGGCTCGCTGCGACGGGATTACCTGTTCTGGGCGGCAATCGCGGCCACCGCCAATGCGGCGAAGGTCCACGAAGACGAGGCCGCGCTGGCGGCAGCGCGAAAGGCCTGGCGCGGCGCCGACGTACAGGCGGCGGTACTGGCCATTGGTACGGCGAACCTGCCTATGGACCCACTGCTCCTCTGAGTGGTTTGGGGCATTTCCCGAAGCGCGGAGTCTGACCCGGGGGGTAGCGTTCGGCGACGACCCGATCGGCGGGTCGGGGAGAGAGAACCATGGCGATTTCTGGTAGTCCTGCTGCTATTGGTATGTACGAGAAGATTTTCATCCACGGGAGCGAAGACCGAGCGCTGGCCACTGAGTTGCTTGAAAAACAGGGCGTCGTGGAGGGAATCAAGCTGGCGGCGGCGGCTTTGCACGAGGAGCGACCCGATGACGCCGCGCTGTTGCGCGAGCTCCTTCCAGCGTTCGAAACCTGGGACGACGGGCGACTGGAGACACTCCAGTTGCAAGGGCTCGAAGCACTCAAGACGGGTGACGATTTGGTCTTCGTGCACAGGTCCGGCGACTGGGTGATCGAGCACCTGGGCCATGGCATCGTGCTGGTTCAGGCGCCCAAGCTGAATTTGTGCAGGACGGCCACCTTCGCCAAAAAGCCCAGCTTCTAGAACGGGTGGCCGGACGCGCCAGTGGGTCGCCCTGCAGCGTGCAGAGCGACCCACCTTTGGGATCCGCCTGATCGTTGGCGGTCAGCCTCGGCCGCTTCTGAGAGCAGAAGACCAGACAGGTCTTTCACCTCGCTTTCAGGCAGTGGGTTCATTGGTCACGGGATGGCGCTCGATTCAGAGGTGGGCGGGCTTACGCAAGCTGCTAGCGGTTGGAAGCTGCCCCTGCTGCATCACGGGAAGGCCGAGGGCGATTTCTATGGTCTTGAGGAGGGCCGCGTGGCTGCCGGTTACTCCGAGGATTACTCCGGCGTGGGCTGTCGGTGCGATCAGAAGGTTCGGAACGGGCTGGTCCTCGTCGTAGACCACCACAACGAGCGTCCTGCTCTTGCGGTAGTCGGTGCCGTTCAGAATTGGGTTCAGCCACTTCTTGGCCCAGGCATCGACGGTGCTATTCGGGCAGTCGTGTCCGTCGTTGCAGAGGTTTGGAACAATCATGGCGAAGGTGGGAAGGGCGCTGGTATTCAGTTCGCTGAGGGGCCTCACCTCAGCGGCGCAGGCGGCGGCATCGGTCCCGCCTTTGTAATAGAGGGCAGGGATGTGCTTTGCCGCGTTGGTGCCCGCCGAGCATGGTGCGGTCGCCCCCTCCACAAAGGTCCGGGCGGTGCCGCCTGTGGCGCGGACTTGGCGGAAAATGTTGTTGTCAGTCGACCGACAGGTGGCTGATGGGCTGCAGTCGTTCACGGTGTTCGGGTTGGCCACCCCCGAGGTCATGCCGATGTATTGGGTCAGGCTGTTTTGGGCTGCATTGGTTTCGGTCCAAGTGGCGAAATAGGTACAACCCTTGGCCAACCCGTGGAGGAACGGCATGTCGGTGGCAGAGAACCCAAGCCCAACCTTGGGGCTAGCGCCACCGAGCCAGGTTCGGTTTTCTTCGACCAGAACCACCACGTGGTCGTACTTGGGCGGCGCTGCGGTGGCTCGTCCGCAGGGGGCAGTGCTGCTCGGCGCCGGGGTGCAAGACGGCGCAGACAGCAGGAGGGCGGCCAGCACGACCACCACACCAACCCCTCGCATGGCGAACGGAACCCGGGGGAGATACATGGGAGAAGCCAACCGGACCCATCACGATGTGTCCAGCGTGACCGAGGTATACCCACGGGCAACCGCGGGTACCTAGACCCTGCAGCAAGCCGCCCGACCCTGGGTGATGAACTGCTCACGTTTCCGCCGAGGGGGCACGATGTCTGCTGATCAGCTCCATATCCGTCTTGCTGCGCTGGAACCGGTCCGCCGGGCGATTCTGGAAACGGCGGCCCGGCCCGGCATGACCGCGGCTGCCATCGCCGAGCGATTTGGTTGGTCAATCGAGACCGTGAACCAGGAACTACGGCGTGGCCTTCTGGAACTGGGCGGCGGTTCGGTCACCGCGGTTTGACGCGTTGCTGAGCCGGGTCATTTGTTGCGGGCCAGGACTACCACCAATGCGTCGTCTTGAAGGCGTCCCTTTGCATGGTTTCGAGCGGCGTCGACCGCCGTGGCCGCGATCACGTCCGGGGGTCGGTCGATCACCGTCTCGAGCAAATGGATAAACGCTTGATCGCCGAGCATGGATCGGTCCGGGGCGCGGGCCTCTATGAACCCGTCGGTGTACACAATCAGTAGATCGCCCGGGTCGAGCTGCTCGATGTCGGGGCTGAACGAGGGGGAGTCGACACCGAATATTGGGCGGGTCCTGGTCCACTCCGCAAACCCGTGAGTTCGGTGAACGAGCGGGGGCGGATGGCCTGCGTTGACGACGAACGCTCGGCCCGTGCCGGTGTCGAGGTCGACCAGCACACCGCTGGCTATAGACCCTTGCGAGCCGACCGTGTGATCAAGGGCATTGGCGATCTGGTCAATGGGGGCCGCCTCGTGCCAGAGGGCTTCGATCACACCGCGTAGTTGATAGGCCAGCAGGGCAGGAACGGCGCCGTGTCCGGCGACATCAAGGACTGCGATCAGGAGGTGTCCGTCGTCTCGGCCGACCACTTGGTGTGAATCGCCAGCGAGCTGGCCAAACGCGCCCTCCTGGGCAACGGCGATAGTCCAGCCGTCAACCTGGACGGGGGCGGTGAACAGGTGGCTCGCAATTTGGTCGGTTAGCTCGTCTCGCTCGGTCAGGCTCTCGCGCAACTGGCGGGCCGTGCGGATGGCGTCGTTTGCAACCCGTTCGAACCGCTCGATGCCAGCGATCGGTATCAGAACCAAGGCTCCCAGCGACGCGACCTGGACGACGGCGACGATTGATTGCGCCAGCCGGGCGTCCGGCAGAAGCCGATTGAGGGTGGCGGCCAGCGCGGCCAAGGCTAGGGGAGCGACCACCGCAACGGCGATGAGTCGGCGTCCCAAACGCCCGGCTGGGCCGGCATCGGTGAGCTGCGCTGTTACGCCGACCTCGGGCCCGATGAGCACGGCGCTGAGCCCGAGCAGCAGAATTCCGACGGCCGTATGCAGCGCCATGCCCACGGTCACCAGCGAACCACCCAACTGCGCCCGGTCCACGCCAAGTGCGTAGCCAATGGTTGCGGCCATACCGACGGTGGCCGCACCGAGCCCGAGCCCTTGAGCAACCTTGGGCGCCCGACCCGACGCGAGCAGCGCGATGGCCAGGCCGATCAGCACAAAGGAGATGCAGGTTTCGGCCACGGGCCGCCCTGGAACGGGCGTCGTTGCCGGTACAAATGGATCGTCGGGCCAGAGCCCCTCCAACCACGTTGGCCCTGCGCCCGCTATGTGTAGCCCAAGGCTTACCGCGCCAGGTACACAGACCAGGACGCCGCCACCGACAGCGGCGGGCTTCCAAGTGCTGGACCCCTGAGCTACCAGAAGCAAGGAGAACCCTGCGACGGCGAGCCCGATTGCCGCATTTGGGTACATCGGTGGAAGCGATGGCCAGATCTGCACCACCACCGAACGTCGCAGTACGTAACCGGCCAGGACCGCCACCCCAAGCAACGCGGCGACCGCTGCGAAGGCCACGCCGATGGCCTTGAGCCAGGCAGTCAACGGCAGAAGGCGGATCGGCCGATCAGGATTGAAAGGGCCTGCGATTGTCTCCGTCATTGGGCCCCAGCCCGTTTGCGAAGCTCACGCAGAGCCTGCCGTAGAAGGCGCGAGACGTGCACCTGGCTCATGCCAACCTGCTCGGCAATCTCGGATTGATTCAGGTCTTCGAAGAATCGCAGGTACACGATGGTCCGGTCCCGCTCCGGGAGGCTCTCCAGAAGTTGGGTGAGCATCACCCCCTCATCGGGGGCAAGGTCGGTTTCGTGGTGATTGCGGGTCACCGAGTGCGCTACCGCGCTTGCGCCTTCGACCGTGTCGGCCGACGTTGTGCGGTAAGCGGCGCCTGCTTCCATGCCACTCAGAACTTGGTCCACGGTGATGCCAAGTTCGGACGCAATCTCGCTAGGGGTCGGCGCCTTGCCGGTTTCGATGCTGAGCCGGGTTATGGCCGCCGGCAACTGGACGTGGAGGTCCTTGGCGCTACGCGGTACCTTGACGGCCCAGGTGGCGTCGCGGAAGTGCCGGCGAAGCTCACCGGTGATGGTTGGTACGGCGAACCCCGCGAACGGCACGCCAAAGCGCGGATCGAAGCGCTCGACCGCCTTGAGCAGACCGAGCATGGCCACCTGCTCGAGATCGTCTAGTGGTTCACCTTTGTTGGCAAAGCGGCGTGCACACGCCTCAGCCAATGAGCGAGTGTCGACCAGGATCTGGTTGCGGATCTGTCGGTCGCCGGTGTCGCGGTACTGGATGAAGCGGGCTGTGAGCTCGGCCGAGTCTTCTTTGCGCTCGGTCGGCATTGGGTCACCTACCGCCAGCGGCGCTGTGCGCTGGTATCAGGGATCGTTCGAGCCAGGCCCGTGCATACCCGTCCGCCACCGTGATGGCGTAGTCGTCCGAGACCACCGAGAGAATTTGGCGGGAGAACACGAACCGGTCCTCGTCGATGGCGAGCACGGCGGTGGGCACCTGCGCATCTATGCGGATGCCCTTGCCCGTGTCCACCCGAATCTCCAGCACGAGGTCCTCACCATTGCTGGCATCGGCCAGCGCGGTGCAGAGTTCGTCGACGCCAATGCGAAGGTCATCGATGACTTCGATATCGAACCCAGCCATGGTTGCGAGACCACCGGTCGCCAGCCGCACGGACCGGAAATAATGATTGTCAGCGGGAATGGTGATGGTCACGACGGGACTTGGCGACACGCTCATTGGGTCATCCTCCCATCCTCGTCCATCGGCTGCTCAAGTTTCATCGGTGTTCATCTCGTCTGGTCATCCCCTCAAAGCCGGAAATACAGGGGCCACCTTCGGGGAACCATCCCCGCCGGGCCCGCCCTCCCTTACTCATGGCGATCTGGGCCTTTTCGGTCGGCGGTGGCCGGGCTTGGTGACGGCGACAGAAGCAGCGCACCAACGTCGATCACCGGCAGCTCATCCATCGCCCAAGTGTGCTGGCACCGAGCTCGCTTCGCCAGAACCGTTCAGGGCAGGGTCGGGTCGACCAGACTGTCGGCGTGGTTGCTGCGACTCGGGAAGCGGGTGCGTTGGCCCCGGAGGTTGAGCTGGTTCGGGCCGACGACGATTTGTTGTCGGGGCCCGCCTGGGGGCGTCACCCAACCGATGTGGTGCGGCTCGCCCTAGCGGCGTTGACCTTGTTGGCCACGACGGCGCTGGCCTTGCGCCACGCCACCGAGGTCCGGTCGGTCTCGGTGGATCTGGTCGACCTCGTGAACCAGCTCCCGCGCTGGATCCGAGATGTGGTTCTGGGCACCACCCAGCTGGTTGCGGTGGCCGTGCCCATCGTCCTGGTCGTCGTTCTGCTGCGCCGTCCGAGGTTGCTAGCCACGGCCGTCGGCGCCGCAATCATGGCGGCGGGGCTGATGGCCTCTTTGCAAGGGCGGCTGGACGACGCGGTGCCGAACCGGGTGGTCCTGGTGACCGAGCGTCGCTCGTGGCTCACGGGCGCGGCGTTCCCTTCGGGCGCTTACTTGGCGGCATTCACCGCTTCGATAATCGTGCTTGGCCCGGTTCTGGCGCGAGGTTGGCGTCGGGTCGCAGGTGTGGGGCTGGCCATCGCCGTGTTGAGCCGGGTGGTCACGGCGGTGGCCGTGCCGTTGAACCTGGCCGTCACCCTCGCCGTGGGGTCGGTGGTGGGTTCGGCCGCGTTGGTGCTGATTGGTTCTCCTCGCCGCCGAGCTAGCCGCCGTGCCGTGCTGGAGGGCTTGGCCACGGCCGGTTTCACGGCGGTGCGCATCGAGGCCGACGAGGTGGGTGCGGCCCATGCCCGCACGTTCCGGGCCACAACCGCAACCGGCCAGCAGGCCTTCGTGAAACTGCTGGGCCGCGACGAACGGGATGCCTACCTGATCCTGCGAATCCTCAAACAACTCCGCGTAAAGGATCTCGATGACATCAGGCCGAGCTGGTCGCCTGGCGAGTTGGTAGAGCACGAGACGCTCTCGGTCTTGCTGGCGGATCGGGCGGGGACGGTGGTTCCCGCGGTGGTGGCGGCGGGTACGACCAGAGGTGGCGATGGGCTGTTGGCCCTGGAAGTGGTTCCCGGCACGCGGATCGAAAACCTGGAGTGCGATCAGCTGACCGACGCCGTCCTCGACCGGATCTGGGCGCAAGTCGGCTTGCTTCATGGTCAGGGCATCGCTCACCGTTGGCTCACGGCACACCATGTGTTGCTGGCCGAGGCGATGGACGCCAACGAATCGGGGGCGTCGACGGTCACATTGGTGGACTTCCGCTGGGCGGCCCGCCAGGCGGAGCCGCAGGTCTTGGCGGCCGACATCGCGATGCTGGTGACCAGCTTGGCGCTCATCGTCGGCGCAGAGCGCTCGGTCGATGCGGCGGCGCGGGCGTTGGACACCGATCAGATGGTGCGGGCGCTTCCGCTGGTCCAGCCGCTGGCCATGCCGGAGGACGTCCGGGCTGGCATTGGCGGCCAAAATCATGTGCTCCCAGCGGTGCGCAGCCGCCTCCAAGCTGCGGCGGGCGGCGTGCCTTACCAATTGGCGGACATCGAGCGGGTGAGCTTTCAGCAGATCGTTGCCCTGGCCGGCGGGGTGGTCATGGTGTATAGCCTGTTGTCGTTTGCCTCGAGCTGGTCCGAGATTTCGCGGGCACTGGCCGTGGTATCGCTGTGGTCTCTACCCGGGTTGGTTGCCTTGGCGGCGGTGCCGTACGTGGCGGGGGCGGCGACGTTCGCTTCGGTGGTTCCCCAGCGGCTGCCGTTCTTTGAAGTGGTGCGGCTGATGGTGGGGCAGTCGTTCCTGAACCGGTTCACGCCCGCCAACTCCGGTGGTATGGCCTTGCGAGTTCGCTACGTGCAGAAACGCGGTGGAGACCTGGGCGGGGCGGCGGCCGCGGTTGGGCTCACCAGTGTGGCGAGCGGGATTGCCCAGGTGGCCATCTTGGGATTGTTTGCGGTCTGGGCGGGGTCGTCGGCGGGCGGCCTCCGGTTCTCGCTGCCGGAAGCGAGCACCGCGGCCGTGGTGTTGGCGGGTGCGGCCGTCATCACTGGCTTGGTCTGGTTCACGCCATGGGGACGACGGGTGGTGGCCCGGCGGATCGAGACCAGCATGCGCCAGGTGTGGGCGACGCTGCGGCGCCTGGCCCGCCAGCCCGCCCGATTTGTCACCCTGTTCGCCACGACCTTTGTGTCGAAGCTCGCCATGGTCGCGGCCTTCACCGAGAGCAGCCGAGCGGTTGACATTTCCTTGTCGTTCCCGAAGCTTGGGCTCCTCTACCTCACCGCGTCGTCCTTGGCCTCAGCGGCGCCGACGCCCGGCGGGGTTGGTGCGGTGGAGGCCGCGCTCACCGCGGCGCTGACCGGCGCCGGTATTCCGGTGACCGATGCCCTTTCGGCCGTCTTTCTCTTCCGCCTGGTCACCTACTGGCTCCCGGTGCCCTTTGGCTGGTGGTCGCTCCGGCGGTTGCAGCGCACGGTCCTGGCCTGATCGACCCCGAACGAGCACCGCATGGACACTGAAACCGTCACGCTTTTCCTCGCCCTGTTGGCCGTCATGGCGCAGGTTGCGGTGGTTTCTGCCGTGGTGTTGGTAGTGGGGGGCCGGTTCTCGCCATCGGTGCGGGTGGTGGGCCAGCGGGTAGTGGCGGAGATTGGTCCGCAGGCCTTGGGCCTGGCCGCGGTGGTGGCCTTGGTGTGCATGAGCGGCAGCCTTTATTTCTCGCAGGTAGCGCATTTTCTTCCGTGCCGACTGTGCTGGTATCAGCGTGTGGCGATGTACCCACTGGTGGTGATCCTGGGGGTTTCGGCCATCACCCGATTCCACCGGATACGCCCCTTCGCCGCCGTGCTGGCCGGCCTGGGTGCGTGCGTGTCGATTTTCCATATCCTCGTGGAGCGCTACCCAAACCTGGAGACCAGCTCGTGCGATCCGGCCAACCCGTGCTCGCTCATTTGGGTCGAAAAGTTTGGTTACCTCACCATCCCCACCATGGCGTTGTCGGGCTTCGCCCTCATCCTCGTCTTGCTCGCGGTGGCTCGCCCCGCGGCCCAACCACTTGCCCAGGAGGCACCATGACTAGTCCCGAGAATGCGCCCGCCAGTCGTGGCCCAGTGGTTTGGTACGCGGCGCTGGCCGTGGTGATGTTGCTCGGGGTCGTGGCCGTCGTGGCCGCTCGAAGTTCGAGCAACACGGTGAGCAATAAGGTGGCCACCGCGCAAACCTCCAAGGTGAAGACGGGTTCCTCGTCCAAGGCCCTCCCGCAGCTCATGGACGGCAAGGCCGACGCCGCGATCGGCCAAATCATCCCCGCCGTGTCCGGCAAGACACTCGATGGCGACGCCATCACCATTGGGCCGGACGGCACTTCGAAGGTGGTCGTATTCGTGGCCCACTGGTGCCCCCATTGCCAGGCCGAGGTGCCGAAAATCGTGGGGCACCTCAAAGACTCCCCCATGCCGGTGGGGGTCAAGCTGCTCACTGTGTCCACCAATGTGGTCAAGGAACGGGGCAACTATCCGCCCAAAGCGTGGCTCGACAGGGTCGGGTGGACCGCACCCGTCATGGCCGACTCCACCGACAACGCGGCCGCCACCGCCTACGGCCTCACTTCGTTCCCGTACTTCGTGGTGGCCGACGCGGAGGGCAAGGTGGTAACTCGCGTCACCGGCGAGATTTCGATGGACACATTCGACCAACTCGTCAAAGCCGCCGAGACCGGCAAAGCCCCGTCCTGACCCCGGCTGTGAAGGGGGTCAGTTTCGATAGATTTTGGCGAGCCAGTCACCCGTTAGAGGGACCGGGCTTAGGGCGTGTGAGGCGGCCAAGAGCCACCACACCACGTTGGCAGGGTCGGCGGTAGCTGGCGCCGTGACCACCAAGCCGCGACGGGGGTGGTCCACCACCTTGAACCAGCCTGGCTCGAGTGGAAGTTCGTGCTCGATCAGTCGGGCAATGGCCTTGGGCCCGGAGCCGTGTTCGATGCCCAGCGTGCAGCGGTGGCCCGGCTCATCCGGCGGGGTCCACGTGGCCAATGGCACGGGCTCGCCACGAGCCGAGAAGATGGTAGCCAACAGGTTGCGCGGCGGTGGTTCGTGGCCCATCTCAACTTCGGGCGTGAAGTTCACCCAGCCGCGGCCTGCCTCGGTGAGCTGGGCCAGCACGGTCTCGATCAGGGTGAGGTCGTCTTCGGAGAACGGCAGTTCTTCGGTGGGTTTGATCGCCATGTGCTGAGGTTAGAACTCATCGCGGCCTGCCCAGCCGGTGAGGTCGCAGTTCCGAACGGGGCCCTACGAGTTCGGCCGCTCGTGGGCCGGAGGAGGGCGGAGGCTGATCGCCGCCCAACCGTCGCTCAGCGCAACATCGGCCACGGTGAGCCCGGTGAGCGCGCCGGTTGCCTGTTCCCACTGATCGCTGAGCAGCCCGGACACGACCAGCATCCCCGTCGGCGCCACCACGCTCGCCAAGTCCGCCGCCAACTCAACGATCACGGGGGCCAACAGGTTGGCCAGCACCAGGTCGTATGTCGCACCAGCTTCTGCCACCGACGCAAGTGACGCCGTGGACGCGTGCACGCTGGCGCCGACCCCATTTCGTTGGGCATTGGCCTTGGTGGCCGATGGCGACTCAGGATCGACATCAATGCCGTCCACCCTGGCCGCTCCGAGGAGGGCCGCCCCGATAGCCAGAACGCCGCTCCCGCATCCGACGTCAAGCACGGTCGTTGTGGATGTAATCAGCGACACCAACCGGCCCAGCACCAGCCGAGTAGTGGGATGCGAACCAGACCCAAACGTGTGGGCCGGGTCCATCCAGAGGAGGTGCTCGCCCGGGACCATGGCCGGTGGGTGCAGCCACGGCGGAACGATCACGAACGGTGCAGCACGTTCCACCGCGGCCCACGCTCGCCACCCGTCCAGGCCGTCGTCGGTCACCGGCACCAACTGGACGTTTCTGACGCTGAGCGCCTGGGCCGCGGTTGCTGCTGCGGCCGCTTGCGCTGGGTCGTCGAACCCGGCCAACAACACGGTGGTATCGGCCGTGTCCTGTTCCTCGATGGCCGCGGGCGCAAACTGCCACAGCACGTCGGCCACCAACTCCGCCTCGCCGGGACCCACCTCCACCACCACCCGGGTCCAGCCGCGCCCGAGGTCCATCGGGAGCACTCTAGGAGACCGCCGACGACTCCTTGTGGCCGGTGGGCAGCCAAGCCATGGCTGGCGACTGGCGAGTTGGTTGCTGCTGCAAGGAACGGGATTCAGCTCGGCGTCCGCTGGGTACGGTCCCAAACGCATGGCTGATCGGATCGTGTTGACGCCCAACTCAGGAAGTGTCGCCATCGCCCGGCGCTGGACGACCGACCAAACCAATGGGCTGGGCCTGGGCAATCTCGCCGAAACGGTATCGCTACTGGTGAGTGAACTCGTAACCAATGTGGTGCTGCACGCGCAGACCGAATGTGAGCTCACCGTGCGGGCTCACCGGGGTGGCATTCGGGTGGAGGTGATCGACGGCAGTGACCAGTTCCCGGTCGGAGCTGTGGCCCCCGATCCGCTGGCGCTGTCCGGGCGCGGCATGCTGCTGGTCGACGCGCTGAGCTCGGCTCACGGCTCAGAAGCTGCGCCCGGCGGAGGAAAACTCGTGTGGTTCGAGATCGAAAATCTGGCGGACCAGCCCCAGTAACGTGTCGACCGTGGCCCGGTGCTGTGTCGGGCGGGGAGGGGAACGGTGACCGCGGCCAACGTGCTCTACATCACGGTCGATCAGTGGCGGGGCGACTGTCTCTCCGTCGCGGGTCACGCCGTGGTGCAAACCCCCAACCTGGACCGGCTCGCCCGTGGCGGTGTCCGCTTTGCCAACCATTGGAGCGTTACCGCGCCGTGCGGGCCAAGCCGAGCTTCGCTGCACACGGGGCTCTACCCGATGAGCCACCGCTCGGTCGGCAATGGCACCCCGCTCGATGATCGCTTCAGCAACATTGCCCGGGAAGCGCGCGCCGCCGGGTATGACCCCGTGCTGTTTGGCTACACCGACACCAGCGTGGACCCCCGTACCGTGACCGATGCCGAAGACCCCCGCCTTCGCGACTACGAGGGCCTACTGCCTGGGTTCACGCCAAAGGTGCTGCTCACCGGCCGGAACCAGGCTCCGTGGACCCAGTGGTTGGCTGCGCAAGGCGTGGAGCTTCCGGCCAAGCCATCAGACCTCTATCGGCCGATCGATGGCTACCCCGGTGCCGATGAGCACGGGCCAAGTTGGGCGCCAACTCGCTTTCGAGCAGAGCATTCTGAGACGGCCTTTCTCACGGGCGAAGTGATGGCGTGGCTGGATCAACAGGATCAAGAGCCCTGGTTTGCCCACGTTTCCTACATCCGACCCCACCCGCCGTACCGGGCACCGGAGGGATATCACGACCTCTACGACCCGGCCGACGGTGATGCGTTCCGGCGGGCCAGTGACCGCGATGCCGAAACGGCCGTGCATGCCTTACACGCTGGCATGGTGCGCCTGGTCGGTAGCCCCGACAGCGAGGCCGATGCCCGCCAACTCCGAGCTACGTACTGGGGCAACATGGCCGAGGTCGATCACCAACTCGGCGTGCTGCTGGACCACCTTGAAACATCCGGCCATGGTGCGGACACGCTCATCGTGCTCACGTCCGATCACGGCGACCAGATGGGCGACCACTGGCTGGTGGAGAAGCTCGGTTGGTGGGATGAGAGCTATCACGTACCCCTGATCGTGGTCGATCCTCGCCCGGAAGCGGAGGCCACCCGGAACACGGTGGTGGAGTCGTTCACGGAGTCGGTCGACATCATGCCCACCCTGTGCGAATGGCTGGGCATCCCCATTCCAGTGGCCGTGGATGGTCGCGCCCTCCAGCCGTTCCTGCACGGCGCCGACGTGCCGCTCGATTGGCGCACCGAGGCCCACTGGCAATGGGATTTTCGTGACCCGGTGAACCATGCGATCGAAGATGTCCTCGGCCTCACCATGGAGCAGTGCTGTCTGGACGTCGTACGCACCGCAACCCACAAGTTCGTCAACTTCGGGGACGGAAGCCGACTGTTCTTCGACCTCAGCGAGGACCCCGATCAGCTCACCGACCGCTCCACCGACCCCGCGGCCGCGCCCGACATGATCGATGCCATGGGCCGCCTTCTCACCTGGCGCCAACGCCACGACGACCGGACCCTCACCGGTACCCGGATCACCTACAAACGAGGCTTGGTAACCCGCCAAGACCCCCGCCGCTAAGTATGGGCCAGATGGCCCGTTTCCCGCAGGGCCAGAAACCCGTACGGTCAAGGAGTCATGTTTCGTCGTCCCCGCTTCTGGCAAAACTCGCACTGGCGGAGGGTGCTCTCGCCGGACAGCAACCTGGCTGAGGCGGAGGGGTTGGCGGCCGGAACGGGTCTCCTCACCGGTGAGATCGCGCGGGGCGCGGAGATGGCCAAGTTGCCCTGCCCCGAATGCAACGGTGTGGGCGACGTCGTGGTCATTGACCTCGTCGCCCTCATAGTGAGCCGGCGCTGCCAAGTGTGCGGGCATCGGTGGAATACGGACGCACTGGCCCGTAGTACTTCGCGTCGCTGACCTTTCGGTCTCAGGCGGATAAAATCTCAGCTGGCCGCCATGGCCACGACGCCTGCGGTCGCCAGGGCTAGGCCCGCCAGCTGCGCCCGGTGAAGCCGTTCGCCGAGCACGACTCGGGCCAGCAGCACGGTCGACGCTGGATACAGCGACGACAGCACGGCCACGATGGACAGCAGACCGCGATGAGCGGCGGCTAGGTAAATGCCGTTGGCGGTGATGTCGAACACGCAGCAGATGGCCACCATGCGCCAGGAGGCGGGCGAGATGGCCGGGCGGTAGTCGACCCTGCGGTGTCGGCTCCAAGCCAGCAACGCCGTTACGGCGATTGTTACCGCAACGATTCGGGCTACCAGTAATGGCCAAAGGCCGGCGTGGTCGGTGGTTTGGGCCAGGAGCACGAATATGGTGCCGAACCCAAGCCCGGACACAACGGCAGTGGGGATGACGCCAGCAGCGGGGTGCGTGCTGGGGTCGCGGACCGGAGCGGTCTCGTCCTGGGGCTCGGGTGCCCCCGCGATCAGGCCCACCGCCACCAGCGCAACGGCCACACCGGCGATGGCCACGACCGGCGGGCGCTCGCCGTGGAGCAGCCCCCACGTAAACGGCACTATCGCCGCAACCACTGCCGTTACCGGCGCCATCACGCTCATGCGGCCCATGGCCAGCCCCCGGTAGAGGAGCCCTAGCGAAAGTGGTGCGATCAGCCCGGTGGCCACACCAATGAGCAGATCGGCATGCGCCGGCGACGGCAGGCCCCCAGCGATGGCCCAACCCGCGGTGATCACGGTCAGGCACGCGGCGCTCACCGCGAATGACCCGATGACAACGGCCGACGCGCGGGACTCTTTGGCGGCGAGGCCGCCGAAAAAGTCGCCACTCCCGTAGAAGAGGGCAACGAGGAGTCCGAGAACGACGGCCATGGGCCGGTGACGGTATCGCCGGGTGGACCAGCCGGTCCAACAGGTTGACCTCTTCTTGGTCGCCTGGACGGCCGCTACCGTTGGGCTCATGGCCGACGAGATACTCGAAGTGGACCTTCTTGCCTTCGAAACGGGCGATGCCGCCGCTCACCGTGCCGTGGTCGACGGGCTCATTCAGTCGCTTCGCAATGGCTTCGTTTACGTCAGCCACGATGTGAGCGCAGACCTGATCGACACGGCCTACGGCATGCTCGAGCAGTTCTTCACCCTCCCCGCCGAGACCAAGACCAAGTTCGTCGCCCCCGGCACCCATGGCCAGACGGGTTACACCGGGCTGCTGGTGGAGACGGCCGCCTCCGCCGAGGTGGCCGACTGGAAGGAGATGCTCAACTGGGCCAATGACGTGCCGGACGGGCATCCGTTGCGTACCCGCTACCCGCACCGCTATCACAGCCAGGTCCTGCCCGAGGCGGCCGTGCCCGGGATTTCTGAGGTGCTCAACCGCTTCAACGACGCCATCTTCGACCTTCAGCGCCGCATTCTGCGGATCATCGCCACCGGGATCGGCGCCCACGAGTCGTACTTTGAGAAAATGCTGGTCGATGGGTCCACGCTCAGCCGGGCGATCCACTATCCGGCCATGGCGTCGGCCCCCGATGCCCCCCATGTGTGGGCGGGCGAACATGCCGACATCAACCTGATCACCGCACTTCCGAGGGCAACCGCGCCAGGCCTTCAGGTGAAACTCAAAGAGGAGGGCACCTGGATAGATGCCGTGGCTGAAGGCAGGCAGGCAATCATCAACACCGGCCTGATGCTGGAGGTGATCACCAACGGCACCATCGCCCCGGGGATCCATCGGGTGGTGGCCGCCCCGAACCAGCCGGGGGATCGGTACTCGGTGGTCCAGTTCTGTCACCCCACGCCGTGGATGATCCTCGCCCCAGCGGTTTCGTGCGTCACCCCCGAAACGCCTCAGCGCTTTGCCCCGATCGCGGCAGCCGACGCGTTGGATCTGGTGCTCTACGAGATCAACCTGATCGAAGAATCCCGCACTTGAGCGGGCGTAATGGTCAGGGGGTGGGACCGTCGACGCTGGCCATGTCCGCTTCGAGCCCGGCTAGGCAGGCCGAGATCATCGCAGTGCGGGCATTGGTCTTGGTGCGCGCATAGGCACCGGTGCGGAACTCGGCCAAGCGCCGGGCCTCGGTCATGGCCTCATCAAGCAGTGACTCGGGCGGCACCACCCGGTCGAGGTAACCGACTTCGGCCGCACCGGCCGGGTCGTACACCGTTGCATGCAGGGTGGACGGCACGAACGAGGTCTTGGTGAGGCGCTCACGGGCGAACTCAATGGCAAATACAGGCAACGGCATACCGATGGCCACCTCGGTGAGCCCGATCTTGGCGGGCACGTCGGCCCCAATGCTCACATCGCAGGCCATAAGGGTGATGGCGCCACCGGCCAGCGCATGGCCGGTGCAGGCGGCCACGGTGGGGACCCCTAGGCCGTACAGCCGCAGCCACCACTTGGCGCCGCGCACGACCAAGGCCCGCATGGCTTCTACGCCTGCGGTCATCTCCTTGAGGTTGAACCCGGCGGAAAACTTGCCATCTCGGCCCACCAGAACCAGCGCACGGGCGCCATCTGCCTCCACCCGGTCGAGCAGACCCTCCAGGGTCTCGAGCACGTCGTTTCCAAAGGCATTGGCCTTGCCATCATCCATGGTGATCACGGCAATGCCGTCATCGAGTTCATAGGTGGGCAGGGTCGAAGCTTCGGTCATCGCCGAAACCTAGTGCTGGTCGTTAGGCCCGGGCCGCAGCGAGGTGGGCTTTGCGGAGTTCCAGCGTGCGGAACAGCGCTGAGGCGTCGACCGTCCCAACGATGGTGCCGTCCTGATCGACGACCAGGCCGTCGCGCACGTCGCCCCCGTCGATCTTTTGCACGGCGGGCAAGAGCGGGTCGTCCGATCGAACCACGGTGATGCGCGTCAACGGGTAGGCCAGATCGGCCACCCTCAGGCTGTCCCATTGGTGGTCCGGGACGGCTCGGATGGCGGCTGCAGTGAGTAGGCCCACCACCGTTCCCTGCTCGGACAGGACAGGGTAGGACTGATGCGTCGTTCCCGGCGGGAGCGAGCGCAAAAAGTTGCCCACTGTGCCCACCGCAGTGGCCGTTGGTGGGGCCGGTGACATGGCATCTCGAACGGTGCTGCCATCGAGCAATTCGTAGAGCGGGACGGACCGGATGCTGCGCAAGGCGGCGAACAACACGAAGGCCCCAACCAACAGCAACGAGTAGCCGTTCACCGTGTTCGTTCCGTTACCCCGAATGACCTTGAGGCCAAGGAACACGAGGGCAGCGCCGCCAACCAGGCCCGATCGCGCTGCCCACTTCATGCCGGTTGCCTGGCTGCCGGTCCGGCTCCAGATGAGCGACGACAACACCGTGCCGCCATCGAGCGGTGCGGCCGGCAGCAGGTTGAATACGGCTAGGACAACGTTGAGGTAGCCCAGGATGTAGAAGAGCACGCCGATCAGGCCGGGGATCCCACCGCTTGGCAGCGCGTAGGAACTGGCCAGGAAGGCCACCCCGCAGGCGGCGCTGGCGATCGGGCCAATGACGGCAATGCGGAACTCTGACCGGGCAGTGGTGGGTGCCGATTCAAGTTTGGCCACGCCCCCCAGAAGCCACAGGCTGATACCCCGCACGCCAATACCTTCATCCCGGGCCACCAAGGCGTGGCCCATCTCGTGGACGAGCAGGGAGACGAAGAACAGCAAGGCTCCCGCCACACCCGTGACCCAATAGGCCGTGGTGGACAGACCTGGCGCGCCGATGGGGAACTGATTCGTGGCCAGGAAATGGGTGTAGAAGCCCGCCACCAACACCACGGTGAGGTCCATATCGACCTTGATGCCGGCGATCCGGCCGAGGGGGATGTCCTTGCCCATTCGGCCACGTTACCGGTGACCCTGGCCACCGGGCTCTCCTATCCGCGAACGGGTCGATAGCTTCACCGCTATGGACATCGGGAAGTACGGCATTTGGACCTTCAATCTGGACCTCGTGCCATCGGCACAGTCGGTGGAGCACGTTTGCGAACTCGACGAGTTGGGGTTCGGGGCCGTCTGGGTCCCCGAGGCGTTCGGTCGCGAGGCGTTTACGGGTGCGGCCCTGTTGCTGCGAGGCGGCACCGACATCGTGGTGGCCACCGGTATTGCATCAATCTGGGGTCGAGACGCGATGGCCGCCGGCGCCGCCCATCGCACCCTGGCCGAGGCATACCCGGACCGCTTCCTGCTCGGTCTCGGGGTAAGCCATCAACCCATGGTGGAGGGAGTGCGCGGCCACGATTACTCGAAGCCGTTCTCGGCCATGTCGAGCTACCTCGATGGCATGGACACGGCCCCGTTCCTGGCCGCGCCGGCATCCACCGAACTCCAGCGCGTGCTGGCTGCCCTTGGGCCCAAAATGTTGGGTTTGGCCCGAGATCGCGCCGCCGGAGCCCACCCCTATTTCGTGCCGCCGGAACACACCGTTCGGGCCCGAGCGACGCTCGGGCAAGGCCCGCTCCTAGCCGTGGAGCAAGCCGTGGTGTTCGAGACAGACCCGGCCCGGGCCCGCGAAGTTGCCCGCACCCACACCCGCATCTATACCGGCCTCCCCAACTACGTGAACAACCTTCGCAAACTGGACCCGACGCTCACCGAGGAAGATTTTGCCCACGGTGGGAGCGACCGATTGGTGGACCGGATTGTGGCGTGGGGAACCATGGACACGGTGCTGGCCCGGGTTCAGGCTCACCTCGATGCCGGCGCAGATCACGTCTGTATGCAAGTGATCGAAGACTCGCTGGATGTGCCGGTGGGTGCCTGGCGAGACATCTCATCGGCACTCGGGCTCACCGCCGTGGGGGTCAGCCAATGACCGACCCCGATTGGGACGAACTTGACCACGATCACGTCTATGCCGGCGACGCGGAAGACGCCGTGGACGAAGACGAGGACGGCTATGGGGAGCTTGGCGAAGGCGCCGGGGTAAACCGTGCGCCGATCTGCGGCTTCTGCGGGGTCACTGCCTTGCCGGCGGACCCAGCGAACGTGATCGACACAGCCTTCGTCTGCGACAACGAGGACTGCGAGGCCTACCGAGACGTCGTCGGCTAGCTCGCTACCCCTGCCAGAGCGTGAGCGGGATTAGGCAAGCGGCGTGCTCGAAGTCTCGGCCCCGGCACGCGCTGAGCCTCAGTAGGCGGCGATGCGACTGGTGGCCGCCCGGAAGCCGGTGATGGTTTCGTTGATGATGTCGGCCACGGGGAGGACCTCACCGATGCGGCCGGCCACCTGACCGCTGAGGGCGATGGCCGCCTCCAAGTCGCCACCGAAATACAGGTCGAGCACGTTCCCGAATGCCTCGCCCAGGTCGACCGATTCTTCGCGCTCAAGCCGTTCGCTGCGCTCGGTCCGCAGGGCCCGAAGCCCCGGCCGCCCAAACCGGTTCAGGAACACGGTGTCCGTCTCGGCCGCCTCAACGATGGCCTGCTTCCAGTTGTCGTGCACGGGGCTCTCGGCCGCGGAAACCATGCGGGTGCCCATCTGCACGCCTTCGGCCCCGAGGGCGAACGCGGCAGCCATGGTCGGCCCATCGCAGATGCCACCAGCGCCAACAATGGGCACGTCGACCACCGAACACACGAGTGGCAGCAGCACCATGGTGGCCACGTCCCGCGGGTTCTTGAAGCCACCACCTTCCCCGCCTTCGACCACCAGCCCGTCGACCCCCGCAGCCACGGCCTTCAGCGCTGCGGCCGCCGTCGGGACCACGTGGAAGACGGTGAGCCCAGCGGCCTTTAGCTGGGCCGTGTACTGCTGGGGGTTGCCCGCGGACGTCGTCACGAACTTCACGCCCTGTTCCACCACAAAATCCACGATTGACGGGTCACGCACAAACATCTGGGCGATGTTCACGCCAAACGGCTTGTCGGTGAGGTCTGCCATGGCGCTGATCTTGCGGCGGACATTGTCGAGTTCGCCCGACGACGTCTCGATGATCCCCAACCCGCCGGCGTTCGAGACGGCGGAGGCCAGCTGCGACCGGGCGATCCACCCCATCGGCGCCTGGATGATCGGGTAGTCGATGCCAAGCATCTCCGAAACCCGAGTGCGAATAGGGGCCGGCAGCTCGCTCATGGCCGGGGACCTTACGCCCCAAAAACCCACCCCACCCGACCGAAGTTGTCGCAGTTAAGCAGTGCATTTCTCCATAACTACGACAACTTCACCGGTTTGGTGGGGTTTCGTGGAAGTGGGCGGGCTAGGCGGTGATGGCGGCCACTACGTCGGCGAAGACGGCAGTGTGGAGGTCGACATCGGCGTCGGTGGTGTTCGGGCACATCAAGGCCATGTTGTGGAACGGCGTGAGCAGTATCCCCCGGTTGACCAGGGCTAGGTGGAGATATTCCTCCACGTCGTCGTCCCCGGCGGCGGCGGATTCTGTACCCGTCCGAGGGGCGGGTCGGGCGAAGCGGTACTCCGCCCGGGCCCCCAGCTGCACGATGGTCCAGGGCAGGTCGTGGCGGTCGAGGGTGGCCTGCACCCCGGCGGTGAAACGGGTGGCGAGTCGGATCATCTCGTCGAACGCCTCCGCCGTCAGGACCTCGCCGAGGGTGGCCCGAGCGGCGGCGAGCGACAACGCGTTACCAGCCAGGGTGCCTCCGACTCCGCCGACGTCGACGAGGTCCGCATCGCTGGCCTCAACGGCGGTCTGGAGCCGGGCAGCAACGTCGGCCGAAAGCCCATAGGCCCCGATCGGAATGCCCCCGGCGAACGACTTGCCCAGCGTGACGAGGTCTGGCCGGAGCCCCCAGGCCATCGTGCAGCCGCCGGGGCCGGCGGAGAGGGTGTGGGTCTCGTCGATCAGGAGCAACGTGCCGGTGCGATCGCAGATCTCGCGTATCCCCTCCAGGAACCCGGGTTCCGGTAGGACGATGCCGATGTTGGTGAGGGCCGGCTCGGTGATGAGGACGGCCACGTCGCCGGGCGCAAGCGCGGCTTCGACCGAAGCCAGGTCGTTCCACTCGACGGCGCGAGTGGTCTCGGCGGGCGGGACCGCAGGGGCAACGTTTCCCGCCCGAGCAATAGTTGTGCCGTCGTGGTCACGCACGACGAAGGTCTCGTCGACGGTGCCGTGGTAGCCGTACGCGAACGAGGCGACCAGTGGGCGGCAGGTCACCAGTCGGGCCAGGCGCAGCGCCCACCGGTTGGCGTCGGTTGCGGTAAGCGCAAACGACCAACGGGTCACGCCGAACCGCCGTGTCAGTTCGGCGGCGACCCACGCGGCATCGGCGGTGGGGAGCATGGCGGTAATGCCGCCCACTAGTTCAAGCTGGTGGCGTACGGCGGCCACCGTGGCGGCGGGGGAGTGCCCTGCCATCGCGCCCGTGTCGCCGAGCGCGAAATCGACGTAGGTGTGGCCGTCGATGTCGGTCACCCGATTGTCTCGGGCCTCCGCCAGGAACATGGGAAACCCGCCCGCCCATTTGGCCATCCAGGTCATGGGCACGCCGCCTATGAGGTGCTCAGCGGCTTCGAGCGCGGCCGCTTGGGACTTGGGCCGTCCGGCGGTGAACGCCGATCGTTCCTGGGTCAGCGCCTCGGCTAGCCGTACACGATCGATCCCGGCCATCAGTCGGGCCCCTTCCCCAGCGGTTTGCCATCTCCGTTCGCCGCTAACCGTAGTTCCGCAGGGGGCGATGCATCGATGGCCGCTGCTCGCGTCGAGGGCAAATCGAGGTTTTCAGCGATCTTGACTGTCGGACCCCCTCGGTAGGGTCCGCAGTATGAAGTTCCTCCACACCTCCGACTGGCACGTAGGCCGCACCATCCGGGGCCGGAGCCGCGCCGACGAGCACCGGGCCGTCCTGACAGAGATCGTGGGTATTGCCCGCGCTGAAGCGGTCGATGCCGTGTTGGTGGTGGGGGACTTGTTTGACACGGCGGCCCCAACTGCGGAGTCTGAGAAGATTGTCTTCCAGACCCTCCTAGACCTCGCTACGACCGGGGCAACTGTGGTCGTTTTGGCGGGCAACCATGACAGCGCTCGGCGGCTTCAGGCGGTGGAACCGTTGCTGGAGCTTGGTCGTGTGGTCACCCGGCCCGTCTTCACGGGAGCAGATACCGGCGGCGTTGTGGAGCTCACCTCGTTAGATGGGTCTGAGCGGGCCAAGGTTGCCGTGCTGCCCTTCCTGTCGCAGCGTCACGTCGTAAAGGCAGCAGACCTCATGGAGCTCGATGCCGCGGACCATGGCTACCTCTATGACTCGCACGTGCAGGGCCTGCTGCAAGGCTTGTGCGCCGGTTTCACCGACGACACGATCAACCTCGTGGCCGCGCACCTCACGGTGTCAGGAGGACGTCTCGGCGGTGGCGAGCGGGCGGCCCACACCGTGTTCGACTATCAGGTTCGAGCGGCGTCGTTCCCGGCCGCCGCCCAGTACGTCGCCCTTGGCCACCTTCATCGCCGCCAGCAGGTTCCCGGCGGGGGTCAGATCCACTACTGCGGTTCGCCGTTGCAGCTCGATTTCGGAGAAACCACGGACACCAAGTCCGTCTCCGTCGTAGAAGCCCACGCTGGGGCAGCGGTCACCGTTCGAGATATTGAGCTGTTCCAAGGTCGCCCACTGCAGTCATTAGTCGGCTCGCTTGCTCAACTTCGAGAACTGGCTGTTGAAGCAGAAGATGCCTGGCTCAAGGTGATCGTTCAAGAAGCACCAAGGGTGGGCTTGGCGGACGAGGTCCGAGCGTTGTTTCCCGGCGCAATAGATGTCGTGGTGGAGCGACCGGAGGCGGAACGAGGGGCCCTCGGCGAAAATCCGGAGCGGTTATCGCGGGCTGGTCGCGGCCCGGCTGAGCTCTTTGGAGATTTCTTGGGCGAGCGGGGTATCGAGGATCCCGCGTTGGCTGCCCTGTTTGCCGAGGTGCTCTGTGAGATCGAAGAGGCGTCGAGCTGATGCGCCCCACGCGTCTTGTGGTGGAGGGCTTTACCGCTTTCCGTGAGATCACCGAGGTGGACTTCCAGGATGCAGACCTCTTTGCGCTCACGGGGCCAACCGGATCCGGAAAGTCGAGCGTGATCGATGCCGTGGTCTTTGCCCTGTATGGGTGCGTGCCGCGGCTGGATCGCAAGGTCGTAGAGCCGATCATCAGCCTGGGTCGATCTGAAGCGCGGGTCATACTGGATTTCACTGTTGCGGGCGTGGCTTACACCGCAGTGCGGGTGGTGCGGCGCACCAAATCCGGGGCAACCACCAAGGAAGCCAGGCTCGAATCGGGCGGAGAAGTGTTGGCCGGCAGCGCCAAGGAGCTGACCGAGGCGGTCACGGCCCTTCTTGGCCTCACCATCGATCACTTCACTACCTGTGTGGTCTTGCCCCAAGGCGAGTTCATGCGCCTCCTGCACGCTGGTCCCAGCGAGCGGCAAGACCTGCTCATCAGCTTGTTGGAGTTGGGTCTCTACGAGCGCATGGCCCGCCTGGCCAAGGGGCGAGAGCAACAGGCCCGTCAACAGGCAGACCTCGCCGGTGCGCTGCTGGACAAGGTCGCCTTTGCCACTCCCGGCGCGCAGTCAGTCGCCGATGCCCGGGTGGCCGTGCTCCAAGTCGCCAGCACTCAGGTGGACGTTGCCGTACCCGAGCTGGAGCGTTTGCTGGAGGTGGAAGCAGAGGCTCAGCGCCAACTCGCCGCCGTGATGGCCGATCTCAAGCTCCTGGAAACCGTGCGGGTGCCTGCTGGACTAGATGAGCACCGCGGTTCCTTGGCCGATGCCCGCACCGCTCTCGCAGTCGCGGAGACCGAGGCCGAGCGGTGCTTGGTCGACGCGGATCGCGCCGAGGAGGCGCTGGCCCTTCACCCGCCGCGCGCCCAGCTCGAGAAGGCGCAGCGGGCTTATGTGGACCGGGCCAGCTATCTGGCCCAGCAAGGCAAGGGTGCTGCTCTCCTGGCCGCGCAGGACGCAACGGTGCAGGCCTCAGAGGCCGAGCTGGCCGCCGCTGAAGGGAGCGCCGCCGCATGTGCGGAAGCAGTTGAACGTGCGCAGTGGGAGCACCGTGCCCACGACCTCGCCGGGTCGCTCGTGCCCGGGGAACTATGCCCGGTGTGTCAACACGAGGTGGGTGAGCTGCCTATGCCGGTGGTGCCGGGGGCCTTGGACGATGCCCGGGAGGCCCGTCGATCAGCCGATGCAACGCTGGCCGCCGCCCGGAGCGCGACCGACGTGGTCCGGCGGGAGCAAGATCGGTTGGTCAACAAGCTTGAGTCAATCGCCAATCAGCTTGCTGACCTCCACCAACAGGTTGCAGACCACCCGGACCGGCAGCCACTGGATGGTGCCATCGCCGCCCGGACCGAGGCCGAGGCGATCGAGCGGTCGGCTCGCGATCTCGCGGGCCGGGCCCACAAAGCAGCGGTCGCCGCCCGGAAGGCCCTGCAAGCCGAGGAGACCCGAGATGCAGATGCCCGTCGTGGGTTTGATCAGATCCGCGACCGGCTGGGCGCATTGAGCCCGCCCGCGGCCGGCCATCAGGATTTAGCTACGGATTGGGCGGCCTTGGCGGACTGGGCCGCGGCTGAGGCTCCGGCCCGAACGGCGCGGGCCGAGGCCGCGTCCAGCGCACGCCAGGCTGCCAACCGCGCCCGGGCCGAGCTTGACCGGAACATCACGCTTGGCCTTGCCGCCCACGGCGTCAGTGCCAGCAGCGGCGGCGATCTTCGTGGCCCGGTGGCAGCCGCTCTAGCGACCGCAACGGGGGAGCAGAGCCGGATTTCCCAGGGCATTGCCGAAGGGGCGGCTCAGCGACTCGCCCTCAAGTCCGCCTCGCGTGAGGCTGATCTGGCCAGGGAACTTCACCGACTCCTCAATGCCAACCACTTCGAGAAATGGGTCCTGGATGAGGCGCTGGCGGTACTGGTGGCCGGGGCGACCGAGCTTCTGCTGGACCTCTCAGCCGGGGCCTATTCCCTGGCCCTAGATGAACGGGCCAACTTTTTAGTGGTGGACCATCGCAACGCAGATGAGGTTCGCCCGGCCCGAACGCTCTCCGGTGGAGAGACGTTCCTCGCGTCGTTGGCCTTAGCGCTCGGCCTAGCCGATCAGATTGGCGCGCTGGCCGCTGGCGGCTCAGCCCGCCTGGAATCGATCTTCTTGGACGAGGGCTTTGGCACGCTGGACCCCGACACGCTGGACACCGTCGCCAGCGCCATCGAGGAACTCGGCGCCAGGGGTCGCATGGTCGGCATCATCAGCCACGTGCCGGAACTGGCCGAACGGGTGCCCGTTCGGTTCGAGGTCACCCGAGACCCCGCTGGGTCCACCATCGAGAAGGTCATGGCCTGATCGTCAGGCCCCGGCGGGTTCGGTCACAAAGTCAATCAACTGCTCGACTGCGCCGATCAGTGCGGGCTCCAGGTCGGTCCAGATGTTCACCTTGCCCAGCAGGTGTTTCCAGAATCGGCCAGGTTCGCCATCCACATTCAGTCGGGTCAGCACGCCGGTCTTCCAGTCCTCGCCCCGAGGCACGTCCGGCCAAGCCCCGATGCCTAGTACCGATGGTTTCACGGCCTGCCAAATGTCTATGTAGGGATGGCCGGTCACCAACACGTCAGGGTGGCGAACGGCCGAAGCAATGCGCGTTTCCTTGGACCCGTCCACCAGATGATCGAGCAAAATGCCCAGCCGTCGACCGGGCTTGGGCGCAAATGAACGGACGACGTCGTCCAGGTGGTCGGCGCCATCGAGGCGTTCGACCACCACCCCTTCCACCCGGAGGTCATCACCCCAGACCTTCTCCACCAGCTCAGCATCGTGGATGCCTTCCACCAGGATGCGGCTGGCTTTGGCGATTTGGGCACGGGCCCGCGGTACGGCAATAGACCCGGAGGCGGTCCGTCCAACGGGGGCGGCCAGTGTTCCCGGGGCCGGACCGCGAGGTTCCACCAGGGTCACGATCTGTCCGTCCACCTCGAACCCGCCGGTCAACAGGCGCATCCGGTGTTCGTAACCATGTGGATCGCGGACTTGCAGAACCCCGTTCACCACGCCGACCACGAACCCACTAATGGGCGTACCCCGCTGCTTGATCAGTAGTCCGGGCTGCGCCGGAACCACCCGATAGCGAAGGCGAGGGTTCTTCGGGCCATCCAGATCGATCGGCTCTCCGATCCCTTTGGCGACGCGACGCGGTGGGGAGACGGCCATGTGCAGAGGCTACGAGCAGCACCGGCCCGCGGTGGTGACCGCCGGTGGCGCGTACCCTTGCCGGCATGTCCGCACGCGCTTGGTCGGTTGCCCCCTCTGGTCCGCTCCGAGGTGATGTGTTTGTCCGAGGTTCCAAGAACGCTGTGACCAAGCACATGGTTGCCGCCATTTTGGGCGAGGGACCGAGCGTGATCCGGCGGGTCCCCGAGGTCGGCGATGTCGCCATCACCACCGACATTCTGCGGTCACTCGGGGTGGCCGTGGATCACGATGTTGCCGCCGGTGTGATCACGGTCGAACCCCACGAAGGGGTAACGACTGAGGTGTCCACCTCGTTTAGCGGTCTGAATCGCATCCCGATCCTGCTGCTCGGACCGTTGCTGCATCGCACCGGAGAAGCCTTCGTGCCCATGGTGGGCGGCGATCCCATTGGTCGCCGTCCGGTGGACTTCCACATCGATGCCCTCCGGGCGTTAGGTGCCGAGATCGAGGTCCGTGACAATGGTATTGCCGCCAAGGCCACTCGGCTCAAGGGTGCGCGGATCGAGTTGCCTTACCCCAGCGTCGGCGCAACCGAGACAGTGCTGCTGAGCGCCACGCTGGCTGAGGGCCGAACCGTGCTGCGCAATGCGGCCACCGAGCCTGAGGTCATCGAGTTGGCGCTGTTCTTGCAGCGGATGGGCGCTCGGATCGAGATGTCTCCCGGCCGCAAAATCACCATTGACGGGGTCACGTCACTGAAGGGGGCGCAGACCACGCTGTCGGGCGACCGCAACGAAGCTTTCAGCTACTTGGTGGCCGGCCTGGTGACCGGGGGAGAGGTTCGGGTCCACAACTGCCCGCAGGACCGCATCGTCACCGCGATCACCACGCTCAACCGCATGGGCGCCCGGTTCGACATCACCGACGAATACATCCAGGCCTCGGCGCCAGATGGCCTGAAGCCAGCGGCGGTGCAAACCGATACACACCCCGGGTTCATGACGGATTGGCAGACGCCGCTCGTGGTGCTGTTTACCCAGGCCGACGGCATGTCGGTCCTCCATGAGACCGTCTACGAAGATCGGCTGGTCTACGTGCCCGCGCTCAAGCAGATGGGGGCAGAAATTGAACTTTTCTCCACGTGCCTCGGTGGCGAGTCCTGCCGTTTCCATGACACCAATGCGGTGCACTCCGCCATCGTGAAGGGCGTGTCGAAGCTTCGCGGTGCCGAGGTCGACGTGCCCGATGTGCGCGCTGGATTTTCCTCCGTGATTGCTGCGGCGATCGCCGATGGACCCTCCACCATCACTGGTATTCACCACCTTGAACGGGGTTACCACCGTCCGGCTGAGCAGTTCGCTGAGCTGGGCCTGCCCATCACCCCGGTCGCGTAGACGGCCGGTCGCCTCGTTGGCGGGGGGCTGCCACCTCTAGCGTAGGTCGGCCATGATCCTCCTCGACGCCACTGGCCTCACCGCATCTCGACCCGGCCGCAAGCTCTTCGGAGACGTGTCGGTCACCGTGTCCAACAACGACCGCCTGGGCTTGGTGGGTATCAACGGGACCGGGAAGTCCACCCTGCTCCGGGTTTTGGCTGGCAAGACCGAGGCCGAGGAGGGCACCGTCCGCCGTGGCCGCGGTACCCGGCTGGTCATGCTGGATCAGGCCGATGACCTGCCCGAGGGGACCGTGCGGGAAGCGGTCGCCCCGGGGAGTCATCCCGAGCGCGAATGGGAGGTCGACGCCATTCTCGATCGCCTGGGCATTGCGGAGCTGGCTGAAGCCCGCACCGATCGCCTCTCTGGTGGCCAAGCCAAACGGGTGGCGCTGGCTCGGGCCTTGGTGGAGGTCGGCCCTGGTGGTGGCCCCGACGATGACTCGGTGCTGCTGATTCTCGACGAGCCAACCAACCACCTGGACATCGATGCCATCGCGTGGTTGGAGGACCGCCTGGCCAGCCATCGGGGCGGACTCATCCTGGTTACCCACGATCGCCACGTGTTGGACCGGCTCACGACGCGGATTCTTGAGTTGGACCGAGGCAAGGCGTACATCCACGAGGGCGGTTACTCGTCCTATCTCGAGGGTCGCCAGGAGCGCGACGACCAGTCCGCAACCGCGGAGTCGGTGCGCAAGAACCTGGCCAAGAAAGAGTTGGCGTGGCTCCGTCGAGGTGCCCCGGCCCGCACGGCCAAGCCCAAGGCCCACATCGCTTCCGCTACGGCGATCGTGAACGGCCGGGCTGAAGCGCCGGCCCGCCGCGGTGAGATGCCCCTCCACATGGAGACGCCTCGGCTGGGCGATCAAGTGGTGGAACTTCATGGTGTTGGTCATCAGTTTGGGCCGGACGCGCCCTGGCTTTTCCGCGGCGTAGACCTCATGCTCGACCCTCGCGAGCGTCTTGGGGTGGTCGGACCCAACGGTGCCGGCAAGACGACGCTCCTGCAGGTCATGGCTGGTCGGCTCGATCCGATCGAGGGCCGTCGGGTGGCTGGTTCCACGGTGAAATTGGCGATCTGGGATCAGCTTGGATCAGATCTGGACCCGAACGTCCGGGTGCGCGATGCAATAGCGGGGCCAGGCCGGCAGGCCGATTGGTCAGATTCCGCTCTGCTCGAGCGGTTCTGGTTCGACGGCGACGCGCAATGGGCGCCCATTGGAACGCTGTCGGGCGGCGAGCGTCGGCGGCTCCAGCTTCTGCTCACGCTGGCGGCGCGGCCGAACGTGCTGTTGCTCGACGAACCCACCAATGACCTCGACCTGGATTCGCTCCGGGCGCTCGAAGACTTCCTGGACGACTGGCCCGGCGCCCTAGTGGTCGTTAGTCACGATCGGGCGTTCTTGGAGCGGACCGTCGCCGACGTGATCGTGATCGATGCCGATCATGATGCCGACAGGATCGCTGGTGGCTACGCCGCGTGGGAGGCCGCCCGCCGCAAGAGCGGTTCCACCGCATCGGCCTCGGCCACCACTCGCATGCGCCAGAAAGGTTCCGGCACCAAGGCGCCAACGGCGAGGGCGGCTGTGGCCAAAGGGTCTGCCGGCGACCCGGTTGTGTCGTCGAGCGTTGCCCTGGCCAAGCCCCGCAGCCCGAGCACCTTGCGTCATCTCACCAAGGAGATCGAGAAGCGCCTCCGGAAGTTGGAGAAGCAGCGGGATCGGCTGGCCGTCGACGTGACCACCATTGATGGCTCCGACCACCAACGCCTGGCCGAGGTTGGCCGAGATCTAGCGGGTGTGGAGGCCGAGATTTCGGCTATCGAAGAGGAGTGGCTGGCCTTGGCCGAGGAAGCTGAGCGCTGAATTCGCACGCGCCACCATCGAGCTAGTTGTCGCCCCCGCCTGAACAGCACACCCGTTCAAGATCCACCGACCAGACTCACGTCGTGGCCTACCGGATTGATCCTGGGGAACCGACCAACGTGGAGTTGCGGCGCGTGATCGCCGAGCAGCTCGGTAAGGCAGTGGAAGCCTTGCGGATTCCCGGTGGACCGGGCGCGGACTCGGTTCACGAGGTGCGCAAGCGGTTGAAGAAGGCCCGATCTGCGGTCCGGTTGGGCCGGTCCGATTTGGGCGCTGCAGTGGCCAAACATGCCAACGAAGAGCTTCGGCGCGTGGGCGCAGATCTGGCCCAGCAGCGTGACGCCGACGCTCTGGTGGAGGCAGTCGACCGCTTGATCGGGGCGAACGGCGGCCAGGTTGGGCCAATGGTCGATGCCCTCGATGTGGTCCGCCGACTGGTGGTCGGCCGGGCCGATGTCGTCCGGCTGGAGGGTCCGCTTCAGCGGGCGACGGTGATCGGCGCGGCCCGGACATTGGAGCAGACCGTGGACTGGCTCGAATTGGTTCCGCCGCAAGCCGCGGGGTGGAAGGCGCTCGGCCCGGGCCTGGGTCGTCAATACGGCCGCGGTCTACAGCTGTGGAAGGACCTGCCGGCCGAGCCGTCGGTCGAGCAGCTGCACGAGTGGCGTAAGCGAGTGAAGGACCTTTGGTATCACCAGCGCCTGCTCCGGCGTCTCTGGACCGATGCCCAGCGCCCGGTGGTCGATGCTGCGGACGAACTCGCCTCCACGCTTGGCGCCGACCGAGATCTTGGCTTGCTGCTGGCCTATCTCATCCCGGGTACATCGCCTGTCCGCGAGGATGCGGCGCCGATCGAACCACTTTCGGTTGACGCCCAAATCGGGCAACTTGTGGGCGATGCAGCCGGTTCGCTTCGTTCCGCGCTGCAGGCCCGGGCCTATGAACTGGGTTCATGGCTCTACGCCGATTCCCCTGCCGCCTGGGCGAGCCGTCATGGCGCGTGGTGGGTCGCCGCTCTCAAAGCGCACCGATTACGAGCGAGCCCGTTCCTTCTGACCCGTCGCTTCTCGGGACGACCGCCTAGCCTTTCCGGGCGGTCCCGCGCCCGACCACCTGTCGGCCGCGGCGGGCTGCAGCATTCCAATCCCCCGTCCAACGGAGTCCCTTCGTGCCACTTGAATCCAACGCCGACATCGCCCCTGCCCAGGGAAAGCTCGGAATTCTGCTCCCGGGCATGGGTGCGGTTGGCACCACGTTCATCGCTGGTGTGCTCGCTATCCGTAAGGGTCTGGCTAAGCCAATCGGTTCGCTCACCCAAATGGGCACCATCCGTATCGGCCCCCGCACCGATGACAACGTGCCGCTCATTAAGGACTACGCGCCGCTCGCCCCGCTGGAAGATTTGGTGTTTGGTGGCTGGGACGTCTTCGAAGATGATGCCTATGTGGCTGCCAGCCGCGCCGGTGTGCTTGAGGGCCATCTCCTTGAACAACTCGGTGAAGAGCTGCGGGCCATCAAGCCCATGACAGCCGTGTTCGAGCAGTCCTATGTCAAAAATCTCCACGGCACCCACATCAAGGCGGAGACCAATAAGTGGGAGCAGGCTCAGGCCCTCAACGCAGACATAGACAAATTTTCTGAAGACAACGGCTGTGACCGTTTGGTCGCGGTCTGGTGCGGTTCCACCGAGGTGTATCGCCAACCCACCGCCGTCCACGAGTCGTTGGCGGCGTTCGAGCAAGGCCTCAAGAACTCAGATCCAGACATCGCCCCCAGCCAGATCTACGCCTACGCCTGCCTCAAGCGCGGCATTCCCTACGCCAACGGCGCACCGAACCTGAACCTGGACACCCCGGCCCTGCTGGAACTAGCCCGAGCCAACGGTGTGCCGGTCACCGGCAAAGACTTCAAGACCGGCCAGACCCTCATGAAGACCATCCTCGCTCCCGGCTTCAAGGCCCGGATGCTCGGGGTCGAGGGTTGGTTCTCCACCAATATTCTGGGCAACCGCGATGGTGAGATTCTGGACGACCCGGAGTCCTTCAAGGCCAAAGAAATGTCCAAACTCGGGGTGCTGGACACCATCTTTGAACCGGAGCGCAACCCCGATCTTTACGGCGATATTGCTCACGTCGTCCGCATCAATTACTACCCGCCGCGTGGGGACAATAAAGAGGGCTGGGATGCCATCGATATCTTCGGTTGGCTCGGCTACAAGATGCAGATCAAGGTCGATTTCCTCTGCCGGGATTCCATCCTTGCGGCCCCGCTCGTGCTCGATCTTGCCCTGTTCTTGGACCTCGCCAAGCGGGCCAATATGAGCGGCGTGCAGGAATGGCTGAGCTTCTATTGGAAGAGTCCCCAGCCGGTGAAGGAAGGCGTGTACCCCGAGCACGACATCTTCATTCAGCTCACCAAGCTCAAAAACACCC
>JANXNS010000240.1 GCA_025353965.1 Aquihabitans sp.
CATCGGTGAAGAACACCTCGTTGAACTCGGCGGTGCCGTCCGGCTGGACGATGCCGCGCACCTCGATGCCGTCTTGCTTCATCGGCACCAGGAGATAGGAGATGCCCGCTTGCTTCTTCACATCCGGATCGGTGCGAGCCAGCAGGAAGCAGTAATCGGCGAACTGGGCCTGGGTGGTCCAGACCTTCTGGCCGTTGATGACCCACTCGTCACCATCGAGGACGGCCGTGGTCTTGAGGGAGGCGAGGTCCGAGCCGGAGTCAGGCTCGGAGAAGCCCTGGCACCAGGCCATCTCGCCCTTCATGATCTTGGGCAGGAACTCTTGCTTCTGAGCTTCGGTGCCGTGCTGGAGGATGGTTGGGCCCACCAGCGTGTCGCCAAAGAAATCGGCCCGCAGCGGGGCCTTGGCCCGAGCAAACTCCTCCGCCAGGACCACGTTCTCCATGGTGGACAGGCCTTTGCCGCCGTACTCCTTCGGCCATGCCGCACAGATCCAGCCGCCGCCGTACAGCTTGGCCGGCCACTGCTCGTTGAAGGTCTGCTTGTCCTCAGTCGACGGTTCGTACCCATCATCGAACCAGCCTTTGGGAAGGTTCTCCTCGAGCCAGGCTCGGATCTCGACACGGAACATTTCGGCTTCAGGTGGGTAGCTCAGATCCATGCCCACATATTGACCCGTGGGTCAAGGTGCGTGCCACCCGAACGACAGACCTACGATGCCGACCATGACGGTGACCGAGCCACCCCTCGTCGTGCCCGACCTCAACCGAGAGGAAGGTCGCTGGACGCATCAGTGGAAAGAACTCTACGAAGAGGTCATCACCTCGGGGCTCTGCACCGGATGCTCAGCCTGCGTGATCGCCTGCCCTCACGATGTGATCGGCTACGAACACAAGGAGGGTGGGTACCGCCCCTTCCATCTCGAGGAAGATGACCTGGGCCCGAGCGACTGCGGCCATGGGATCAAGGGCTGTACCTCCTGCACCCGAGCCTGCCCTCGCTTCCGCGACTGGGAACCCACCGCCGACGAGCACCTTTTCGGCCGCGTTCGCGAGATCGAAGAATTGCACGGCATCGCCGAGCAAACGCTGCTGGTCCGAGCCTCAGATGACCATGTCCACGAGATGGGTCAGGACGGCGGCCTGGTGTCGGCCATCCTCATCTGGCTGCTCGACGAGGGCTACATAGACGGCGCGTTGGTCTCCGACCTGGAGGGAGACGGCTCCACGTGGCGGGCCAAACCCACCGTCGCCACCACCAAAGAAGAAGTACTGGCCGCGGCCGGCAGTCGCTACACCTACTCCGCCAACTGGCTGGCCTACGACGAGGCCGTCGAACGCGGGCTGCAGAGCCTGGCTCTGGTGGGCATGGGCTGCCAGAGCTCGGCCGCACCGGTGATGTGGAGCCGCAAGATCGGCAAGGTCGGCAAACCCATCAAATTCAACATTGGCCTGCTGTGCTCCAAGACGTTCGACGACCGTATTTTCGAAGAACTGTTCGAAGCCAAGTACGGCATCGTCCGCTCCACCATCAAGAAAATGAACATCAAGGGCGTCTTCCAAATCTGGACGCACGATGGTGAGTACCACGAGGTCAACCTCAAGGAATGCCACGCCTGGACCCGCGAGGGCTGCACCCAGTGCCCAGATTTTGCCGCCGAACACGCCGATATTTCCACCGGTGGGATCGGCAAGTTCAACGACTGGACCCTGACTGTGGTCCGCACCGAACTCGGCCGAGAGGTCATGACTCGCATGGCCAAGGCTGGCGTCATCGAGGTGAAGCCAGCGGAGGAAGATCCCGCCGCACTGGCCCTCATGGACCGGCTGTCCAGAATCAGCCGTAACCGCTGGCCGGAGGAAGCCATCGCCTTCCCCAAGCGCATGCCCCCGCCGCCACCGAAGAAAAAGAAGGCGGCACCAGCCCCCGCCGCTGAGTAGAGATCCGGCCGGTCTGCTCAGCCGGTGGTGGCGCTGAGGCCGCAGGATGCGTAGGCCTTGGTGAACGAGGCCGGGAGCTTGGACGGCTTCTCGGTTTGGTTGTCGTTGACTTTCTTGAAGTCGCCGAAGGGCACGTCTCTTTTGATCGCCTTGAACGCGCAGGTGCACTGGGACTTGGCCGCCTTGACCTCGGCCGGGAATTTCTTCTGGAGCTGCGCGACAGTCAGCGCCTTGGTTGTGCTGGTGGCCGTCAGATTGCTGGCATCGCTCACCGTGGTGGTCCAGCAACCCTCGATGAATGCATCGCGCACCCCGTCGGTGTAGCTGCTGGGCGCCCGCTGACCGGCACAGCCAGCAAGAAGGCCAGCGGCAAGCACCATGGCCAGCAGCGGCGCACGCAGCCGGAGACGTCGGATCGGGGAAGCGGACACGCAGGACTCCTTGACGAGGACGGCGGCAACGCTAGCGGAATCGGGGGTGCTGGCTGAGCCAACACCCCCAACGCCATTCCAGCGGACGCTCCCCCCGAACCGCCTACTGGAAACTCTCCCCCCGCACCTTGCGATGCAGTCCGATCGGTGTCCTTGCTGGCACTCCTCGTGCCGGTAAGTCAACACCTTTGGAAGGATGTGAGCATGAGGCGAACGGACCATTTCAGTGTGTTCATTCCGATTGGGACACACGCTGAAATCGAACTTCGTCGAAGGCAACCGTGCCCAGATCGACGTGAGTGACCACCCCGGTGGGGGCCCAGCCGTGATGGCGATAGAACGCCTGCGCACCCAAGTTCAGCGCCAAGACCGAAAGCTCTTGTCGTGAAAAGCCTGCCTGGGCGAGCCAGTCCTGCGCCTCGCTGAGCAGCAGCGACCCTCCCCCACGGCCCTGCGCTGACGGGTCGACATAGAGCTCGTAGACCTCGCCCGCCTCGCCCGCTCCGGGGGCGGCGTCGTCGAGCTGGGCCGGGCCACAGTCGAGGTAGCCGAACACGGTGCCCGGGCGACCCCACACGAACAGTCGGTGACGCCGACTCGGCGGAACCATGGCCCGGCCCGCCCAAAACGACGCGGGCGGGACCACCGCACGCCCGTCGAGGAAGACGTCCGGTAATATCCCGCCCCGATAGTTCGCGCCGAAGGCCCGCCATTTCACCGCCGCTATCGCGGGCCCATCCAACGCGATCGCCACCCTCACCGCCATCTCCGCATCGGCCGCACCGGCGAACGGGGGCGGCAGGGACAGGCCGAACCGACGACGAATCAGCAAGGCCGCCCGCCGGTCAGCCGCGGGGCCCAACCGGTGATCCGCGGTGGCTTCAACGGCCGGAACCGAGGTCGGGTCGCCCTGACGGCGGACCAACTGGACCAACTCCGCCGCCGGATCGGCAATGACCACGGGTCAAGCGGTGGCCAGGTCATAGACCCGGCGCTTGGGGACGGCCAAGGACACGGCGACGGCCGCCACCGCATCGCGGGTGCTGGCACCCAAAGCGCGCTCCTCGGCCAGCGCAGCCTCGATTTCGCCGTCAGTAATGTCGTCTGGCACCGGTGCCCCGTCGAGGACCAGGACGTACTCGCCTCGGGGTTCGACGTCGGCAACCCGGGCGATGGCCTCCGCCAAGGTGCCACGCCAACTTTCCTCGTGCAGCTTGGTGAGTTCACGGGCCAAAACCACCCGGCGATCCGGCCCGCACGCGACCAGGAGGTCCGCCAACGTCCGGGCCACGCGATGCGGGGCTTCGTAGAGCACCACGGTCCGCCGTTCAGGGGCCAATGTTGCGAGGCGGGCGGTGCGGCCCGATCCCTTGCGAGGCAAAAAACCTTCGAACACGAACCGGCCCGCCGGAAGCCCGCTGGCCACCAAGGCTGAAATTGCCGCCGAGGGGCCAGGGACCACCTCGACCACGAAACCAGCCGCCACCGCGGCAACGACCAGCCGCTCGCCCGGATCCGAGAAGCCGGGCATCCCCGCATCGGAGACCACCGCTACCCGCTCCCCGCGGCCCAACCGGGCAACAATGTCGGCCACCGCTGCCTCCTCTGTGTGGTCGTTGACCACCCGCAACCCCGCCGCTCGGATGCCCGCATGTTGGAGCAGGCGACCCGTCCGACGGGTGTCCTCGCAACAGACCAGATCTGCCGACGCCAATGTCTCGATGGCACGGGGGGTGAGGTCGCCCAGGTTGCCGATGGGCGTGCCCACCAATATCAGTCGTCCCTGGCTGCGCTGAGACACCGGATCAGTCACGGGATCAGTCACGCGCGGATCTCCAGATGGTCGCCGGGGACCAGACCCCAGTGGGCGAACATACCGGCCTGCGCCTCGATTACCTGCGTTGCCCGCATGACCGGCAGCGTAAGGCGATGAGCCCGGAGGCGAGTCGTGCGCAGGACGTGAAGATCGGCGTCACAGAAGGCCACGTCGAGGGGGAACCGCATCCCGATGGAGTGGACCGATCGGGCCCGCTCAATCAGTAGCGCCCCTTCGAACCCATCGAGGCCAAGCAGGCCGCGGCGGCGATCGCTACGACTGGAGGCCACTTCGATGCTGGCCAACACTTCGCCGTCTCGCAGCAACCAGGCCATGGCGGGGTTCCAGGCCGGGGCCTAGACGTTGAACCGGAAGTCGAGCACGTCGCCGTCGGCCACCACGTAGTCCTTGCCCTCGACTCGGACCTTGCCCACCTCTCGGGCCTTGGCCCAAGAGCCGATCTCCAGGAGCTCATCCCACTGGATGGCCTCCGCTCGGATGAAGCCCCGTTCGAAGTCGGAGTGGATTCTCCCGGCCGCTTGCGGGGCCTTAGACCCAGCTCGGAAGGTCCAGGCTCGGCTCTCCTTCTCGCCAGTGGTGAAGTACGTGCGCAGGCCCATGAGTAGGTAGGCGGCGTGAATGAACCGCTCCAGGCCACCTTCGCCGAGGCCCAACGCCTCCAGCATTTCCTCGCGCTCGGCCCCGGTGAACTGGGCGGCTTCTGCTTCCAGTTGCACACACATGCCGATCACCTCGGCCCGGTTTCCGAGTTCTGCCTCGACTGGGGCGACGATCTCTGGGATGCGATCGAGATCGTCCTCGCTCACGTTGACCAGCGCCA
>JANXNS010000253.1 GCA_025353965.1 Aquihabitans sp.
AGAACACGAAGGTGGGGTTTGACCCGTAGTGGTCACACAGGCGGCGAAGCCGGCGCAAGAGGTGGGCAACGTGGGTGCCGAACACCCCGCGAAGCACGTGAAGCTCATCTATGACGACGTAGCGCAAACGCATGAGGAACGTGTCCCAGCGGCCATGGTGAGGCAGCAGACCGTGGTGGAGCATCTCCGGGTTGGTGAGGATCACGTTGGCATGAGTTCTGGCCCAGGTTCGTTGGGCGGCGTCGGCATCGCCGTCGTAGGTGGCGGGGACAAGGCCGGGCATGGAGAGGTGGCCGAAGGCGCGGAGCTGGTCCTGGGCCAGGGCCTTGGTGGGAAAGAGGGCGAGTGCGGTCCCAGGGTGGATCGGGTGGGCGATGGCCTCGGCGATGGGAACCTGGTAGCAAAGCGACTTCCCTGAAGCCGTGCCGGTAGCGATCACGGTTGAGCGTCCCGCTCGGAGGTGGTCCATGGCCTCGGCCTGATGGGTCCAGAGGCCATCGATCCCGAGTTCGTCGAGTCGGCTGCCGATCGCCGCGGGTAGGGAACGGCTCAGTTCAGCTGTTTCGGCGGGATGGGGTGGAAGTCGTTCGAGGTGGACCAGGCCCGCGCCGAGCCGACCCCGGAGGGTTTCGACATAGGCGTCGACCGGATCTGATGAGGTCAGGGCCATTGGTGGGTAGCCGGACGAGAGGGAACAGGCGTTCGGAGTCTATGGCGTCGTCCGGTCGAGCGAGGTGGTTCTCGGGCGGTAGGTTGTAGGCCTACGCAACCTGCAGGAGCCTGGATGGACCTTCGACTCGACGTGAGTGAGCGCGACGGCTGGTCTGTTCTCCAGGTTGGCGGTGAGATAGATGTAGCCACCGCCCCAAGGCTCCGTGAGCAACTGATCAAGCTGGTCAACGACCAGCGATTCATGATCGTGGTGGACCTTGGTGCGGTCGATTTCATTGATTCCACCGGCCTTGGTGTCCTGATCGGCGCGCTCAAACGGGTCCGCACCCACGACGGAAACTTGGCCTTGGTCTGTACCGAGCCTCGCATCGTCAAGGTGTTCGAGATCACAGGACTCAACCAGGTTTTCCAGATTTTCCCTTCGGTCGATGCTGCGGTGATCACGTGATCTCCGGCGCTCGCAGGCTGTCCTGATCAGTCGGCATGGATCAGCCCGTTGTGCCTACCGATCTTGGTGAGTTCGTGGAGTTGGAACTACCGGCGCGGCCGGAGGTGGTGGCCTTGGCTCGGTTGGTCGTGGGCGCGGTGGCTGCAGTTGAGCCGCTGTTCGATGAGGCCCGCGGGGCAGACCTTCGGCTGGCGGTTTCGGAGGCCTGTACCAATGCCATTCAGGCCCAGCTCGCGGGCCGCGAGGGCTCAGATCGCGATGCCCCCATTGTGTTGCGGTGCTCGGTAAAGGACGGAAAAATTAAGCTGGCGGTGCAAGACCACGGTGGCGGGTTCGACCCCAAAGGTCTTCCCGAACACCCGGCGGTCACCGATCCTGCTCGGCTGGATTTTGAAGGGGGCCTGGGCATACCGATCATCCGACTGCTGGCCGATGACCTTCAGTTCCAAGCATCGCCGGGCGGGACCACCGTGGTGATGACCTTCGGTCCGCGAGTGGCGACCGAGCAGCCCTTTCTGTGACCTCCAGGGCATCAGATCCGCTGCCCTCGCCCGGTCCCGAGCCGTGGTTACGTAGCGATGGACCACTGGCGCGCCGCGTGGCGCGCCCGCTCCAGGGGTTTCTTGGCATCGAGGCTGCCGGCGGGCTGGTTCTGCTGGCGGCCACGGTGGCCGCATTGGTATGGGCCAACTCCCCGTGGCGGCAGTTGTACATGGATTTGTTCCATACCGAGATGGTGGTATCGGTTGGCGGGCATGTCCTCCAGGAGGACCTGACCCATTGGATCAACGATGGCCTCATGGCCATTTTCTTTCTGGTTGTGGGCATGGAGATCAAGCAGGAGGTTGTCTCCGGTGAGCTGCGCGACCGGCGCGCCGCCGTCCTTCCCGCCTTTGCCGCGGTGGGCGGAATGGTGGTTCCCGCCGCCTTGTACCTAGCGATCAATGCCGGTGGGCCCGGTGTGGATGGGTGGGGTATCCCCATGGCCACCGATATTGCCTTCGCCCTTGGTGTGGTGGCGTTGCTTGGATCTCGGGTCCCTCCCCCGCTCAAGGTCTTTTTGCTCACGTTGGCGGTGGTCGACGACATCGGTGCCATTGCCGTGATCGCCGTCTTCTATACCGAAGCGATCAGCTGGGCCTGGTTGGGTGGAGCAGCCGCAGTACTTGTTGTGGTGGTGGTCTTTCGTCGAGCACGGGTTCGGTACCTGCCGGTCTACGTGGGGTTGGGGACGGTCCTGTGGCTTTGCCTCTTCGAATCTGGCGTTCATGCAACGCTGGCTGGCGTCAGCCTTGGCTTGCTCACGCCAGCGCTCCCACTGTTGGGTGGGGTCGATAAGGCCCACGTTGTGGCCCGGCTTCCCGGTCGCCATGATCGCTCGGCGGCAGACGTGCAAGACGTCGGCTTTCTGGTTCGGGAGTCGGTCTCGCCAGCGGAACGAATTACCCATGCGCTGCACCCGTGGAGTGCGTTCGTGATCGTCCCTCTGTTTGCCTTGGCCAACGCGGGTATCGAGGTGTCGGCCAAGGCGATTACGTCCCCGGCCACGGTCACGGTCGGTGTCTTAGGTGGGTTGGTGGTCGGGAAGACGGTGGGGATCACCGTGTTTTCTTGGGTTGCCGTTCGGCTTGGGTTTGGTGTGTTGCCAGCGGGGGTTCGGTTCGTACAGCTCGCGGGCGTTGCCGCCATTGCTGGCATCGGGTTCACGGTGTCGTTGTTTGTGGCCGGGCTGGCTTTTCCCGATGCGCCGGGTTTGGTCAACGACGCCAAGATTGGGATCTTGGTTGCTTCTGGGGTCGCGGCCCTCGTGGGTGCGCTGGTCTTGATCCTGTCGGCGCCGTCGCCTCGGTCTGAGAGTTAGGCCCGGCGTCGGTACGCCACCGGCGTCGGCCGATCAGCCCGGGCGACGCCACCGATTTGGCGGGTGAGGGGGCCGGGGCGGTCGAACTGCGGGGTGAGTTCGTAGCACTCAAGCAGGGCCCGGATGGCGGTACGGATGACCGAGACGGAGAAACGTTGGGCGGGGCATACATGGCTGCCATGACCGAACGTGCTCACCAGTTCCTTGGCCGGGAGCTCGGCCGCCAGGGCGAGGTTGCGGCCGTCGTAATGGTTCACGTCGAAGGCCGCCAGGCGTGGATCCGCCGTGGTGTTGGTGACCGAAAGCATGGTGGTAATGAGCACACCCGGTTTGAGGTGATAAGTGCTGCGATCGGTTTCGAAATCGATGGGCCGAAGCACCTGGCGCATGGTGATGGAGCGCTGGGCCACGCGGATGGATTCGTAGGTATAGCGATCGAGCAGACCGTCGTCGCCGCCAATGACCGCGGCGAGGGCCTCGGGGCACTGGAGCACGTTCACGAGGGTCCAGGCCAAGGCCGCGAAAAGGTTCGACTGCGAGCCCAGATGGAGCACGATCACGTCCCGGGCGACGAGTTGATCTCGGCGGGGCTGTTCGACGTCGGCGAACGATTCGTCGATTGTGTCGAGAAAGTCGCCGGGACGTTGGTCGGGGTGGCGTCGGCGATCGCGCAGAATGGTGGCGATGATGGCTTCGATCTGAGCCATAGCCTTACGTTCATGGGCCTTCCGGGTGGCGAGGGTGACCACGGTACGTAGGGGGTGGACGAACGATTCCGAGGTATCGAGGCGGTCGAGGGCATCAATGAGCGGCTCGATGTAGGTGGCCGATGCCGCCTCGTGCCCGGCCCAGGAGGCCAAGCCCAGGCGGTGGCCGATCCGCCGGGATTCGCCGAAGGCGTCGAATGTCCCCGTGGGGCCGAGCACGTCGAGCTCCGCGGCCATGGCCTGATCGAGGTTGGTCAGGTAGCCCTCGACCCGCTGGTTTCCGAAGAGCTTGTGAGGCGGGTTGCGAATATCGGCGAAGAGATCGTCGGGGACCTTCGTCCGGATCATGGTGTAGGTGGCGAGCCCGAATGATGCTTCCCGTTCAGGCGCGGCGTACAGGTTGGCCACGCCCACCGGCCCGAACACACAGAAAAACCGATGGGCTAGCGCATCGACCACGAAGGTGTCTCCGTGGATCGCCCGTTGGCGGGTGAACCAACCTGTTGGGTTCCGCAACAGCCCTGGGGCGGCGCCAATCCACGGCACACTGCCGCCTACCGCGGCGGGCATAGGCGTGACCGCTGGCATCACCTTCGGCTTCAACCCCTGCAGTTTGGTGAGCACAGTTCCTCCCATTCAGGCGGCGACCAACTCGATCGATGCCCGGTGTCCGGGCGCTGCTGCGAGTTTGCGGTCCATGGTGAGCAGCGAGAGTCCGAGCGCCTCGGCGAGGGCAACATAGATCGCGTCGTACGCGGTGAGATGGCCCTTCAGCTCCCACATCCGAGGCAAAAGCAGCTCATGTTCGTGCCGTTGAAATGGCAACTGCTGCAGTCGCCCGAGCAACTTCCGCCCGCGGTCATCCGAAATGGCGCCGACCATGGTCAACCTGCGGACCACATGAGCGGTCTCAACTGTTGCCAGATGTGGGGCATGCGCCTGCCCCTCGGCTTGCCAGCGCCGGCCAATGGCGCGTCCCTCCGGGGTGCCCAGGAGCAACTCGACGAGCGCGGACGAGTCGAGGACGATCAAAGGGGTCCGCGCCGTTCGCGCACGATCGCAGCAGTATCGATCTCCGTATCGATGGGCCCGTCCTCGGAGGCGAGAGCGAGCGCTTCCTCGACGCTGATGCGATCGGCCGCTAGCCGTAATTCCGTGAGCGCATATTCCGACAGGCTCTGCCCATGCGCCTCTGCCTTAGCTCTGAGCTTGGCATGGACCTCGTCGGGGACGTTCCGAATCTGGATCGGGGGCATGAGCTGAACTCTACCGAAGAGATGCATGCAATGTGCATGCACATTGGGAACGGTTAGGCGGTTACGGCGTGATCGATGGGGATGACGGCGCCGTTGATGCCGCTGGCCTCATCGGACGACAGGAACGCGATCAGCGCGGCGGGGTCGTCGGGGGAGAGCATTTTGTTGTCGACCGCCATGGTCTTGGAGATGAGGCCGAAGTCGATCCCCTCGGGGAAGTCCACATGGCCCGTCATCGGGGTAGCGACACCGCTGGGCGAGATGGCGTTCACCCTGATGTTGCTCTTGATGTATTCCCAGGCCAGCGACTTGGTCATGAGCACCACGCCGCCCTTGGAAGCGCAGTAGTGGGCCATGTAGGCCTGGCCGAACATGCCCGCTGAGGACGCGACGTTGGTGATCACGCCGCCGCCGTTTTCCAGCATCGACGGGATGACGGCCCGAGCCATGAGGAAGGGTCCCTTGAGGTTCACGTCGATCAGGAGGTCCCACTCCGAGACGGCCATCTCGTGGGTATGGGCGAAGCGCAGAACTCCAGCGACGTTGGCCAGGATCCGAGTGGGGCCAAGTTCTTTCTCGACGGCGGCAACGGCGGCGGCGACGCTGTCCTCTTGGCGCACGTCGACGTTGGCCGCGGTGGCCGTGCCCCCTGCGGCCCGGATCTGGGCGACGGTCTCCTCTACGGCCTCGGCCTGGTCGAGGCAGCCCACGTGGGCGCCGTCGGCAGCCATGCGCAGGGCGGTGGCCCGGCCGATGCCGGACGCGGCGCCGGTCACGATTGCGGTGCGTCCGTCGAAGCGAGTTCCTACGGCCATGTGGTGAGTCTCCGTGCTTGTCCCGTTGATGTCGGGCGACCTTACCGGTAAAATAAGAACACGTTCTCGTTTGGTGGCGCCTAGCCATCTCCGCGCGGAGTCCGTCGGTTGGCCTTGGTCTGCGATCGTTCCTTCTTCGATTTCAACCGACGTTCCTTGGCCCCTCGGCTGGGCTTGGTGGCCCGGCGTGGGGGATCAACATGGAGGGCCGAGGCCAGGCGGGCCACGAGACGTTTCTCGGCCAGCGCTCGGTTGCGGAGTTGGCTGCGCTCGTCATCCACCACGATCCGCACCGTCGGCCCGAGTCTTTCGATGACCCGTTCCTTTTGCCGCGGCAGCAGCGACGGCGAACCCTCCACATCGAAGGTCAGCTCAACCCGGGTAGCGGCCTTGTTGGCGTGCTGGCCACCAGGACCGCCGGACGCGCTGAAGCGAACCTCGAGCTCGGCGAGGGGAATCTTCACGGAGCGGTTGACCCGGAGGTCATCTTCGGCCACACCTCAATGCTCGCGTACGCGGCGCGCCGCCGGCCGCCCGGTTGTTCCATCGTCGGGAACCAAAGTGGCCTGCCGTTCGTCGTAACGGGGTCGGCCTCCTTCTAAGGTCGCTGAGGGAGCACCATGGACCAGGGTTACCAACACGATGCGAGTGAGCGGTCCCGTCGCTCACTCGGCGTTGCCGTTGCGCTGCTGCTGATGGTGGGCCTGCTCGCCGCTTGGTACGTCGCTGGCCGCCATGCCGGTGAGGTCTCCACTGGGGCTTCGGGCGGTACCCCCAGGGCCGCAGCCACGGCGTTTTGGGGTCACCGTTGGCAGCTGGAAACCCGGTCCGACCGCTCGCACGAGGCCTCCACCTTCGCTGGCCTCGACGGCCGGTATGTCCTGGATACGACCAGGCCGGGCCGGGTGTCGTTCACCGGCTGCAATGGCGGCTCGGGTTCGGCCAGTAGCAAGGGCCTTCGCTTGGTGGTCGGCGACATATTCATGACCGAGATGGCCTGCGCCGACGCCGACGGCGAGGCGTTGATGGCGTTCGACAGCTGGATGAGCACGTTCTTGTCGTCCGGGCCAACGATCTCGGTCGACGGCAACCGCCTCACCTTGACCACCAACGCGTCCCGCGCGGTCTTCCGAGGCCTCGGGCCAGCAGCGCCGACCTCCTCGACCACGCCCGGGTCGCCGGATGAACCCGTCAGCAACACGCCGTCTTCTTAGCCGCCGGTTGTTTCGCTGGGCAGAAGGTCGGGGCGGTGTTTCCGCACCTGGGTGGCTAGTGGACCCTTGGGCCAGCTCGGTTCGAACTCGTCGATGGGGATGATTCGATCCCACCCGCGTTGGGTCACCTGTTGGCGGATCTGCGGGGTGTGAGTCCAGCGGAGGGCTGAGCGAGACAACACGAGCGCTTGGGTTGGACCTGACGGGAGCGTTGCTTCGCCGACCTTGGCGATGTCGGTCCAGGTAGTGCGGAGGACGAAACTGCCAGCCTCGTACTGGATACCAGCCTCGTCGATCCGCAGGACCGATGTTCGTTGCTGGCGGACGCCGAAGAGGAGCACGCCCGTCTGGACCACGGTGTAGAGCACCGCAACCCACCAGTTCACGATGATGACGAGTACGGCGGCGACGGGCACGGCCGCCGCCAGGAAGAGCAGCCCCAGGCGAACGAGACGGTCCCGCTGCGAGCGGGTCGAGGGGGTGAGCACCAGGGACACGGCCTCCTGGTTAGTGCCCATCGCCCTGCCGGGGCCACCTGAGGCTGGTCGGCGACGCGGAATCGTCGGAACGAGCGGGTCCTAGCGGACCGTAGGGTCGTCGAGTTCGACGGCACAGGAGTTTGCCCATGGTTTCCGGACCAGAGACAGAGAAGTCGCCTTTGGCGGCGTTTTTGGATGGCACTGCCAAGCGCAGTCGGTTTGGCGTCCGGCCTCGGCCGCCGGTGGTCTTGCCCGTGGTTGAGGCACTGCTGGCCGGCGCGGCGGAGGTAGACATCACGCCGCCTCCGGGGATGCCCAAGGCGGGTTACTCGACCAATGCCCATGACGGGAATGGGTTCCGCACGCGGCTCCGGGCCCGGGTCATGCATCTCCGCTCGGGTCAGTCGTCGTTAGCGATCGTGCAGCTTGATCTGCTCGGCGGTTCCTCCGTGCTCCAGCACCTGGTGGCCGACGCCGTCGCCGATCGCACCGATATACCGCTCGCTGGTATCTGGATTGGGGCAACTCACACCCACGCGGGGCCCGGCCAGTTTCTTGGCACGGATTTTTACAATCAGCATGCTTCCAACCGGGCCGGCTTCGATCCGGCCTGGACTTCGTTTCTGGTCGAACGGATTGCCGGCGCGATGGTTGAGGCGTACGAGAACCGGGTTCCCGCTCGGGTCGCCGTGGGCAGTACGGAGGTGTGGGGTCTCACCCGTAACCGCTCGCACGAACCCCACATCCAAAATGCCACGGTCACGGACAAGCGCCAGGACCCTCAGCGCAAGTGGGTTGCGGTCAACCCGTTGCTGCATCTCATTCGTGTGGACCGGATAACCCCATCGGGAGGAAACGTGCCGCTGGCGGCGGCGGTGGTGTTCTCCATCCACGGCACCGGCATCTCCCAACATGCCCACGAGTACAACGCCGATGTGTGGGCGTACCTGGTCGGTGAGCTCCAGCAGCAGATCGAGAACCGGCATGGCGAGCGACCGGTCGTGGGCGCCATGGAGGGCACCCACGCCGACGTTGCGCCCGCGCTTCGCCCCGGCCTGGCCGGTCACCGCGAGGCGGGTCGCATTGGGCGGGGGATTGGCGCTGAGGCGGCGGACCTCTACGACCGGCTGTCCCCCGAGTTGTCCGAGCGAGTGGCGCTCGATGCTGGTCTTCGCGAGGTTGACCTTGGCCTGGATTCGTCGGTCGACGGTATTGCGTTGGCGGATCGGCCGGCGGTGGGCGCGGCGCTGGTGGCCGGGGCCACGGAGAATCTGACGCCGGTGATCCATCGCCTCCCGCCGTTCAAGGCCGGGTTCCCCAAGCGTTGGGGCCGAACCAATGCCCAGGGTGAGAAATGGGTTCTCGGTTCTCGTTGGCTCCAGCCCCTCCTGACGCCCAAGAAGGGTTTCCCCCGGATTCTCAGCGTGCAGGCCTTGCGGGTGGGTTCAACGGTGTTGATCGGGCTTCCGTTTGAGATCACGGTTGAGTCGGGCCGTCGTATCGGAGCGGCGGTGGCGAGCGAGGTGTTCGATCGGGGAATCGATCGGGTCGTCGTCTCATCGGTCGTCAACGAATATTGGGGCTATGCGGCGACGGCCGAGGAGTACAGCCGGCAGTTCTACGAGGGCGGTCACACGCTGTACGGCCCGAACACTCAGCGATTTTTGGCGGCGCATGCTCGTCGGCTGGCAGGGGCAACGGTGGGTGGAGGGGTGTTTGCCGACGTCGCGACCGAGCGCGTGTGGGACTTGGCCACCAAGCGGTACTTGCCGGAGACACCCACTGGCGTGGCGCCCACCCGGGGGTGGGAAGGCAAGGCTTCGTTCACGGATCCGACGAGCGAGGTGGACGGGTATTGGGAGCAATCCTGGATCGACGTCGCCCCGGGCGGGCTGCACTGGCATGAACCGATGGCCCGGGTGGAGTCGTCCGACGACAACGGTGCAACGTGGGAGTTGGCGGTCGATCATGGCCGCCGTGTGGATGATCAGGGTTGGTCGCTGGAGCTGTCTCACCTCGGTGGTGACGACAGCGATCGCCATCACTACCGGCTCCGCTGGTATGACGCCACCAACCGCGTGGGCCGCCGCCATCGGTTTGTGCTCAGCGAGAACCATGACCGTCCCGAACTGCTTGGTGAGCCGTTCGACTGAAGTGCCGGGCCACCGCGGCGGGGGCAGGCGTGCTAGCCCGTAGCGGTGCCGTTCGCCCCCCTGCTCCTCTCCATTCCGAGTCCGTCGTTCAATACCGTCGGGCCGTTTCGGCTCTATGGCCTGTGTATCGCCCTTGGGGTGATTGCCGCCGTCACCATCTCGTCGCGGCGTTGGGAGGCCCGCGGTGGCAACCCCGACGACATCAGCACCATCGCCATCTGGGCGGTTCCGGCTGGCGTGATCGGTGCCCGGATCTACCACGTGGCGACAGACTGGAAGACGTACGAGCACGACTGGGTGGGGGCCCTCAAGATCACCAACGGCGGGCTTGGTATTCCCGGCGGGATCTTCTTTGGGGTGTTGGCGGGAATCATCGTGGTCCGGGTCAAAAAGCTTCCCCGCCTCGAACTCATGGACGTAGTTGCCCCCGCCCTCCCTATTGCTCAGGCCATCGGGCGGTTTGGGAACTGGTTCAACCAGGAGGTTTACGGTCGGCCCACAACGTTGCCGTGGGGCCTGAAAATCGACCCCACGGTGAGCGCAGAGGCGGCCAACTATCCGATCGGCACGCTCTTTCACCCGACATTTCTGTACGAGGGCCTCTGGAATGTGGGCCTGGCGTTGCTCCTCATCTGGATTGAGCGCCGCAAGAAGCTGCGGTCCGGTGAGCTGTTTGCCCTCTATGTGCTCGGCTATTCCGTTGGCCGTCTCTGGGTCGAGTCGCTTCGCTCGGACCATGCTTCGCTGATTTACGGCGTTCGGATCAATATTTGGATGAGCATCATCGTGGGGCTGTTGGCCCTGGCGTGGCTGGTACGGAACCGCCTGCGCCCCGCTCAGGATCAGCCTGGGTGACTGGCCGTGCTGGGGTCTAGCACGGGTGGTTGGATGACCACGAGCACCACTTCCAGCGCCCGTTTGTGGGCGTTGATGTAGCTGTGGGGACGATCCGCGTCGAACATGACGGCGCCACCTGGGGGGACCTGGTGGACCTCGTCGCCCACTTCCAGCGTGAGCGTTCCGGCCTGGACGGAGATGAGTTCGCGCGTGCCTTCAGCGTGCCCCTCGGAGTCGTGGCGGTCGCCAGCCGCTAGGTGCCAGCGCCAAAGTTCGACGTGTTCACTTCGGTCGGTACCCACGAGGAGGTCCCCGGTGGAGCCCTCCGCCCCGGTCCACAGCCGTACGACCTCAGCTGGTTCGACCACGCGGACGCTGGCGCCGTCAGCCAATTCCACCAACTGGGCGAGGGTGACCCCGAAGGCATCGGCGAGCCGGCACAGGGTGGCGATGCTCGGGTTGGTGCGGGCCTGCTCGATCTGAACCAGCATCCCCTTGCTCACGCCCGACCGCCCCGCGAGTTGGTCCAGCGTCCAGCCGCGGCCGCTCCGAAGGTCTCGGGCGTTGCGGGCAATAGCGGCGGCAACTTGGTCGGCATCGGGCACGGCCTCACGCTACCCAAGTGGCTGGTGGGGGGGGGGTCCAGGCTCATGCACCCAACCCCTTACAGCATCATGATGCTCTAGCTGGATCATTGTAGTGATATAGCTCTATACTGGTCTAGCTGGGTCATCAGAATGACCGACTCTCCCGAAAGGTTTGACATGACCGTGGTTCTTGCGCTCGGTGCCGCCGCGTTCTACGGGGCAGGCGACTTTGTTGGTGGGTTAGCGGCGCGCCGCAATGCGGTGCTGGCCGTTGCCCTCGGTGCCCAGGTGGCTGGCTTGCTGGTCCTCCTTGTTTCCCTCCCGTTTCTGGGATCAGCCACCGTTGTCCCGTCCGATGTGTTCTTCGGCGCGGTGGCCGGGGTCTTCGGCGGACTGGGTCTCGTCGTGGTCTATCGGGCATTGGCGGCGGGCCCGATGAGCGTGGTTGCCCCCACCACCGCGCTCAGTGCCTCGGCCGTTCCGGTTCTAGCGGGGTTGGTGCTGGGTGAGCGCCCAGGCTTCTCCGCCCTAGCGGGGATCGTCGTTTCATTCTTGGCCGTTGTCCTGATCACTCGGGAGGCCAAGGGGGATACGCCGACCCCGGTAGCCATGGCGGCGCGTGCGCTGCTCCCCGCGTTGGGCGGCGGTGCCATCTTTGGTCTCTTCTTTGTGTTCCTGCACCAGACCGGTGGTCAGGCTGGGCTCTGGCCGCTGCTTGCGGCTCGCCTCACCTCCGTCCCGATCTTGGCGATGCTGGTGGTGAGTCGTCGTGTCCCGGTTGGTCGTGAACTGGGGTTGCTCGGTGCCGTGCTGGTGAGTGGCGTGCTCGATATGGCGGCCAACATTTTGTATCTGCTGGCGGCCCGCAACGGGATGTTGGCCGTGGTGGCCGCCCTCACCGGGCTCTACCCCGCGTCCACGGTGGTGCTGGCCCAGACCCGCCTCGGTGAGCGGATGCAGCCTGTTCAGTTGGTAGGTCTCGGGGTTGCCGCGGTGGCAGCCGTGATGGTGGCCACGTAGCCAGCGGCATCGCCGACGGCTTTCTTGGCCGGAGCCGAGGGCGGTTGACGGCGATTCAGCCGAAGAGATCCTTGCGGGGGTTGTCGGTGTAGGAGGGCTGGCGGCCGTCGGCAAAAGCGCGCATGGCCTCGGGGAGATTCTCGGTGAAGCCGAGCATGAGTTGGTTGCGATCCTCGAGCGCGATGGCCGCTTCTAGGCTGGGAGTCTCCAGGTTTGCCCAGAGCACTTCCTTCGTCATGGAGAGTCCGTAGCCGCTGTAGCGAGCCATGTCGGTGGCCGCGGAGATCGCGGTTTCGAGCAATGCGGCGCCAGGCAGGACCCGGGACACAAGCCCCATCCGCCAGGCTTCGTCGGCGCCAACGACCCGGCCCGTCAGCAGAAGATCATTGCTGTGGGCGGCGCCGACCAGGCGGGGCAGCAGCCACGACGCACCCATCTCGGTGCTGGTGAGACCGTTGACAATTCCGGTGGCATTGAATTCCGCCTCGCTGGCCGCCAGCCGGAGGTCCGCCCCGAGTGCGAGGCACATGCCGCCGCCGTAAGCGGGGCCGTTGACGGCCGCGATCACCGGTTGCGGCATACCCCGCATGATGGGCACGATGCAGGAGTAAGCCGCCATGGACCGTTGTGCAATGCGCCCCATGGACAGGCCATCGATGCCGGGTAGAACGCCGTGATCCTTGAGGTCTAGGCCCGAGCAGAAGGACCGCCCTTCGCCGGTGAGTACGACCACCCGGCAGGTGTTGTCGGTGGCGATGGCTTCAAACGCTATGGCCAGCTTGAGGATCAGCTTGATCGACATGGCGTTGAGCACTTCTGGGCGGTTCAGGGTGACGACGGTGACGTGCGGCGCTGGTTTGTCGACATTGATGACCGACATGAGAATTCCCCTCGGCGGCCCGGCGCCGCGACCCTCGTTCCTAGTCGAAGAACTGACGGGTCATCAGAAACACGCAATTACGTCGGCTCGGTAGACTCACTAGTCGTGTCCGATACCTTCCATTCTCCAGAGTCCGCCGCCGCTGGCCACGAGGTGGAGATCGACCTGGCCGACTTCCTGCCGGAGGGGTCCGAAATGGCGGCCCAGCCAGCGGCGCCGGCCGAGCAGCCGCCCGCGGTAGACCTCGCAGCCCTCACCCGGATTGAGGCCGAGTTGGCCGCGGTCGACGCGGCGCTGGTCGCCATCGACGAGAACGACGTGACGCGGTCGCCCCTACTCAGTTCCCTCAGGGGTGACAGCGTCATCTAGCGGGTCGGCGGAGGGGCTGGTCAGGCCGGACTTGGCGATGAGATAGCCCTCCGCCCGCTCGGCCCACCGGTAGCGGGCTACGAGTTCCGCGAAGCGGGCGTTATGGCCATGCTCCACCAAATGGGCCAGTTCATGGACGATGACGTAGTCGATGACCCAGACCGGGAACGGCGCCAGCCGGTCTGAGAGGCGAACGACCCCTGTGCTGGGGGTACACGAACCCCACCGGGCGGCCTGATTCGACACCCAACGGATCTCGGTGGGCGCGGGGAGATCGTGTGCTCGGGCCAGACGTTGTGCCCGCGCAGCCAGATCGACGGCCTCGCCCGCGATGGACCGTTCGAAGCGGGCTTGGAAGAGTTTGATCAGCCGGGCCTCCTCGGCCTTGGACGACCGGCCGGGAATGCGCAGCTCCAGGTGGCCGTCGACCAAGCGGGCTTGCGCGGTCTTCCGACGTTTCGGGCTGCGGATCACCCGGACTTCTACGCCCATCAGATGCGGTCGGCCTCGATGACCAGCGTGTCGGCTGGGTCTATGAGCGACAGCCGCTCGCCAAGCTTGAATCGGCCGCCATCGACCTCGATCCACGTGGCATCAAGGTTGGCCAAACGGCCGCGATCGGGCCCGCCCAGTTGCCGCTCAACGGCGTAGATCACGCCGCCGTGAGTGATGACCACTACCTCCCCCTCGGGCACCATCCGCCCGATCGCCATGAGGGCGACTTCCACGCGCTCCCAGAGGTCCGCGTCGGCTTCCCAGTCGCTGGGCCAGCGCGGCTCTCCGTCCTCGTGAGGCTCGAAGCCCCCGGGATCGTCCGGAAGCAGACCCGGGAATCGCGCGTAAATCTCGGTGCGGGTCAGACCCGACAGCGAACCGGCATCGCGTTCTCGGAGTAGGGGCTCGGTGGCCAGGTGGTCCAGGCCCAGGGCGCGGGCCAGGATGGCTCCCGTGTCTGCGGCCCGCTCGAGGTCAGACGTGATGATGGCGTCGACGGTCCCGATGGCGCTCGCCGCGCTCATGGCCTGCTGACGCCCCCTGTCGGTGAGCGGGGGGTCTGCCTGGCCTTGCCAGCGGCCATCTGCGTTCCATAGGGACTCTCCGTGGCGCACGAGCAGGATGCGGGTCATGGGTCGATCACCGTACCTGCCGTTTGGCCCCGCTCGACCCGGTGAAGGGGTCGTCGGGCGGCGGCTGGGGTCAGATCCCATTCCACCGGTAGCATCACTGACCGTCATGGCTGTTCTCCGGCTCTTTGCCGCTGCCCGCACCGCGGCCGGAATCACCCGAGATCTTGTCCCGGGGGAAACGGTCGCCGAGGTGCTCGATACTGCCGTCGCCCGATACGGCGGCGATTTCGCCGCGGTCTTGCCCAGTTGCGCGGTCTGGGTGAACGGTGAACCGGCGGACCGAACGACCCAAGTAGGCGAGCACGACGAGGTCGGGGTCCTTCCGCCGGTCTCCGGTGGAGCATGCTGGTGACGCCGCAGGAACCCGTGCCCCCGCGCCCACCGGGCCCCCGTCGTCCGCCCCGGCCTCCGGCGGCCGCGCCTGCCCCCGCTGGGCCAACGGGGCGGACCCGCGGTCCGCGCCGTCCCATTCCCCAGGCCCCGGGCCCGCGTCCCGAGCAGCCCCCTTCCCCGCGTGCGCCCCGGGCACCGCTTCCCCCGGTTGTTTCCGCCGTCACCTTTCGCGAGGTCACCGGAGCAGTGCCGGTGGCGGAGGCCGCACTGCCGGAGCCCGCTGCCCCCATTGAGCAGGCGGTGCCGGGCGAGCAGGTGCCGTTTGCGCCATCGCCGCGCACCGCCTTTCGGACGCGTTACGGCGTGGTCTACGACACGCAGGGTCCGCGAATTCGCCTGGGGGTCCTGTGGGTGGTCTTGGTGGTGGCCTCGCTTGCCATTGAGTCGCTTCGCCCCTATGGCCTCGCCACGCTTTATGCGGTGGTGGCAGGGGCCGCGGCGCTTCAAGTGATCGACGCGTTGTACACGGTCCGAACCGGCGCTGATCGTTGGGTGGCCGCCCTGGGGGCTTCTTGCTTGCCCGTCTTGGCGACTATGGGCGTGCGGCCGCTCGGTGCCGCGCTCCTGGGTATCGTTGTGGTCGCCGTGGCGGCTGCGGCTCTGGGTCACGATCAAGAGATGCCGTTGCTGGCTGCTGCTGGCCATACGGTCCTGGCGGCGGGCGTCTGCGGCGGCGCCGTGGCCGCCTTGGTGCTGTTGGCTGACTATGAAATTGGCGCCGTCATCATCTTGTTGGTGTTCCTCATGGTCTATGACGCCAGCGACTACTTGGTTGGGTCCGGGGCAACCAATGGGGTCGAGGGCCCAATTGCCGGTGGCCTCTTCATCGCGGCGGTCACCGTCTTGTTCGTGGTCACCAAGGTGCCACCGTTTCATGGCGTCGACATTGTGAGCTTCGCCATGCTCGCCATCGTTGCGTGCCCCGCCGGGCAACTTCTGGCTTCGGCGATGTTGCCGCGGGCCGATGCCCGGGCCCCCGCTCTTCGTCGGCTGGACTCCCTGCTCATCGTCGCCCCGGCCTGGGCAGGACTCCTCGGGCTCTACCTGCAGAACGCAGCGCGCTGAGCGCAGCGCGTGGTTGGGCCCCGATTGAGGGACTACAGTCGGGGGCGGCCGGTGCAGGCCACGTCGATGTTGCGAAGGACACATGGACCGAGAGCTTGAACGGATCCTGGACGACGGTTACCTCACCGGATTGCCCGATCGGTCCGTCGCCGAGCTGAGAAGTGTCCGCGCCCAGTGCCAGTCGCTGGAGACCAAGCTCTCGTACCTTCGCCGGTTGGCGCAGGGTCGCCACGACATCGTCACCGGCGAGATCGAGCGTCGGCGCCATGGCGGTGATCCAGATGACGTGGCCGGGTTGGTCGAGCGTCTGCCGGAGATACTGGCTGACCGAACTCGTGGGACTGGTCCTGGCCGGTTGTCCACGACGCTTGAACCAGGTGAACTCTCCGGCGTGCTGGTCGACCGGTTCGAGGCCATTGCTGAGGCCATTCCGTTGGATGCGCCCGATGCCATCACCGATGCCCACTTGGCGGAAGCGGCGGAGCAGTTGGTTGCGCTGGAAGGCGAGGTCTCGGGCCTTCGTCGAGCCATGTTCGAACGAATCGATACGGTTGAGGCAGAACTCACCCGGCGCTATCGGGATGGCGAAGCGCAGGTAGACGACCTGTTGGCCAGCGCCGTGGCCGAGGAGTCTTGACCCTCGGGTCAACCTGGATCCGCCCAGGCGATGTAGCCCATCGCCCCTAGAGCAGCAGTTCAGAGCATGGATTGGCCGGGTTTTCGCTAGCCACAGGCTCGGAAATGCTCGCGTCAGTTGTGCTGCATGGGCAGAGGCGGCGTAGCCTTTTCCCATGGCAGCAGCCGAGGAAATTGAGACGCGGTGGCACGACCTGGGTGAGTTCATCCGGGAACAGCGTCGAGTCGGTCATCTGTCGTTGCGGAAACTGTCGGAGATGGCCGGGATCTCCAACCCCTACCTCAGCCAAATCGAGCGTGGTCTCCGGAAGCCGTCGGCCGAGATTCTTCAGCAGATCGCCCGAGCTTTGGAGATCAGCTCCGAAACGCTTTATGTGCGAGCGGGCATTTTGGAAGCCCGAGAGGGCGATACAGATCTCATCACGGAGATTCGGCGTGACCCCTGGCTCCATGAGGAGCAAAAGAAGACCATCGTGCAAATTTATGAATCGTTCCGAGCGGAGCGGAAGGCGGCAGGCTTCGTGCCCTTCGGCATGGCGGACCCCAGCGCTGAATCGGGTGAAGAAGCCGCAGGTGAGAAAGATGATCTAGTCGATCAGGAATCTGAGGCCCTCGCTGGACGTTCGTAGGAGGGTCGTGGCCGAACTCGCTGTTCTCTCCTTACATTCCTCGCCTCTCGCCCAACCGGGTACGGGAGACAGCGGGGGGATGAATGTGTACGTGCGTGAGCTGGCGGCTGCCCTGGCCCAGGCCGGCGTGGGTACAACCGTGTATGTGCGGCGCTGGGCAGATGGATTGCCCGACGAAGTTGCGGTTGAACCGGGTTTTCGGGTCGTGCACCTCGACGCTGGTCCGGTGAATCTGCCCAAGGAAGCGCTCCCGGACACGGTCGATACGTTTACCGATGCCCTTGTCGGCCGCCTCCGCCGGGACCCAGTGGACGTGATCCATGCCAATTACTGGCTCTCGGGCGTGGTCGGGCACCGGGTCAAGCACCGGTTAGACCTCCCCCTCGTTTCGACCTTCCATACGTTGGCCCGCGTGAAGGCCGAGACGGGAGACCCCGAGCCAGACCGACGGGTAGACGCGGAGTCCGAGGTCATTGGCTGTTCGGACGTAATCTTGGCTAACTCGCTGGAGGAGCGTTCTCAGCTCGAGCGGCTTTACGGCGCTGACCCGAGCCGTATCCAGATCGTGCCGCCCGGTGTGGAGCATGCGTTCTTTTCGCCGGGGGATCAGGGCGGTGCCCGCCGAGCCCTCGGGCTTGACCTCCATGCGCCCACGCTTCTTTTTGTCGGTCGCATCCAGCCGCTCAAGGGTCTCCAGGTAGCTGTCGGCGCGTTGGCCGCCCTGGGCCGCAACGATGCCCGTTTGGTTGTCGTGGGCGGGCCCAGTGGCGCGGAGGGGGCCCAGGAACTGGCGCAGGTCCTGGCTTTGGCGTCGTCGCTCGGTGTGGCCGACCGGATCCAGTTTGTTCCGCCCCAGCCCCACCACCTTCTGTCGACCTGGTACCGGGCGGCAGATGTCGTTTTAGTTCCGAGCCGCTCAGAGTCATTCGGGCTGGTGGCCTTGGAGGCCGCCGCCTGCGGTACCCCGGTGGTGGCCGCCGCGGTAGGCGGGTTGCGCACGCTGGTGGTGCACGGCCAGACCGGGCTGCTGGTGGATGGCCGGGATCCGTTGGCGTTCGGTGCCGCTACGGCCGAGGTGCTCGACCGGCCCGGCTTTGGCCGCCAATTGGGCCATGCCGCAGCCGCGAGGGCCAAGGACTACACCTGGTCAACCGCGGCGGCGCGATTACGGCGGGTCTATGCGGATTTGGCGGCGGCTGCGCTGGTGGATTGCGCGGCCTGACCCTGCCCCTTCAGCGGGAGCGCCGGTAGCGTTTCACGATGGGCACCTCTCCCGCATCCCCCGACGAGCTGGACCGCATCGAAGCGCAGATAGATGCCTATCTGGCCAGGGAGCTTCGCGAGAGCGAGATCATGTTGGCGGTGGACCGGGCTGAACCCGGCCTTCGGCGCTGGTATGTGCGGCTGAAGGGCGAGGAGAAGGACTTCACCACGGTGTGGCTCACCATCCATCAGCGCACGTTGCACTACGAGACCTACGTTTTGTCCGCTCCGGAGGAGAACCACGCCCAATTCTATGAGCACCTGCTTCGGCGCAATCTCGGTTTCAATGGCGCCGCGTTTGCCATCGGTGCGGAAGATGGGGTGTTCTTGCGGGGTCAGATCCCGGTTGATTCGGTGACCGACGAGGAACTCGATCGGATCCTCGGATCGCTCTATGCCTACGTTGAGCAGTGCTTTCGACCGGCTTTGCACATTGCTTTCGAGTCGCGTGTCGCCGCCTTTGCCCCCAAACGTGACATATGACACTCTTTGGCGGCTTTTCGTTTGTTGTCCGGTGACCTAAAGTCCCAGCGCTGGCCAAGCGAGACATCGGGAAGGTGACCCGCAGTCAGCCTCGTCGGACCGCAGTCGATCCTCCCCTCCCCCTGGGTCGGCTGCGGGCCGTCCCTCGCGGTTGTCTGGGACCGGTCGTTGGCGTGCCGTAAGTTGCGCTCATGAGCGAGCTTGTAGTGGTCGGTGGCGGGAAAATGGGTGAGGCGCTGGTCGGCGGGTTGATCGCCGCGGGCTGGTCTTCGGCCTCGGCCATCACCGTGGTCGAGCCCGACGATGCGCGGCGAGCAGAACTGGCCGATCGGTTCATCGGCCTCGACGTTTCGGCTGTCCCGGTGGCGGCGAACGGTGCCCTTGTTGCGGTCAAGCCGCAGCACGTTGCTTCGGTCTGCCGGTCGCTGGGCCAGCTTGGGGTTACGCGGGTCTTGTCGATCGCCGCCGGGGTCCGCATTGCGGCCATGGAGGCAGAGTTGCCATTGGAGGTTGCGGTGGTGCGGGCCATGCCCAACACGCCAGCGCTTGTCGGCGCAGGGGCTGCGGCTATTGCCGGAGGGACCAATGCGGCCGAGACGGATTTGGTCTGGGCCGAGGGGATTCTCGGCGCGGTGGGCACGGTGGTCCGGGTAACCGAGGAACAACTCGATGCGGTTACCGGTCTGTCCGGTTCTGGTCCGGCCTACGTATTTCTGGTAGCCGAGGCACTCATCGATGCCGGGGTGCGGCAAGGCTTGGCCCGTCCCGTGGCCACCGAGCTCACGGTGCAGACCCTTCGCGGCGCGGCGGAGTTGCTGGCTACGGGTCAGTCCGCCGCAGAGCTTCGGGCTGCGGTCACCTCGCCGGGGGGAACCACCGCCGCGGGCCTGCATGTGCTCGAATCGGCTGCCGTTCGGGCCGCCTTCGCCGACGCGGTCGCTGCCGCAGCGGACCGCAGCCGCCAGCTCGGGTGAGGGTTGCAGCCTGTCCGATCGGTGGGGCCAGGCCGTAGGGTCGGAGTCGCCCGCAGTTGGCGGGTCCTTCGCCACCAGAACGCATCGTGACCACCTACGACACTGTTTCCTTCCTGTCCGATTACGGCACTGTCGACGAGTTCGTTGGCGTGGTCCATTCGGTGATCCGCCAGCTGGCCCCGGCGGCGGTGGTGATCGACGTGACGCACCAGGTCCCGGCTCACGACATTCGCGCTGGCGGGTTGGCCCTGGCTCGGGCGGCCCAGTACTTGGCCCCGGGTGTTGTGCTCGGCGTCGTCGACCCTGGGGTCGGCACGGCCCGGCGAGCGGTGGCGATCGAGGTAGGCGATGGCGAAGCCATCTTCGTCGGACCAGACAACGGTCTGTTGGCGCCAGCCGTCGCCATGGTGGGCGGGGCAACTCGTGCCGTAGAGCTCACCAACCCGACCTATCAATTGGGGGCTCCTGGGCCAACGTTTGCGGGGCGAGATGTGTTTGGTCCGGCCGCCGCCCATCTTTGTAGTGGGGTCGCGCTCACCGATCTGGGACCAGAGATAGCCACGGGAGGGCTCATGCCTGGCATGATCCCGATCACTCGCCTGGAGGCCGACACGCTCTACGGCGAGGTGCTCTGGACCGATCAATACGGCAACCTCCAGCTCAACGTGGACCCCGCAGAGATCGAGGCGTTCGGCCCGCGGATTGAGCTTCGTTTCGATGGCAAGGTCCGCACTGGCGTGCGCCACCACACCTACGGAGATGTGCCCACCGGAGAAATCGGCCTGGTGGTGGACTCCTACGGCCTGGTGTCCATCGCCATCGATCGTGCGTCGGCGGCGGAGGATCTGCGTCTGGGCACCGGGGCTGAGGTTGCCTTGGTGGCCCTGGCCGACGACGGTCGGCCTGTAGGCGTAAGTACGCCCGTTCATCTAGGCCAGAAGGAGGCCCAGCCGTGAGGCAGGGAACCACCATCGTCCTCGCGGTGCTGCTGGCGATCATTCTCATCGCCGCCACCTTCCAACTCGTGCTGCTGGCCTAGGTCCGCGTGCCCGGTAGGTCAGAGGCGGGTCGCCATGGTGTCGCGGGCGTAGGCGCGTGCCCCCCGGATGTTGAGCCAAATGGCGATGGCCCACAACACGATGCCGGCGCCGAAGGCCACCTTCGGCCCGGCCAGTAGCAGGCCGGTGGTTTGGCCGACCGCCAATATGACGAGCGGTAACACCACGGCGCCGCCCAGTTGCTGGGCCTCTTGTGTGTTGTTCACGCGGATCGATACGCGGACCATGATTCCGAGGCCAATGGCGGCCACCGCCGGCGCCAACCACAAGATCACGATCATCCAGAGCCAGGTGGGCAAGAAGAGCCGATGCATCACCGGCCAGCACACGATGTTTGAGATGACAGCGAAGATCACAAAGCCGCTCCAGGCCACCGCCGTTGCGGGGATAAAGCCCCCGAGCAGCTTGGCGATGTAGAGATCTCGGTCCCGAACGGGTAGGTGCAGCAGTGTCTCGAGTGTGCGGCGCTCCTTCTCTCCAGCGAAGGTGTCGGCAGCGGTCACGGCGGAGATCATGAGCGGCACGATCAAGAACAGCGGCGCAACCAAGTAGCCGAGGACCAAGATCACCAGGCGTTCCTGAGGCGGGTGGGCCATAACGGGTGCAGCCAGGGCCGAGGGCAGCATGTCGACGAAGCGCTCAACGCGCAACTGCTTGCCGTTGGCGGCCAAGCCAATGGCCGCCGGGAGCAAGACCAGCAAGACCAGTGGGAGGGCCAACATCGGAAGAATCAGAGCCTTGGACCGGACGATCGCGCCCAAGTCCCGGCCAAGCATCACCCGGACGACGCTCCAGTTCACCCGCTCCCGCTCGACGGTGGCGACGCGCGCAGTCGAGTCGGTCATGGTTCCTCCGGCAGAGCAACGGCGCCAGCGCGGGCTTCGATCTCGAAGTACACGTCCTCCAGGCTGGGATCGTGTGGGTTCACCGCATAGACGGGCGCTCCGGCGGCCACGCACGTCGCCACCACCACCGGCACGGCGTCGCGGTCCGCCACTCGCACCACCACGCCATTGGGGGTGGGCACAGCCTGGATAACCATGCTGAGAGCTCCAAGGCTGGAAAGGAGCGCGTCGGGCGCCGGAACGTCCAAATCGAGGCGGACTTCGGTGCCGGTCCACAAGCCGCGAGCTAACTCCGCCGGGGTGCCAAAGGCGTGGAGTTTCCCCTGGAACAGCACGGCCATCCGGTTGGCCAACTTGCCGGCCTCGCCCAGGAAATGCGTGCAGAGCACAACGGTGCGGCCCTGTTCGGCGGCCAGGCTGCCAATGAGGTCCACCACATCTCGGGTGGCGGCAGGGTCCAGCCCCGAGGTGGGTTCATCCAAGAAAAGCAGGTCGGGCTCGTGGAGAAGGGCTCGGGCCAGCGCAACCCGTTTGCGTTGGCCAGTGGAGAATCCCTGGACCTTCACGTCGGCCCGGTGGCCCATCCCGAACCGTTCGAGCAGGTCCCCGGCCTTGCGGCGGGCCACGTCGGCGTCGATCCCCCGAAGGCGGGCCATAACCACCAGGTTCTCCAGCGCGGTGAATCGTTCGTCGAGCCCGGCATTTTCGGTGAGGACGCCGGTTCGGGCCCGGAGTTCGTTGCCTTGGCGCCACGGGTCCATACCGAGCACGGTCGCCGTGCCGGAATCCGGTACTAGGACGCCGTTGAGCAGTCGTATGGTGGTGGTCTTGCCGGCGCCGTTGGGGCCCAGCAGGGCGAGGACCTCGCCTGGTTGTACGTCGATGGTGAGCCCGTCGAGCGCTCGACCGCTGGGGAAGTCTCGGGTCAAGCCGTCGCAGATAATCGCCGGTTCGCCCATGGTTTGCCCAGTGTTGCATCCCGTTGGGTGGGCGCCGGGCCACCGTCAGTGCGGCGGTGCCAAATCAGAAACAGGCGCGGGATGATGGGGTGTGATCCACTAGTGACCGTGAACCTGGCCTCGATGCTCGATCCTCACCCTGCCGACGCCACTGCGCTGATCAGCCGGGGGCGGACCACCGACTACGGCACCCTGCGTGAACAGGTGGCCGGGTTGCGAGGCGGCTACGTCGGGCTCGGGATAGACCCCGGCGATCGCGTGGGCATTGTGTGTGCCAACAACTGGTACTTCGTGGTCAACTACCTGGCCATTCTGGGCGTGGGTGCCATTGCGGTGCCGCTCAACCCGTTGAGTCCGCCCAAGGAACTGGAGCGAGAGCTCGCCGCCGTCGGCGCCCGAGCCCTCGTGGCGGGGCCTTCTGGTCGGGGCACGGTCGATGGCATCGATCGCAGCGCGTTGCCGGTGCTCGAGTTTGTGATCTTTAGCGAGGGTTTTGCCGGCGAAGGCGTTGTGCAGCTCGACGACCTGTTGGGCACCGCTCCGACTCCCATCGTGGACCGAGCCGACGATGACCTCGCCGTCTTGATGTTCACCAGCGGGACCGCCGGGTCGCCCAAGGCAGCCATGCTTTCCCACGGCAATCTGCTCGCCAATATCGACCAGGTCCTTGCCCTTCGTGGTGACGGAGGGGATCCTGCTGATGTGGGCTTCGCGGTGCTCCCCATGTTCCACATTTTCGGGCTGAACGTAGTCCTCGGTACGTCGCTTCGAGCGGGTGCCTCGGTGTTGTTGGTGGAGCGGTTCGATCCCATGTCGGCGATCGAGGCCATTGAGAAACATGGTGTGACGGTGCTCGCTGGCGCACCCACTATGTGGGCGGCATGGGCGGCCATGCCCGATCTCACTGCAGAGTCGTTCCGAAGCGTCAAGGTGGCCACCTCCGGTGCGGCCCGGCTCGATACCCACGTGGCCGAGACGGTCAAGGCGCGCTTTGAAATCGAGATCGGCGAGGGTTACGGCCTTACCGAAGCATCGCCGGTCGTCACGGCGTCGATCGGACTCCCGGTCCGCCCCGGGTCGGTCGGTGCGCCAGTGGACGGGTTAGAGGTTCGCCTGGTGGATCTCGACGGGGAGGATGCTCTGATTGGTGACCCCGGCGAGATCTGGGTCAAGGGCCCCAACGTCTTCCAGGGCTACTGGAACGATGCCGCCGCCACCCGTAACTGTATGAACGAGGACGGCTGGCTCCGCACCGGCGATATCGCCCTGGTGGATGAAGAAGGCTTTCTGTACCTCGTTGACCGGGCCAAGGATTTGGTTATCGTCTCGGGCTTCAATGTGTTCCCCGCTGAAGTCGAAGAAGTCATCCTCTCCATGGATGGTGTGCGGGAGTGCGCCATCGTTGGCGTGCCCCACCCCCATACCGGAGAAGCGGTCAAGGCGTTCGTGGTCGGGGCGGAAGGCGTTTCGCTCGATGAAGACGCGATCATCGAATACTGCGCCAAGCAGTTGGCCCGCTACAAGTGCCCACAGAAGGTGAACTTCGTCGACGAACTCCCCGTCAACGTAAGCGGCAAAGTGCTCCGCCGGGCCCTTCGCTGAGGGCTTTGTGATCTTGTGCACGAGGCAACTAGCGTTTCGTGATGCATGTCTGATCGCACTCGCCGCATCCCTGAGGCCACCGTGGCGCGGCTGCCGGTTTACCTGCGGAGCCTGGCCGAACTGGTTGGGGACAAGACGGCAACCGTGTCATCGGAGCGCCTAGCGGAGATGGCGGGCGTCAACGCCGCCAAGGTGCGCAAAGATCTTTCCTACCTCGGCTCCTACGGCACCCGCGGTGTGGGGTACGACGTGGAGTATCTGGCCTTCCAGATGAGTCGCGAACTTGGTCTCACCCACGACTGGCCCGTGGTGATCATTGGCGCCGGAAACCTAGGCCAGGCCCTCGCCAACTACGGCGGATTTCGTGACCGGGGCTTCCCGGTGGCCGCGTTGATAGATGCGAACCGCGAGAAGGTTGGCGGCCACGTTCATGGGGTGCCGGTGCACCACATCGATGACCTACCCCGACTGGCCAAAGACCTCGGTATCGCCATTGCCGTGATCGCCACTCCTGCCGGGGCCGCCCAATCGGTGGCCGACGTGCTCGCCGAGGCCGGGATCCGTTCGATCCTGAACTTTGCACCCACGGTCATCTCGGTCCCGGAGGGCACGTCTTTGCGCAAGGTCGACCTCGCGCTGGAGTTGCAGATTCTGAGCTTTTACCAGGCCCATCGCACCCCCGAGGGTCCCTAAAGAATTGGCGTCGATAGGGTGACGGACATGAGCGAGTCGAACGATCCAACTGTCCCGGCCGTGATCGGTGTAGGCCCCGCTGCCGCGGAACTCGGCGTCACTACCGATCACATCATCGGGATGTCGTTCGACAAGACCAGTCGGGCAGAAGAAGTCCTTCTGAACCTGGCCCACCTGGCCCGCGAAGGACAGATCACCCTCACCGATGCGGTGGTGGTCTACAAGGGCGACGACGAGAAGGTTCACGTGCGCCAGACGGTGGACACGTCCCCTGGGCGCGGCGCCATGAGCGGCGCTATCTGGGGCCTGCTCATCGGCTCCCTGTTCGGCCCCGCCGGGTTCATCATCGGCGCCGGTGCTGGGGCGGCAAGTGGTGGCCTGGCCGGGAAATTGATCGATGTTGGCCTGGACGACAACTGGGTCAAAGAGGTCGGCAACTGGATAGATCCCGGTACCTCTGCCCTGCTCATCTTGGTGTCCGAAGGGGTCCGCCCCACGGTGCTTCGTGAGCTCAGCCGGTTCGAGGGCAACGTGTTGTACTGCACCTTCCCCGATGCCGTGCGCCATGAGTTGGAGCGGGCTCTCGGCCATTCCAGCGGAGACCGGGCCGACACCGGCGCGCAAGATTCCGGCGTCGTGGTCGACGAACCTCGGGCCTGATCGGCCGAAGCACGTGTCCCCCCGCTACCCCGTCCTCCTCGATATGGCCGGCCAGCCCTGCCTGGTCGTTGGTGGTGGCGCGGTTGCGGAGCGGAAGGTTCTTGGGCTGCTCGGCGTTGGAGCGATCGTGACCATGATCGCGCCCGAGGCAACGGAGGTTCTGGCGGCAACGGCAGCCTCCGGCGACGGAACGCTTCTCTGGCACGAGCGTCGTTGGTCTCCAGCCGATTTCACCTCTGTGGCCTGGCGGTTCGTGGTGGCGGCAACGGACGACGCTGCGCTCAACCGTGTCGTGAGCACCGCGGCCGCCGATCGGGGCGTGTGGGCCAACGATGTGTCGGAACCCGATGGTGGGGCCGCCGCCTTGCCTGCTGTCCACCGCGATGGCCCCATCACTCTTTCGGTGTCTACTGGCGGCGTTCACCCGGGCGCCGCCACCTGGCTCCGAGACCTGGCGGTGGGGGCCATTGCTCCGGAACACCTGACCGCTCTGGATCTCGTGGCCGAGGTACGGGCCGCTTCGCCACAAGCCTCCCGTCCCGATTGGCGGCAAGCGGTGGATTCGGGAATGCTTGACCTCATCCGCGAAGGCCGTGTGGCCGAAGCCAAGGAGCGCCTGAAGGCGTGTCTGTCGTCGTAATCGGACTGAACCACCGAACCATGCCGCTCGACCTGTTCGAGCGAATGACCATCGATGGCGCCCGCCTGCCCAAGGCGCTGCATGACCTTGCGTCGCGTGAGCACTTGGGCGAGGTCGTCGTCCTCTCCACCTGTAACCGCACCGAGGTCTATGCCCTGGCCGAGCGGTTCCACGGCGCCTATGGCGACGTACGCAACTTCCTGGCTGAGTTGGCCTTTGTCACCCCAGTCGAGTTCGCCGATCACCTCTATGTTCACTATGACACCGAGGCGGTTCGCCACCTTTTCTCTGTCGCCGCCGGTCTGGATTCCGCGGTCCTGGGCGAGGCAGAAATCCTGGGTCAGGTTCGCAATGCCTGGGAGCGCGCTGGCGAGGAAGGAACCGCTGGTCCCGTCCTGAACCTCCTCTTCCGCCACTCGTTGGAGACCGGCAAGCGGGCCCGGACCGACACTGATATAGCCCGGGGTACTGCGTCGGTTTCGCACGCGGCGGTGGAGATGGCGGCGGAGCGGCTCGGAGATTTGGTGGGCAAGCGGGTGCTGGTCATGGGCGCGGGCGAGATGGCCGAAGGCATGGCCACCGCCCTGCAGCGAGCTGGCGTCACCGATGTGTTCGTGGCCAACCGCACCTGGCGCAAGGCCCGGGCCTTGGCTGACCGCATTGGCGGGACCGCTGTTCGCCTGTCAGACCTCCCCCTAGCGCTGCTGGAGATTGATCTCCTGCTCACCTCCACCGGGGCAACGGTTCCGGTGGTTGAGCACGACGACTTTGCCCTGGTCATGGCTGAGCGGCAGGGTCGAGAACTGTTGATCGTCGACATAGCGGTGCCGCGCGATGTAGACCCCACAGTCCGCGAGCTTGACGGCGTCACCCTTCTTGACATCAACGATCTGCGCACGTTCGCTCAGGCCGGTATCGAGCGTCGCTCCGGTGAGCTCGCCGCGGTAGAAGCCATCATCGAGGACGAACTCGATCGCTTCCGCAGCGCAGCCTCAGATCGTTCGGCGGCCCCGGTCGTTGGCGCCCTGCACCGCTGGGCCGACGAGGTCCGAGACGCGGAGCTCAGTCGGTTCGATGCCCGGCTGGATGGGCTGACCGATCGCCAGCGCGAAGCGGTCGACGCCCTCGCCAAGGGCCTGGTGAACAAGCTTCTGCATCGGCCCACCATGGCCCTCAAGGAGCATGCCGGGTCACCCACCGGCGACCGCTTGGCGGAGGCCATGCGGCAGCTCTACGACCTAGATGACTGACCCGCCTTCCACCACGACGCTCCGGGCGGCCACCCGCCGGAGCCCGCTGGCGATCTGGCAGGCCGAGCACGTCCGTGCCCTCCTCCAACTAGCCCACCCCGGGTTGACGGTGGAGCTGGTGGGTCTGGAAACCGAAGGCGATCAGCGGCTCGATGTTGCGATCTCGGCTATCGGCGGCAAGGGCGTTTTCGCCAAGGAGGTCCAACAAGCGGTGCTGGCCGGCCGGGCAGACTTCGCCGTCCACTCGGCCAAGGACCTGCCTGCGGTGACCGTCGATGGGCTGACGCTGGCCTCGGTCCCCCCCCGTGGGGATGCCCGAGACGCGCTGGTGGGGGCGACGCTCCAGGCGCTCCCGCATGGGGCAACGGTGGCCACAGGGTCCCAGCGCCGCCGGGCGCAACTGGCGCGTGTGCGTCCGGATCTGGTCTTCGCTGAGCTGCGGGGCAACATGGCGTCGAGGTTGTCCAAAGTGCCCGACGGCGGGGCCATCGTGGTTGCGGCCGCCGCGTTCCAGCGTCTGGGACTCGACCGACACTTGACGCAGGTATTCGAAGTCCGCGAGATGATCCCGCAGGTCGGTCAAGGGGCCCTGGCTATTGAATGCCGGAAAGACGATCAGACCACCATCAACGTGCTGGCGGCCATCGAACATCAGCCATCGCGCCGGCTGGTAGATACCGAGCGGGCGTTCCTGGCGGAACTCGGTGGGGACTGCGACCTGCCGGCCGGTGCCCACGCCCGCTTCGACGGAGTACGCGATGATGGCATCTTGATCCTGGATGCGTTCCTGGCCAGCGACGGAACTGCGGCGGCCCGTTTCCAGAGCCATCGGGCATCAGGCGAAGACCCGGAATCACTGGGCACATCGGTAGCCCGGCACCTGCGCGCCGCCCTTGGTCCGACCTGACCGTTCGAAGCGTCCTCGGTCAGTCGTTACCATCGAGCGCGTGACCGTGTACCTCGTGGGCGCTGGGCCTGGTGATCCTGGATTGCTGACCCGTCGTGGGGCCGAACTGCTGGCTAAGGCCGATGTTGTCGTCCACGACCGTTTGTCGGCCACGGAACTCCTCGACTTGGCTCCGGCGTCGGCCGAGCGCATTGACGTGGGCAAAGCCCCCAAGCACCACCGCATGACGCAGGAGCAGATCAACGCCCTCCTGGTGGAGCGGGGCTTGGCCGGGCAGATGGTGGTTCGGCTTAAGGGTGGGGACCCATTTGTCTTTGCCCGTGGAAGCGAAGAAGCTCAGTCGTTGATTGATGCCGGGGTGCCCTATGAGGTGGTGCCGGGTATTACCTCCGCTCTGGCGGTGCCGGCCTACGCAGGCATTCCGGTCACCCAACGGTTCTCGTCCACGTCGTTCACCGTGGTCACTGGCCACGAGGATCCGTCCAGCGGAGACGGGACGGTGGACTGGGACGCGGTTGCCCGAGTGGGCGGCACGATCGTGATCTTGATGGGGGTCGGTCGTTGGCCACAGATCGCTGCTCGACTGCTGGCTGCCGGGCGCAGCCCGGACACGCCGGCGGCGGCCGTTCGCTGGGGAACCCGGCCGACCCAACACACCACCCGCGCCACGCTGGCCACCTTGGCGGATCACCCGCTCGATGCGCCATCAGTGATCGTGGTCGGTCACGTTGCCGGCCAAGATCTGGCTTGGTACGAGCGGCGCCCGCTGTTCGGCCGGAAGGTGGTGGTCACTCGGGCGCGCTCACAAGCATCGGCGCTGTCTGATCGGCTGCGTGAGCTTGGCGCGGAGGTGGTGGAGTCGCCCGCTCTTGCGGTGGTGGACCCTACCGATGGTGGTATCGCGTTGCTGGCGGCATTGGCCGATGTGGCGGCGGCCGATTGGCTGGTCTTCACCTCGCCCAACGGCGTGGACCGTACGTTTGCTCACCTGCCGGATGCCCGGGCGCTAGCCGGTGTAAAGGTGGCAGCGGTGGGGACCGGTACGGCCGAGGCTTTGGCAGACCGACGAATCGTGGCCGATCTCATTCCACCGCGATTCGTGGCCGAAGGTTTGCTGGAGGTGTTCCCCCCTCCCCCCTCGGGCGGGGGTCGGGTGGTCCTGGCCGCCGCCGCCGCGGCCCGGCCGGTGCTACCTGATGGCCTACGAGCCGCGGGGTGGGAGGTCGAGGTAGTCCCTGTGTACGGAACGGTTCCTGTCACCCCGGACCCTGCGACCTTGGCCCAGATCGAAGACGCCGATGCGGTGACCTTCACGTCGTCATCCACCGTCACCAACTTTTGCCAGGCGGTAGGGCCAGACCGGGTCCCGCCCGTGGTTGCCTCGATCGGGCCGGTCACCTCGGCCACGGCCCGAGACCTTGGCTTGTACGTGGATGTGGAGGCCAGCCCTCACACCATCGATGGCCTCGTCGATGCCCTCGTTGTGGCGTTGGCTCGGACCGGGCGTGTCAGACTCGACTGATGCCGGCCGTACCCCTCGATGACCTGCCCGATCGAATTTTTCCTGCCACCGTGGCCGTGGTGAACGGCGTCGTGCGTATCGGCTTGGATGACGCCGCGCTCCGAGTGATCGCCACCTCCGACGAGGTCGTGAAGGCGAGCAACCGCGGTCACCGGCAACGGTGCCCGTCCGCCAGCTCGCAACGAACCGTGGAGGTTTCGTGGGTAACCCATTGCCTGATGCCGTTGTCTTCGATTTCGACGGTCTGATCTTTGATAGCGAGACCCCGATCTACCGAGCTAGCGCCAACGCGCTGGCCCTCCTTGGCTACGACCTCACCATCGAAGGATGGGCGACGGTGGTCGGCCACGGCGATGCCGAGGGGTGGGCCGCGCTCCAGATAGCGGTGGGTTCCGAGCTCAACCGGGTGGCCTACGACGAGGCCTACGAGGCCCAGGACCGATCATGGCGTGATACCCAACCGGCCTTGCCGGGCGTGGTTGCACTCCTAGATGCGCTTGGATCTGCTGGGGTGCCCATCGGGATCGCATCGAGCTCTCCGTCGGCCTGGATCGAGGGCCACTTGGGCCGCCTGGGTTTGCGTGATCGCTTCGCCACCATTGCCAGCGAGGACCGCGTCGGCGGTGAGGCCAAACCGGCGCCGGACACCTACCTGTTGGCCTGCGCAGACCTCGGTGTCAGGCCCGCTCGCTCGATTGCGCTGGAGGACTCCTCACCCGGTGTGGCCGCGGCCAGGGCTGCAGGCCTCAATGTGGTTGCGGTGCCCAACGAGATCACCCGCCATAGCGATGTATCCGCCGCGCACCGAATCGTGGCGAGCCTGGAGGACCTGGTGGTGGCGGACCTCGCCCACCTGGTGGCCAACCGCCCGTAGGCTGGTCAGCGTGTTCCCGCAGCGCCGCCTCCGTCGGCTCCGTCGCACGCCGGCCCTGCGCCGGATGGTGGCCGAGACCCTCCTCACCCCCAACGATCTGATCGCCCCATTGTTCGTGCGGGAAGGGATCCGTGACCCGCAGCCCATTGCTTCCATTCCGGGTGTCTCGCAGCACACCATTGCGTCGTTACGGCAGGAGGTGCGGGAGTTGGTGGACCTCGGCGTGCCAGCAGTGATCTTGTTTGGCGTGCCTGAACACAAAGATGCGGAGGGCTCCGGGGCCAGTGATCCGTGCGGCATCGTGCAGGTCGCCCTCAAAGACCTCCGAGACACATTCGCCGACGACATCGTGCTCATCGCAGACCTGTGTCTCGACGAATACACCGACCACGGCCATTGCGGCCTCCTCACCGCGGAGGGCCTGGTCGACAACGACACGACCCTCGATCGGTACGCCGAAATTGCGGTGGCCCAGGCCGATGCCGGCGTCGACATCGTCGCTCCCTCCGGGATGATGGACGGCCAGGTCGCCGCCATCCGCGACGAGCTGGATGAGCACGACTGGGTCGACGTGTCGGTCATGGCCTACGCCGCCAAGTTCGCCTCCGGGCTGTACGGCCCGTTCCGGGATGCGGTCGACGTGGAAATCGTCGGCGGTGGGGACCGAAAGGCCTACCAGCAAGATTTCCGTAACGCCCGGGAAGCCTTGGAAGAGGTTCGGGCCGATGTGGCCGAGGGGGCAGATATGATCATGGTCAAGCCGGCACTGGCCTACCTCGACATTGTCGCCAAAGTTCGGGCCGAGCACGACCTTCCCTTGGCCGCCTATCACGTTTCTGGCGAGTATTCGATGATCAAGGCGGCCGCCGCCAACGGGTGGATCGACGGGGATCTGGTCGCCCTCGAGCACCTCACGGCTATCAAGCGCGCCGGAGCAGACGTCATTCTCACGTACCTGGCCAAAGAGGTTGCCGCCGTGCTCTAGGCGGAGGTGCAGATTTCCGCAGGCCAGGGCGTACGGTGGCTTCATTGCACGACGGAAGTACGAAGGAATGACGTGACCACCAACTCCGAGCTGTTCGAGCGGGCACAGCGGGTCATTCCCGGCGGGGTCAACTCCCCGGTCCGGGCATTCCGGTCCGTCGGGGGAACCCCGTATTTTGTGGCCCGAGCACAGGGGCCACGGGTATGGGATGTCGAGGGTACGGAATACCTAGACCTGGTGCAGAGCTACGGGGCCATTATCGGCGGTCATGCTCACCCCAAGATTATTGAGGCGGTTCGGGCGGCCGCGGGCGACGGCACCTCCTATGGGGCACCCACCGAGCGCGAAGTGTTGTTGGCCGAGGAAATTTCCCGTCGGGTTCCGTCGTGTCAGAAGGTGCGCCTGGTAGCCAGCGGCACAGAGGCAACCATGACTGCGCTCCGTTTGGCCCGGGGGGCGACCGGCCGGACCAAAGTCGTGAAGTTCGCCGGGAACTACCACGGTCACGGCGACGCGCTGCTGGCCGAGGCCGGCTCCGCCGTTGCCCTGCTAGACCGAGACTCGTCGCCTGGTGGCGTGCCCGGTTCGGCGGGAGTACCGCCCACCGCAGTCTCAGAAACCATTGTGGTTCCCTACAACCAGGTTCCGACCCTGGACGACACCGTGGCCTGCGTGATCGTGGAACCGGTGGCCGCCAATATGGGCCTGGTCGCACCGGCCGAGGGGTTTCTCGCTGGCCTTCGCGCTGTATGCGATCGCGTTGGCGCCCTGCTGATTTTCGACGAAGTGATCACCGGGTTCCGGCTGGCGTTCGGCGGGGCCCAGGCGCTGTATTCGATCACCCCGGATCTGAGCTGTTTCGGCAAGGTGATCGGTGGGGGGCTCAATGTGGGAGCGTTCGGTGGACGGGCCGACCTCATGGATCAGCTCGCTCCGCTCGGCCCCGTTTACCAAGCGGGCACGCTTTCTGGAAACCCGCTAGCCACCGCCGCTGGCCTGACGGCGCTCTCCCTGCTGGACCACCAGGCGTATGAGCAACTCACGGCCACCGCCACCCGCCTGGCTGCGGGCCTTGAGTCGGCGCTGCTGGGCGCGGGCCTCACCGGGCGGGTACCGCAGGTTGCCTCGCTGGTGGGTCTCTTCTTTGGGGCCGAACTTCCCACGGACTACGTCACCGCACGAGCCACCGACGAGAGGGTCTATGCCCATTTCTTCCACGGTCTGTTGTCTCGCGGTGTGGCCCTGGCGCCCGGTGCGTACGAGGTCATGTTCCCTGGCCTGGCCCATGACGACGCGGTGATCGACCGCATTGTTGCGGTGGCGGCCGAGGCCGCTCAGGCCACGGTTGTGGAGCGGGAACGGCTGCAGTGACCGAAATTGTGGGCGTTGATCTGCCCGCAGGGGTGGACCTGGCCCGTCTGGTGGGCCAGATGCCGGACGCCCTGGTCCTGGTCAGGTCGGACGGCATCATTTGTTGGGCTGCTCCGTCGATCACGGGCATGCTCGGCTGGGGGACAGATGAATTGGTGGGCCTGTTGGCCTTTGACCTCTTCGCGAAGAGCGTCAACCGCCCGCTTCACGACGAGGCCTTCGAGTGGGTGCTCTCGGCCCCTGGCCTCCATGGGCCCTTCGAGGTGACCATCGTGGGCGCGGACGGAAGTCTCCATGAAGTCGAGCTCATGGTCACCAATGCCCTGCTCGATCCCGACCTTGGGGTCCTGGTGGCATCGTGTCGAGAAATCACTGATCGCGATTCCGATCTCGAGGAGCTTCGACAGAGCGAGGCTTGGGCCACCAGCCTGCTCCGGGGGGCAACCGACCTCATCGTGGTCTGTGATCGCGTTGGGCGCATTGTCTATATGGGTCCGTCGACCCAGCGGATTCTCCATCGTGATCCAACCTCCATGGTTGGTCGGATCATCACCGACTACGTCCACGCCGATGACGTGTTGCAGGGTGCGGTGGAGGTCAGCTCCGTAGACCAGCTCTTGGGCACCGGGCTTGGCCGCCGCCCGCTGGTTCGCTTCCAACACGCCGATGGTTCGTGGAAACGGCTTCGGGTGGAGCGGTCGGTCACCGAGCCCGTCTCGGAACACGCGATCTTGCTCACTGGTCGTGATTTGGATGAGGACGCAAGAGCGGCGGACCTCCTGAGTGAGCAGACCGTCCTACTCGAGCGCATCGCCCGGGGTGCTCCGGTGACCGACACCCTCCGATCGATTGAACGTCTCGCTGCGGCCCGGCTAGGCGATGGGCATCTCATAATCGGCTTCTTCGACCCAAGCGGAGACTTCAGAAGTCAGGCCGATGCGGTTGATCAGGACCTGATCGGCATCCTCGAGCGGACGGGGATCATTCGCCCGACGGGCCATCCGGATGATGCTGAGGCGATCTTGTCCTTTCGTCACGACGAAGGGTGGGACGCGGTCCTATGGGCGGCATCGGGGAACCTCTACCGGACGGCGTGGGTGTGTGATCTTGAGGCGGCCGACGGGAACCGTTCCGGTCGGCTTACCCTTTTGCGCCATCACCCGGCCCCGTTGACCAACGAAGAACTCGACATGCTCGGGTTGGTGGCGGACCTCGCCACCATTGCGATTGAACGCCACGACCTCCAGGCTCGGTTGGCCTACGGCGCCATGCATGACGAGCTCACTGGCCTCCCCAACCGTCGTCTCTTGCTGGCGCGCCTCAGCGAGATGTTCTCGACGCCGGAGTCCAAGGGCGGCCTGCTGTTCGTCGATGTCGATCGCTTCAAGCTCATCAACGACAGCCTCGGCCACGACGCGGGAGACCAATTACTGCAGGAAATTACGGTGCGGTTTGTCCGCACCCTTCGCCCGGCGGACCTTGTTGCTCGGGTCGGTGGCGACGAATTCGTTGTGCTGTGTCCGGACCTGGAAGACGTCGACGCGGTCGCTCGGGTGGCGGAGCGGCTCATGGCCACCCTGAGCGAACCGGTAGATCTGCCTGGGGGTCGGGTGGTGGTGTCGGCCAGCATCGGCGTGGCCCACCGGCGGGGTGGAGCTGAGCCCACGGCGGTCCTCCAAGACGCGGATATGGCCATGTACGAGGCCAAGCAGAAGGGCCGGAACCAGGTCGCCCTGTTTCATGCTGGGCTCCGGGAGCGGGCCGTTGCCCGTCTTGAGGTGGAGAACGCGCTCCGCGACGCCATTCGCTTCGACGAAATGCAACTGCATTATCAACCGGTCATTCGCCTTCGTGATCGGCGCATGGTGGGCGTCGAGGCGTTGCTGCGGTGGCAGCGCCCGGGCCTGGGCATGGTCCAGCCCAATGCCTTCGTCCCGGTCGCCACCGACACGGGCCTGATCTTGCCGCTCGGCCGATGGGTGATCGAGCAAGCGGTTGAGGCCGCGGCCCGGTGGCCGGACCTCGAGGTGGCCGCCAACCTTTCGGCTCGCCAACTTACCGACGCCGATTTGGTCGACTTCGTGGCCGAGGTGCTGGAGCGGGAAGGCGTGTGGCCGGGGCGGCTATGCCTGGAGGTGACCGAGGCAGACCTCATCACCGACACCCCGCTGGTGGTGGACCAACTGGCCCGGTTCAAGAAGCTCGGCGTCCGCTTGGCCATCGATGATTTCGGTACGGGCTTTGCCACCCTTGACTACCTGCGGCGCTTTGCTTCGGCCGACATCTTGAAAGTCGACGCGTCGTTTGTTGCGGGCGTGACCGATCCCTCCTCGCACGACCTTGCCATCGTCTCGGCGGCCATGATCCTGGCCGACAACCTCGGGTTCGATGTGGTGGCCGAAGGGGTCGAGACGGAGGAGCAGCGCGAGGTTTTGGAGCGTCTCGGATGCGGGATGGCCCAGGGCTATCTCTTCAGCCGGCCGGTCGCCGCCTCAGAGATCGACGAAATGCTGCGCATCCGCGACTTGCCGCTGTAGAAGGGGTGGGGCCTCCGCGGCCTTCTGCCGTCAATTTGTTCAGGAGCACCATTTCATGACCACTGCCGGATTCCGTCGAGAGCGCCTCGGGGCCCTGCAGCCAGGGGTAGACGCGGTCCTGGCGGACCTGTCCGATAAAGACGCGGTTGCCCGGCTTTGGGGCCGTGATCACACGTTGTGGGCTCATGATCCGACCGAGATCAGCGACCGGATGGGCTGGCTTGAGGTCACCGCCGATATGAGCGCGGCGGCGGAGCGGCTCAACGCCGTGGCGGCGCGGGCCTTGGCCGATGGCTTCACGCACCTCGTCGTCATGGGCATGGGTGGCTCGAGCCTGTTCCCGGAGGTGCTGGCCCGGACGTTTGGCCAGGAGGCTCACGGCCTCCATCTCACCGTGCTCGACAGCACCGATCCTGCGGCGGTAGCCCGGGTGTTAGTGCAATCCCCGCCGGAGCACACCTTGTTCTTGGCTTCTTCCAAGTCGGGCGGCACGGTCGAAACCCGTAGCCACCTGGACTTCTTCTGGGACCGCATCGATCGGCCCGAGCAGTTCGCCGTGGTGACTGATCCTGGGTCTGCCCTCGGAAAATTGGCGAGCGAGCGGGGCTATCGCGAGATTTTTGAGAACCGCGCCGACATCGGTGGCCGGTACTCAGCCCTCAGCTTCTTTGGCATGGTCCCGGCCGCCCTGGCCGGGATCGACTGGCAGGCGCTCGTGGCCAGCGCGGATGGCGTTGCGCCCTCGCTGCGCAGCAACGACCCAACGGTCAACGCCGGTCTTCGGCTGGGTGCGGTCCTGGCCGCCGCGGTCAAGGCGGGCCGGGACAAGGTGACGTTCTTGATCGTCCCGCGGATCGAGACGTTTGGGCTTTGGCTGGAACAACTGCTGGCGGAGTCCACCGGCAAGCACGGCACGGGAACGGTCCCCATCGTGGACGAGCCTCTCGGTCCGAGCGACCTCTACGGCGCCGATCGCCTGTTCATCGCCATTGGCGAGGTCGACCAGGAAATTGGCCTTGACGTGTTGGCGGCGGAGGGCCAGCCGGTGGTGGAACTCGCTTTTGGCCCAACAACCGACCTCGGGGCCCAAGTGTTGCTCTGGGAAGTTGCGACTGCGATCTGTGGCGCCGCCCTTGGTATCAACCCGTATGACCAGCCGAACGTGGCCGAGGCCAAAGAAGCCACCAACGAAGTGCTGGCCTCGGGTCGGCCTGAGCTGCCGGCGGTTGCACTGGCAGATGTCCTGGCGCAGGTACGACCTGGCGACTACATCGCCGTTCAGGCCTACATGGAATCGTTCGACCCTGCCGTTGAACAGCTCATGGAGATCCGCTTGGCCTTGTTAGATGAGTTCAAGGTGGCTACAACCTTCGGCCTGGGGCCGCGGTTCCTCCACTCGACCGGCCAGCTCCACAAGGGTGGCCCGTCAACGGGTGTGTTCCTCCAGGTGGTGGGCGATGACCCGTCCGACGCGGCCATTCCGGGCCAGACCTTCACCTTCTCCGAGCTCAAGCATGCGCAGGCCGATGGGGATCTGGCGACCTTCCAGCGTCATGGCCTCCGCGCCGTTCGCACCACGCTGGCCGAACTCACGGCTCGGTCAAACCTTCAAGGAGGAGCACCCACATGAAGCTCGGCATGATCGGTCTCGGAAAGATGGGCGGCGCGATGGCGGAACGCCTGGAACGCCACGGCCACCAGGTCGTCGGCATGGATCCCGGCAAGCCGGAGGCAGATGCGCAGACCCTCGAGCAGTTGGTGCCGTTGCTGGCGGCCGAGGGCCAACCGAAGGTGGCCTGGAGCATGGTCCCCGCTGGCGCAATCACCGATGGAACGATCAAGACCCTGGGCGGGCTGCTCGCCCCGGGTGACCTCGTGATCGATGGGGGCAACTCCAACTACCAGGACTCCATTCGCCACGGCCGAGAGCTGGCGGCCCAGGGCATCCACTTCGTGGACTGCGGTACGTCCGGTGGGGTGTGGGGGTTGGACAATGGGTATGCGCTCATGGTGGGCGGCACCGATGAATCAGTGGCCATTGGTCAGCCGATTTTCGACGCATTGTCGCCGGAAAAGGGCTTTGCCCATGCGGGCCCGATTGGTGCCGGGCACTACGTGAAAATGGTCCACAACGGCATCGAATACGGGCTCATGCAGGCCTATGCGGAGGGCTACGCCATCCTCGAGGCGTCGCCGCTCGGCATCAATGTGGAAGCAGCCATTGGATCGTGGCAGGAAGGGAGCGTGGTTCGCTCCTGGCTGCTCGATCTGTTGATCAAGGCCTTGGCCGAGTCGCCAGGTCTGGACGGCATTGCGTCGGTGGCGGCGGACTCCGGTGAGGGTCGTTGGACGGTCAACGAAGCGGTGGCCAACGGTGTGTCCGCCCCCGTGATCTCCGCGGCACTGTTCGCCCGGTTCACCTCGCAACACCGCGAGGACGACAAGACTATGAAGGTCGTCTCCGCGCTGCGCAACCAGTTCGGTGGCCACGCCATGGAGAAGAACGCCCCGACTGGAGAGAAGTCCTGATGGCGGCGGCTCGTACCCGGTCCGACGCCCTGGTGCTATTCGGTGCAACCGGTGATTTGGCGTACAAGAAAATCTTCCCGGCGGTCTACCAAATGGAGGCCGCCGGCGGGTTGGACGGTCGGGTGATTGGCGTCGCCTCGTCCGACGGTGACGACACGTTCCTGCGGGGGCGCGTGCGTGACTCGATCACGGAATTGGTGCCGAACTTTGACCAGGCCGTGCTGGATCGACTGCTGGCGCAGGTCCACTACGTGTCCGGCGACTACCGCGAGGAGCAGGTCTACCAAGACCTTGCCCAGGTCCTCAAACACTTCGAACGCCCGCTTTTCTATCTCGCCATCCCGCCCGCCTTGTTCGACGATGTGATCACCGGGCTCGAACATTGTGGCGTCGCCAGCAATGGGCGGGTCGTGGTGGAGAAACCCTTCGGCCGAGACTCGGCCAGTGCCAAGGAGCTCAACGATGTCCTCCATAAGAGTTTCACGGAGGACGAGATCTTCCGGATCGACCATTACCTAGGCAAGGAATCCATAGAGAACCTGCTGGTGTTCCGCTTTGCCAACTCCATGCTCGAACCCATCTGGAACCGTAACTTCATTGCCAGCGTGCAGATCACCATGGCGGAAGACTTCGGCGTCGGCAGCCGCGGCAAGTTTTACGAGAGTGTGGGCGCCCTTCGCGACGTGCTCCAGAATCACCTCCTGCAAATCGTTGCCCTGCTCGGTATGGAGCCACCGGCCGGTGCCGATGCCGCGTCGTTGCGCGACGAGAAGGTCAAACTGCTGCGCCAGGTCCGCACCATCGAGCCCGGCAACCTCGTACGCGGCCAGTACCGCGGCTACATCGACGAAGAGGGCGTAGACGGCGGATCGGACATTGAGACCTACGCGGCTGTTCGGTTCGAGATCGACTCCTGGCGGTGGGCCGGTGTGCCGTGGCTCATTCGGACCGGTAAGGACCTCACCAGCACGGCGACGGAGGCCATCATCACCTTCAACGCCCCGCCGCGATTGCTGTTCACTCCGAAGGGCTCGCCCGAACCGGGCCCCAACCTCCTCCGCTTTCAGCTGGGTAAGCAGGACGGCGTCAAGCTGCATCTCCACGCCAAGAAGCCCGGCGAAGACCTCATCCCCGAGCCCATTGATCTTGAAGTCTCCTACGCCAAGGCCCTAGGCCCGCGGGAGGAGGCCTATCAGCGACTCCTCGACGATGCCATGGATGGCGATGCCCGCCGCTTTGGTCGAGAGGACGCGCTGGATGAGCAGTGGCGCATAGTGGAGCAGGTGTTGGAGCACCACGAAGAAGTCCACCTCTACGCCCACGGCACCATGGGACCCAAGGAGGCCGATCGCCTAGCCGCCGACGTGGGCGGATGGCTCGACCCCGTACCGCCTGTCTCTGCCCCTTAGATAGAGTTTCCGGGCTTTTCCATTGCAGTAGCTACCAGGGTATGGCTATCCTCAAACTCATGCCCGTGAAGAAACTGTCCATCGCTCTACCGGCTGATGTCGCCGCAGCCGTAGCTGACATCACGAAGCTGGTGGATGCCCTAGGCCAAACCGTGGCCATAGCACGCATCTGACCCCCGCCGGGGCGTTGCGGACCCGGCTAGGGGAGCGGGTCTGGGACTCGCTTCACGATGGCGGCGGCCATGGCGTAGGCCGCCTCGGCCGGGCCGATCTCATCGGGCTGGAGCAAGTTGGCCATGATCCGCAGCACCCAATCCATGAGGCTCCGCGACCGGATGCCCACGCGGGTGAGCTCCCGCATGATCAGGGGCTGGCCGATCACCTTGGCGAACAGCCGGGCCACCTTGAAGTAGAGGCCATATTCCGCCTCGAGCCACTTGGGGTACTGCTGGAGATACATACCGTCACCCGTGGTGAGCGCTTCGCTGAGCAGCCCGGACACATGACGGCCCGTCTCGTAGGCGTAGTCGATGCCCTCGCCGTTGAAAGGGTTGACCGAGCCGCCGGCATCGCCGACCACGGCCCAGGTAGGCCCGACCTTGGGGTTGACCGATCCGGCCATGGGGATCCGGCCGCCGGTTGGCGGCTGGCACGGGTTCTCGGCGTCGATCTTCCAGTAGTCCGGCGCGGTGACGGCCCACTCCTTCATGAGGTGAGAAGTGTTGACCTCCCGCCAGTCACGGAAGGTGGACAGCAGGCCGATGCCCACGTTGATGGTGCCGTCACCCACCGGGAAGATCCAGCCGTAGCCGGGCAGCGAGTTGCCGTTGCGGTCCCGTACGTCCAGGCAGCTTTCTATCCACGGTTCGTCGTGCAGCGGGCTCTCGTAGTAGGTCCGGATGGCCATGCCCTGTGGGTACGTACGGTTGCGGGCGGTGCCCAAGGCCCGACCGAACCGTGAGTTGGCCCCATCGGCAATGACCACGTAGCGGGCACGGATCTCGCGGGTCTCCCCGGTGTCCTTGCTTTTGACCACCGCACCGGCCACCAGACCGCCTTCGACGATGGGGGCGACCGCTTCGGTGGCCTGATGCAACTCTGCCCCCGCGGCGCCGGCGTGGTCGAACACCAGTTGGTCCAGGTCCCGACGCCGGACCACGAAACCGTGATCGGGGTAGATCGGGTGATTGGGCCAGGCCAGCTCAAGCGTCACACCGTGGGCCAGGGCCCGCAGTCCGGTGTAGCGGTGGTAGGGGAGCAGGGCGTCGTAGAGGCCCATGTCGGCCAGTTGTTTGACGGCCCGAGGGGTGAGGCCGTCGCCGCAGGTTTTGTCCCGGGGAAACGTCTTGCGTTCGACGCACACCACTCGGTGCCCAGCCTTGGCTAGCCAGTAGGACGTGGCCGATCCGGCTGGGCCACCACCCACCACCAACACGTCGGCACGATCAGCGGTCTTCATGATTCGCAGTCTGGCCCGCGCTTGCGCTGATTACACACCCAAGCGCCGGTGGATGTGGCTATTTGCCGCGAGCGACGCCAGACAGGTCGGGGTCGCCACCAGCGCCGAGGGCAATGACGGCGGTGACCTCCGTTGCTAGGGCGGTTGGCGCCGCAGCAAACGCTTCTGCGGTGAAGCCTTGCTCGGCTTTGGGGTCATACTTGTCGGCCCCGAATTCGGTTCGGACGTAGATCACCACCGCGGCCAGTTCTTCTGGCGAGAGTGCCGGAAAGGCGGGCATGTTGCTGGGAAGTGTTGCCGTGTTCATGGCGCCACCCGGCCGTTTGGGGTCGCCGTAGCTTCCGTCGGCTCGGGCGCCGTCCTGGTAGCCAAAGTGGATCCAGTGGACCATGGCCAGTGGGTCCTTGAACGTGGTGATGGCGTGGCCAGCGTTGAGCTGCTGACCAGCGCCCCCTTCGGAGGCGCCAGCGCCATTGGTGAGGTGACAAGACTGGCAGTTGCCGGCGTAGACCTCTTTGCCAATGACCAGAGGATCGTTTTCTCCCGCTGGCGGGGGCTGGACGGCGGAGACATAGATGAAGGCCCAGAGGGGAAGCAGGGCCAGGACTGAGGCGGCCCAATACGGGACCCGCTTGCGGGTCTTCGCCGCGGCCACCACGGCAATGTCGGGCTTGACCACAACAGGCTCGGCATCGAGCGTGGGGAGTGGTGCCCTCGTCTTGGCCGGCGTGATGGCGGCGGCGGGCGCGGCGCCCGAGGCCGCGGCGGCCGCTGGGGCCGCGTCGCCAGCCGGAGTAGCGGCGGCGTCGCCACCGGCCATGGCAGCACGACGCTCGGCGGCACGCTTGAGTAGGTGCTCGGGGATTTCAGTCACGGACGTCCTCCGGCGGGCGGTTCGGTGGGCTTGCGGCGGCGGCCGAAAGCGGAACGGCGTCACTCTAGGCCTGGTCTCCCGGAACGGGCCAAGCCGTGAAACGACAAAGAGTCTGTACCGTCATCCAGGCGTCCAGACCGTGCCCGGGAAACAGGTGCGGAAGACCCGCTCGCAAATGTGTGGATCCTGAGGTCGCGTGCTAAACCGTCAACTGGAGCCGGTAGCGACAGCAGCGCTGGCCTCCACTTACATCATTGTGAACAAATTCACGAGGAGGCAGCAGGACCGATGATCATCGCCGCATCGTTCTTGGAGCAGGTCAGGCACGTCATTGGCTCCATCTTGTTGGGGTTCGCCAATGTCGCCTTCACCGGATCGCTCCTCCTCTCGTTCGCGCTTGTGGGTGCGGTCGTCATGCTCTCCAAGCGCCGTCCCAAAGATGCACCGCTCAGTTGGGGCCAGGCCATGTTCGCGGCCATGTATGTGACCTTCACCTTGTTCTGGTTCTTCGGTGTGGTCCCGGACCGCTGGCTCAACTACGCCCAGGGTTCGCTTGGCATGCGCTCGGACGCCATCCTCGCTGGCCCCGGTTCCACCGGTTGGTTCAAAAACATCCCGGTCGTCATCTCCAAGTCCACCATCGCCGATATCGTCACCACGGTGATCTACGGAGTCGGCTTCACGCTCACCGTGTCCCTGTGGGCCCTCTGGCAGAAGCGCGGGCAGGCCGTCACCGAAGAGATCGAAACGTCCCCCTACGGCCGTCCGCTCGTGAAGGCCTGATCGTCTCATGACCAAGACCGACGCCAACCCCCCAATGCCGGAGTTCCTCACGAACTACGCCTTGGTTGAGGTAGATGCGGACTACCTGGCGAAGGCAGTCAAGCCCAAGCAGTTCATTCACATCGATCAGTCCGAATGCATCATGTGCGAGGGTTGCGTCGATATCTGCCCGTGGAAGTGCATCCACATGGTGGATCCCGGCTCCATCGCCACGGCGGAGGGGACCGAGCGCCCGGGGGTAGACCCCAGTGACCAGGTGATTTTCCTGATCGACGACGACGTTTGTACTCGCTGTGCGCTCTGCGTCGACCGGTGCCCCACCGGCGTGATCATCCTCGGCAAGATCGGGGACCCTGCGGCCAATGGAGACGGGCACCAGCGCACCAATACCCACGGGTACGGCTACGGAATGCGGCTCGGATGATGGCGCCACTCGCAGGACAATTCACTTCGGATCCCCGCCAATACGATCGGGAGAAGTAGGCACTGATGGCTAAGACCATGCAAAATAAGGGGTCCGCCAAGCTCGGCGAGATCACCGACAAGATGCAGGCTTCTCAAGCCTGGAACTCCATCTTCCGTCCCGGCTCGATCTTCCGTAAGGGCTACACCGATAGCCCCCGGAACCGGTCCTACGTGATTATGAACTCGGTGCTCTACCACCTGCACCCGGTCAAGGTGAAGCGCCATGCCGTGAAGGTGAGCTACACGCTCTGCCTAGGCGGGTTGAGCTTCTTCCTGTTCATCCTGCTCACGGTCACCGGCATCTTCTTGATGTTCTTCTACCGGCCCACGGCCGCACAGGCCTGGAACGACATCTACACGTTGCAGACCTCAGTCACCTTTGGCCTCCTCGTGAGAAACATGCACCGGTGGTCCGCCCACCTCATGGTGCTTACGGTCTTCCTGCATATGGCCCGCGTTTTTTACCACGGCGCCTACAAGCCGCCACGTGAGTTCAACTGGGTCATCGGCATCGTATTGTTGCTCCTCACCTTGCTGCTCTCCTTCACCGGTTACCTGCTCCCCTGGGATCAACTGGCGCTGTGGGCGGTGACCGTAGGAACCAACATGATGGGCTACACCCCCGTCTTCGGAAATCAAGTGCGCTTCGTGCTGCTGGGCGGCTCGGAGATAGGCACCGACACGTTGTTGCGCTGGTACGTGCTGCATGTGTTGATGCTCCCGTTCGTCATCGTGATCTTTATGGCCATCCACTTCTGGCGTGTCCGCAAAGACGGCGGCATCAGCGGTCCGCTTTAAGGACTTGGAGGAATCGGTATGACTGAGATCCCAGAGCACCTACGCAAGCGAGCCGAAGAGGCCCGGGCGAAGGCTGCAGCCGCCAAGGCTGAGCCAGAGGCCGCCGCCGCGGCCGCGCCTAGCGAGGCCGAGAGCAAGATCCCCGCGCATTTGTTGGAACGAGCTAAAGCGGCCCGATCCAAGGCGGCAGGCACCGGAGATGTCGGGGAGTCCGTCGCCGCCGCTTCGGGTGGCGGCACCGCGCTGGCCACCGCCGCACCCCCGGTTGCTGCTGGCCCCGGCGGTCACACGCAACGCCTCCTAACGGTGGTCAAGTCGGGCTCCATCCAAGACGTCAAGGCCAGTCCTCAGGACAAGGTCCACGTGTGGCCCCACTTGCTCTCCATTGAGTTCGTTGCATCGCTGTTGTGCATTGGCTTCGTACTGATCTTCTCGATCTTTGTGAATGCGCCGCTGCTGGAACTGGCCGACATCAACAAGACGCCAAACCCGTCCAAGGCGCCCTGGTACTTCCTCGGTCTCCAGGAAATGCTTTCCATGTTCCACCCGATGGTGGCCGGTGTATTGCTGCCTGGCCTCGGGCTGGGGGGGCTCATGCTTGCCCCCTACGTGGACCGCAACCCGTCGATCAAGCCCGAGGATCGCAAGTTCGCCATTTCGCTGTTCACCGTGTTCCTGATGTCGTCTGCAGTGCTCACCATTATCGGCTCGTTCTTCCGAGGCCCCGGGCAGTTGTTTGTCATGCCTTGGGTCCAGGGCCTCTTCTTCGAGCTGTAAGGAAAGGAAAACAGAAATGGGATTCGTCGTCGTCTTCATCCTGGTGCTGGTCGCGTTTGCCGGCCTGCTGATTGTTTCGACCCTCCGTAACCGCGAGTCGGAGGCTGCTGGCAGCCTTTCCCGCGAGACCCGCAGCCGTGATCGCAAGTCCCGCAAACCGACGCCGCTGCTAGAAGGCACGTCAGGCAAAGATGTCGAGCGGGCCGCCCAGCTGGCCCGCAAGGGCGGAGAATTGGTGCCGGTAAGCGAACCGGCCCCGCCGGTTGCCTACGTCGCCCCCGATTTGGAAGAGATCGGGGTAGCCCGTCGCCAGTTCCTCAACCGTTCGTTGGTGGGCGGCATGCTCTTGAGCATCGGTACCTTTGGCGGTGGTGTGCTGGCCTTCCTGTGGCCGGGGTCCACCGGTGGTTTCGGCTCCAAGATCACCGTCGGCAAGATCGTCGACATCGAAGCCGCCATTCAGGCCGGGAACGGGTTTGCCTACTACCCGGAGGGCCGCATGTGGATCACGGCGTATCCGCAGGGCGCCCTGGAAAAGGCCCGCAAGGTCTACAGCCCGGGAGAATTGGCCGGCATGGAAAAGGGCGTCATTGCCCTCTACCAGAAGTGTGTGCACTTGGGCTGTCGGGTGCCGTCGTGCGCAACCTCTCAATGGTTCGAGTGCGGCTGCCACGGATCCCAGTACAACCAGGTTGGCGAGAAGAAGGGAGGCCCGGCTCCCCGAGGCCTCGATCGCTTCACCATGGCCGTGTCCGGCGGATCATTGAGTGTCAACACGGGAGCTATCATTCAAGGCCCCCCGATCGGCACCAACACCACCGGCCAAGAGGCCGAGGGTCCCCACTGCGTCTCTGGTGGTCACAAGTAATGCTCTTTGCTGCCAGCACCCAGACCTCGGTTGGGTTCATCATTTTGTTCGTGGCGTTCGTTGTCGGCATCACCTATGCCGCAGTGAACATCCGCCAAGCCAAGCCAGAAATCGGCTCGGAAATTGAGCTTGCCGCCAACCGTAAGCCCTACCTCCCCGATGCCGAGCTGGAAGGGCGCAAGCTCGATCGCACCCTCAGCCTTGGCTTGTTGGGCCTCTTCATCGTGGGCATCGGCCTGCCGCTCTACTGGCTCCAGGAGCCAGGCCGCCAGACCAACGAAATCGGTAACCTGCACCGCAAGTTTGTTGACCGCGGCGCAGCCATGTTTGCCCCCACTGAAGCGGGTGGCTTCAACTGCGCCTTCTGCCATGGCACCAACGGGGTCGGCGGCGTTGCGCCCTACACAATCACCGATGCAGAAGGCCGCTTCGTGAAGCAGGTCGACTGGAAGGGCCCGGCACTCAACACCGTGCTCCTGCGATACACCCGAGATGAGGTTCGCTACGTGCTTGAGTACGGGCGCCCGTTCTCGCCCATGCCCGCCTGGGGCTCCAAAGGTGGCGGCCCACTCACCGAGCAGAAGCTCCAGAACCTGATCGACTATCTCGAATCGATCCAGATCACCCCGGCCGAGTCTCAGAAGCAGGCTGCTACTCAGCTGGCCAAGATGATGAAAACCAAAGATGGCACCTGCATCAAGGCGCTCACGCAATCGGCCAAGGACGGCCTCACCGGAGATGCGCTGACCACATTCGATCCCACTTCGGTCAACACAAGTTCTTGTCCGCCTCGGTGGAAGAGCGAAGGAGAAGCCCTGTTCAATATGGGCTACGACGACGGGTTTGCTGGCGGTGCGTATTCCTGCGGTCGCTGTCACACCACGAGCTGGTCTTACGGCGAGAAGGCAGTCGATGGAAGTGGCGCCTTTGGACCGCCACTCACCAACGTGCTCCAGCAGTTCCCTGGCGGGTCCGTCGGGTTCGAGCAGCAAGTGGACTTCATCTGTAAGGGGAGCGCCAACGGCGCCCGCTACGGCAAGAGCGGCATGGGTAGCGG
>JANXNS010000061.1 GCA_025353965.1 Aquihabitans sp.
CCAGCCTCTTCCAGAATGGCCCGAGCAGCGCCACCGGCGATGACGCCAGTACCGGGAGCAGCGGGCTTGAGCATGACGCGACCAGCGCCCATGACCCCAATGGTGGGGTGGGTGATGGTGGAGCCGGCCAGCGGAACCGAGAAGAGGTTCTTGCGAGCCTCTTCGGTGCCCTTCTGGATGGCCAGCGGGACTTCTTTGGCCTTGCCGTAGCCGAGGCCTACTCGGCCGGCGCCGTCACCAATCACCACGAGGGCGGTGAAGGAGAAACGGCGGCCACCCTTGACCACCTTGGCCACGCGGTTGATGTTGATGACGCGTGACTCACGCAGCTGAGCGTCGTTGTTGTTGTTCGGTGCCATCAGAACTCCAGTCCACCCTTGCGAGCAGCATCGGCTAGCGCCGCGATGCGGCCGTGGTAGAGGTTGCCGCCGCGGTCGAACACCACGGTCGAGATGCCGGCGTCCTTGGCCCGGGAGGCCAAGAGCTCGCCCACCTTCGAGGCGCCATCGACGTTGCCACCCTTGCCATCGAGCGTCGGCTCGGTGGTTGAGGCGGCCGCCAGGGTGTGGCCCGAGCGGTCGTCGATGATTTGGGCAGTGATGTGCTTGTTGGACCGGAAGACGGCCAGTCGCGGGCGCTCTGCAGTGCCCTTGACCTTTTTGCGCACCCGGCGATGCCGCCGAATCCGTGCCTCTCGGTTCTTTTTCGCTGAATCAGACATGAGGTTCCTACTTCCCGGACTTGCCGGCCTTGCGGACCACGTGTTCACCGAGGTAGCGCACGCCCTTGCCCTTGTACGGCTCGGGCTTGCGCAGCTTGCGAATATCGGCGGCCACCTGGCCCACGAGCTCCTTGTCGGAGCCCTTCACTGCGATGCGGTTGGGGGACGGCACCTCGAAGGTGACGCCCGCAGGGGCGTTCACGACGACGGGGTGGCTGAAACCGAGGGCCAAATCAAGCGCGTCTGCGCCCTTGGCCGTGGCGCGATAACCAACGCCGATGATCTCGAGTTCCTTGGTGAAGCCGTCGGTTACACCAACGACCATGTTGTTGATGAGGGAGCGAACCAGGCCGTGCATGGCACGGGTCTGGCGCTCGTCATCGGGCCGTTCCACGAGGAGTTCGGAACCTTCTTGGCGGACCGTGATGGTGCCAGGAAGATCACGCTCGAGGGTGGCCTTCGGGCCCTTGACGGTGACGTGACGATCAGTGACCGTGACGTCGACGCCGCTGGGCAGCGGAATGGGACTCTTACCAATGCGGGACATGGGGCGCTCCTACCAAACGAAGCACAGGACTTCGCCGCCCACGTGACGCTTGCGCGCCTCGCGGTCGGTCATAAGACCCTGGCTGGTCGAGACGACGGCTACACCCAGCCCACCAAGGACACGAGGGACCTCGTTGGCTGCCGAGTAGACCCGGAGTCCGGGCTTGGACACCCGGCGGAGTCCGGAGATGGTCCGGGCCCGTTCCGGGGAGTACTTCATGATGACGGTGAGCGAACTCCCCGGTCGGGCGCCGTTGTCGGCAACCGCGAAGTCCTCGATGTAGCCCTCCTTCTTCAGGATGGCCGCAAGGGCTTCCTTCTTCTTGGAGGACGGCATGATCACTTCGTCGTGCATCGCCGTGTTGGCGTTGCGAAGACGGGTGAGCATGTCGGCGATGGGATCGGTCATGGTCATGTGGTCACCAACTCGCCTTGGTCACGCCGGGGATCTCGCCTGCGTGAACCATGTCTCGCAGGCAGATACGGCAGAGGAGGAACTTTCGGTACACGGAGTGCGGGCGACCGCACTTCTGGCAACGCGTATAGCCCCGAACTTTGAACTTGGGCTTTTTATTGGCCTTGTTGATCAGTGCTTTTTTGGCCATTACTGCTGCCCCTCGCGCTTGAACGGGAAGCCGAAGGCGTCGAGCAGGGCCTTGCCTTCGGCGTTGGTACGGGCGGTCGTGACAATGGTGATGTCCATGCCACGGGTCCGATCGATCTTGTCGTAGTCAATCTCCGGGAAGATCAACTGCTCGGTTACACCGAAGGTGTAGTTGCCCCGACCGTCGAAGCTGTTGGCCGGGAGCCCACGGAAATCGCGGATGCGGGGGATGGCCAGCGCAATGAGCCGGTCCAAGAATTCCCACATGCGATCGTTGCGCAGCGTGACCTTGGCGCCAATGGCGTTGCCTTCACGAAGCTTGAACGAAGCGATCGACTTCTTGGCCTTGGTGATCAACGGCTTCTGGCCGGTGATCAGGCCGAGGTCCACCACGGCATGTTCGAGAAGCGAGGCCTGGGAGACGGCATCACCGACGCCCATGTTCACCACGATCTTCTCGAGGCGGGGGACCTCCATCACGTTGCCGAGTTCAAGGGAAGCCTTGAGCTGGCCACGGATCTCTTCGTTGTACTTGGTCTTGAGCCGGGGCACTGCTGGTGCCTCCGGTGCGCTCGTTGCGGTGTCGGTCACTTGATTTCCTCGCCGGTCCGCTTGCAGACACGGATCTTCTTGCCGTCGACCAGCTTGTAGCCGACCCGGGTGGGCTTGCCATCCTTGGGACTGATCACCGCCACGTTGCTCACGTCGATGGGCTTGTCAATCTCGATGATGCCGCCGGCTTCGGTGGCCGAGCGGGCCTTGCGGTGGCGCTTGGCGGTATTGACGCCTTCCACCACTACTTTGCGCTCGTCCGGCATCGCCACTTGGACGACACCTTCCTTGCCTTTGTCTTTGCCGGACAGGATGACCACGCGGTCACCCTTCCGGATCTTGAGACCAGCCATCACAGCACCTCCGGGGCGAGCGAGACGATGCGCATGAACTTTTTGTCCCGGAGCTCACGGCCCACCGGGCCGAAGATGCGGGTTCCACGCGGTTGCTGCTGGTCGTTGATGAGCACCGCAGCGTTCTCGTCGAAGCGGATGTAAGACCCATCCGGGCGCCGCTTCTCTTTCTTGGTCCGGACGACGACGCACTTGACGACATCGCCCTTCTTCACGCCGGCACCGGGAATGGCATCTTTGACCGTGGCCACGAAGATGTCACCGATGGAGGCATAACGCCGACGGGAACCACCGAGCACCTTGATGCAAAGGACTTCCTTTGCACCGGAGTTATCTGCCACCCGAAGGCGGCTTTCTTGCTGAATCACTTGGCACGCTCCAGGATTTCCAGGATGCGCCAGCGCTTGAGCTTCGAGAGCGGGCGGGTTTCGCCGATCCGCACTCGGTCTCCGACGTTGAGGGCGTTTTCCTCGTCGTGGACGTAGAACTTGGTGCTACGCGCCATGGACTTCTTGTACCGCGGGTGCGGTTTACGGGTGGCCACGGTCACGACCGCGGTCTTATCCATGCCGCTCGACGTCACGAGGCCCTCTCGGACCTTGCGAGCGTTTTCACGCGGCTCGGTGGTGGTCTCTTCAGCCATCAGGCCTTCTCCTCCTGGGCGAGCGCCTCAGCGGCCTCGATCTCCCGGGCCCGCAGCTCGGTTTCGTAGCGGGCGATTTCTTTGCGGGCTTTGCTCAGCCCGGCGGTGTTCTCCAGGGTGCCGGTGGCGTTCTGGAGCCGCAGCTTGAACAGGCGATCCTTTTCCTCGGACAGGCGCTCCACGATGGAAGCGGTGTCGAGGTCAGATGCGGTGGTGGTGTTCGCCATCAGAGGCCCTCCGTCCGGGTCACGAACTTCGCCTTGATGGGAAGCTTCTGGATGGCCCGGTCGATGGCCTCTTTGGCCACGATCGGGTCTGAGTAGGTGAGCTCGAACATGATTCGTCCGGGCTTGACCACGGCAACCCAGCGCTCCGGGTTGCCCTTGCCGGAACCCATGCGGGTCTCGGCGGGCTTCTCGGTGACGGGCTTGTCGGGGAAGACGGTGATCCAGACCTTGCCACCACGCTTGATGTGGCGGGTCATGGCGATACGAGCAGCCTCGATCTGGCGGGCCGAAACCCAGCCGGGCTCAAGGGCCTGGATGCCGTAATCGCCCTGAATGACACGAGTGCCACCCTTGGCGTTTCCGGTCAGGCGACCGCGGTGCTGCTTGCGGTGCTTCGTTCTACGGGGCATCAACATGGTCAGTCACCTTCTTCCGGGCGAAAGTGCGGGGTTTCTTCGTGGTCTCGTACCGAGCGCTCAATAGCTTCTTCTTCTTCAAGAAGCTTCTCGATCTCGGGGTCCGCTTCCGGCACCAACGGCTTGAGTTCTTCAGTGGAATCAGCGTCAGCGATGCTGGCCTGATCAACCGGGGTGGCTTCGGCTCGCCGACGAGACGACGACACGACCTGCGCCGGACGAGCATCTCCCGAGGTCTCGCCAACCGCCATAGCGGCCTCACGAGCGATCTTGTCCTCGGCCACAGCCTTGTAGGGAAGAATGTCTCCCTTGTAGATCCAGACCTTGACACCGATACGTCCGGCAGTGGTCTTGGCCTCACGGAAGCCGTAATCAATGTCGGCCCGGAGCGTGTGCAACGGCACACGACCTTCTCGGTACCACTCGGTACGGGACATCTCGGAACCGCCAAGGCGACCCGAGCACTGCACCCGAATCCCTAGGGCGCCGGCCTTCTGAGCGTTCTGCACGGCCCGCTTCATGGCCCGGCGGAAAGCAACCCGGCCAGCAAGCTGATCAGCAACACCCTGGGCGATCAAGGCAGCGTCCAGTTCCGGCTGCTTGATTTCCTGAATGTTGAGCTGGACCTTGTTATTGCCGGTGATCTCGGTGAGGCGGCTGCGAAGGCGGTCTGCCTCCGCACCACGGCGACCGATGACGATGCCGGGACGGGCGGTGTGCACGTCTACCCGCAAGCGATCACGGGTGCGCTCCACCTCGACACGGCTGATCGCGGCATGGGGCAGCGACGTCATCAGAAGATCGCGGATCTTCCAGTCTTCGATGATGTAGAGGCCGTACTGCTTGCGATCGGCGAACCAGCGCGACTTCCAGTCGGTGGTGATGCCCAGGCGGAAGCCGTAGGGATTGACCTTCTGGCCCATCAGTTCTCGTCCTTCTCAGTTGCCTCGGCGGCTGGCGCCTCGGTGACTGCTTCGGTGACTGCTTCGGTGACTTCGGTGGTGATCTCGGTGGTTACCTCGGTCTCGACGGCATCAACGATGACTTCGTCGTGCTCGAGCTCGTGGTCATGTTCGTGATCTTGTTCTTCAGCGCGGGATGCACGCTTGCTCTCAGCGACGCGGGCTCGGCGGGAAGCACGACCGGCGGCACCGGCACCGGCGCGGCCACTGCGGGCCTCACGCTCGGTGTGGATGCGCAGTTCGTTTTCTGAGAGCCGGCTCACGATGACCGTGATGTGGCAGGTGCGCTTGCGAATGCGGGTGGCGCGGCCACGGGCACGAGGGCGCCAGCGCTTGAGCGTCGGGCCTTCGTCTGCGTAGCAGGCCGAGACAAACAGTGCCTCGGGGTCTTGGCCGTCGTTGTTGGTGGCATTGGCCACCGCTGAGGCCAGTCCCTTACGGATGACATTGGAGATGTCCCGCTCGGTGAACTGGAGGATCTCGTCTGCCTCGTTCACGTGCTTGCCACGGACGAGG
>JANXNS010000065.1 GCA_025353965.1 Aquihabitans sp.
GACCCCGGCGGCAGCGGGCGCAGGGACTCCAGCAGGTCTGGGTCTGGAGAACCGTCGGTAAATGGATCTCGGTGAGAGTGGGGGTGGGCCATGGCCCCTCCAGGCGCGAAACACGGAATGGAGGGGAAGGCTCAGCTACGACCCTAACCGCATCTGAATGGGCCGACATCCACCGAACCACGTACGCCCAGATCCAAGTGGCGGGGCGCTAGTGCGTCGACGGCGGTCGGGTTGCGGCTCTGGGGGTCGTTGCCATCGGTGGTGATCCCGGGAATGTCGTCATCGCGATGGAGGTGTTGTCGGAGGAGGTGTGCGTTGGGACCCCTACGCCGCGCCCTCCACCAGCGCCTTTCGACCGACCTCAGCCCGAAGCCGACGGCAAGACTCAGAACAGTTGGCGGCTGAGGGCCCGCCGGTACTGAACCGTACGAGGATCGGTCGAGCCCATCAGCTCAAGCAGGTCGAGAAACTCTTGGCGGGCTGCGTCGTCGCCTTTGACGCGGGTCAGCAGCTCATCGAGCTTGGCCTCCACGTCGACACCGACCAGGGCCCCATCGTCCTCGTCCACCACGGGCGCGCCCACGCGGGCCATGGCCGCCACCCGCCGGGTATCGGCATCCTCTGGCACCCGGGCCAACATGGCGAGCGCATCGTCTGCACGGTCTTGCGTCACGTACAGCTCAGCGAGGCCGATCACCGCCGGCGGGTAGCCCGGTTCGTCCTCTAAAACCTGCAAGAACGAGGCCTCATCACCAATCTCCATGAGCGCATCCCGAGTTCGTTGCGCCTCGCTCGGACGAAGCCCATCCACGAACTCACGAACCTTGGCCTCGGGCTGAGCGCCAATGAAACTGGCCACCACCTTGCGCTGGTACACGGCGTGGACCGCAGGGATGCCCTGGACATCGAAAGCCTGGGACAAGCCGGGGTTGTCGTCGGTATTGACCTTGACCAACTCCACTTCTCCGCCCGTTTCTCCAATGACCTTCTCGATGATGGGACCCAGCGTTCGACACGGCCCACACCAAGGCGCCCAAAGATCCACTACAACAGGAACATGGTCCGACCGCTCCAAGATGTCGGTCTCGAACGTTGTGTCAGTGGCATCAACCATGACCGCCAGGGTATCGGTGCGCTCCCCGGTAAGAGACCGGGGACACGGCACTAGGTTGACGGCCGATGACTGACACCTCGCCGCACCCTGGCATTGACGTTGACAACGTGACCGGCTGGTTCGCCGACCACGTCCCGGGCGTCGTCGCGCCCTTGGCGTTCAGCCTTATCGCTGGTGGCCGCTCAAACCTCACGTATCGAGTGACCGATCAGGCGTCAGGAGACTGGGTACTGCGGCGGCCACCGACCGGCCATGTGCTGGCCACCGCCCACGACATGAGCCGCGAGCACCGGATTATTTCCGCGCTGGCCCCAACAAACGTGCCCGTCGCCCCGGTCGTGGGTCTCTGTACCGACGACGCCGTCAACGGGGCGCCGTTCTATGTCATGGGTTTTGTCGACGGCCTGATCCTGCGAGATACCGCCGCAGCCAGCGACGTGAGCCCAGCCGTGAGGCGCCGCGCTGGGCTCTCCCTGGCCGAGACCCTCGCCAAGGTTCACGCCGTCGATCCCGACACCATCGGGCTGGGAGAACTGGGCCGTAAAGACGGCTACATAGCCCGCCAGCTCAAACGCTGGAATGGCCAGTTTGAACAGTCCGACGGCGACGTGCCCGCCGTGACCGAGGCCTACAAACGCCTCTTGGCCGCCATTCCCGAACAGGGCGAACCGGCGATCGTTCACGGTGACTACCGCCTCGACAACTGCATGGTCGACGACTCCGGAAACGTGATCGCCGTCCTGGACTGGGAGCTCTGCACCCTCGGAGATCCACTTGCGGACCTCGGCCTCCTCATGGTCTATTGGGCCGAGCCCAATGACCCCTACGCCGCACTTCCCGGCGTGGCCACCGTGCTCGAAGGATTTCCCACCCGAGCGGAGCTGGTAGCCGCCTACGAGGCCGCCGGCGGCCGCCCCGTCGGCAACCTGGACTATTACGTGGCCTTTGGCTACTGGAAACTGGCCTGCATCCTTCAGGGCGTGGCCACCCGCTACAAGGCTGGCGCAATGGGCAACGACGGGGCCGACGGAGACGCGTTCGGGGCGACCGTCGCCCTCCTCGGCCAGGCCTCGCTGGCCTCACTCGACAAGATCGCGACCTGACGTGACCCTCTATGACCTGCACGATCAGCCATCGCTGAACGCCCCCGTTTTGGTGGTCGTTCTCGAGGGTTGGATAGACGCGGGGTATGCCGCAGGCACCGCCATCCAGACATTGTTGGAAGGCCTTGACACCTACCCGGTCGCCACCTTTGATGCCGATCGCCTACTCGATCACCGGGCCCGCCGACCAATCATGCATCTCCTCGATGGCGTGAATACCGGGCTGTCCTGGCCCGGCATTGAGCTGCGAGCCGGCACCGACGAGGCTGGGAACGACGTCTTGTTCCTGCTCGGGGCGGAACCCGACCACGCGTGGAGAGGCTTCACCGAGGAGGTCATCGAATTGGCGCAAGACTTCGGCACCCGGATGCTGGTTGGCCTAGGCGCCTACCCCGCAACCGTCCCCCACACCCGGCCCATCACGATGTCAGTCACCGCTTCATCAGCCGAGCTGGCGGCGGTTTCCGGGCTGCTCCGCGGGTCGCTGGATGTGCCCGCCGGGGTGCAGGCCGCTCTTGAATTCCGCTGCGGCGAACTGGACCTACCCGCCGTGGGCCTGTGGGCGCAGGTCCCCCACTATGTCAGTGGCGAACCGACCCCCTACCCGGCTGCGGCCCTGGCGCTCATTGAGCAGCTCGAGCGCACCGCTGGCTTGCGCCTACCCAAGGGCGAGCTCTCGTCCAACGCTCACCGGACCCGGAACCGCATCGACACCGCCATGTCCACCAACGTCGGCCACCTCGCCATGCTGCACGCGCTCGAAGCTCGCCACGACGAGCAACTAGCGGAGGCCGGTGCGGCCACGGACCAGCTTCCTTCGGCCGACGAACTGGCCGAAGAAGTGGAACGCTTCCTCCGCGATCAGGAAGAAAGCTGAACGTCTCCGGCTAGGTTCGCCGCCATGTTGGTAGACGGAGGCATCGGATCAGACCTGCCCAAAGCCGCTTCGGCGGCTCAAGCCCAAGAGGCGATCGGTTACGACGGGCTGTGGGCGGCGGAGACCAACCACGACCCGTTCCTGGCCCTCACCCTGGCCGCTGAGCACACCGAACGGATTCAGCTCGGCACCGGGATCGCCGTGGCCTTCGCCCGCAGCCCCATGACGCTGGCCACCACCGCTTACAACCTCAACGCCTTTGCCGAGGGCCGGTTCCTGCTCGGGCTCGGCTCGCAGATCAAGCCTCATATCACCCGACGCTTCTCCATGCCGTGGTCCCACCCGGCACCGCGCATGAAAGAATTTATCTGCGCCATGCAGGCCATCTGGGCCTCGTGGGAACACGGCACCAAGCTTGATTTCCGCGGGGACTTCTACGAACACACGCTGATGACCCCTTTCTTCGACCCCGGGCCCAACCAGTTCGGAGCGCCCAAGGTCTTCCTAGCCGCGGTAGGCGGGCTCATGACCCGAGTTGCCGGCGAGGTGGCCGACGGGCTGCTCTGCCACGGCTTCACCACGGAGTCGTACCTCCGCGAGGTCACCCTGCCCGCCATTTCCGAGGGGCTCGACGCCGGGGGCCGGGCGCGGGCCGATATCGAGCTTTCACTCCCAGCCTTCGTGGTGACCGGGACAACGGAGGAGGAACTTGCCTCCGCCGCCAAGGGCACCCGTGAACAAATCGCGTTCTACGGGTCGACCCCGGCGTATCGGGGAGTGCTCGAACATCACGGCTGGGGGGACCTGCAGACGGAACTCAACGCACTGTCCAAAGATGGCCGCTGGATAGACATGGGCGAGCGAATTGAAGACGACATGCTCGCCGCCTTCGCGGTGGTGGCCGAACCCGATCAAGTGGCCGATCAGCTTTTGGCCCGCTTCGGTGATGCCGTGGATCGGCTCAGCTTCTACCTGCCCTACAAAGCCTCGCCAGAGCTGCTGGCCAACACCGTCCAGCGCATTCGCGCTGCCTAGGTCTCCACGGCATCTAAGCGGGCCAAGATCTCATCTGCGTAGCGATCCAGCTTGGTGGGGCCGATCCCGTCGCACTGGAGCAGGCCCGCGGCATCGGTGGGCCGGGCTAGTGCGATCCCGCGCAGGTGGGCATCGCTGAGCACGGTGTAGGCGGGCTTGCCGGTGGACCGGGCCTCCTCTGTACGCCACGCCCGCAACGAGGTTTCTGCCTGGGCGGCGGCCCCCCACAGCTCGATCGGCGCCTGGAGAGGGGCCTTGCGGCCAGCGTCGTCAACCCGCTCGCCGTAACGCACCGTGAGGGTCCCACCGGTGGGAAGGCGCACCCGCACGCTGCCGCCGTCGGCGTCCTCGATTACGCCTTCGTAGCCTCCGAGCAACTTGAGGACCAGGCCTTCGCGGGCCTCAATGCCCTCGACCGCTGGCGCTGCTTTGCCCTTGCTGGCTTTCTTGAACACGGGCTGCACGCTGGCGACATCTCGGGTGGCCTTGGCCTCGCCCGGGCGCGGCGCGGCCCGTTTGGGGGCCGCCCCCGAGAGCTCCGCCAGGAACGGTGATCGCCGGGACCGATCAGCCAGGATGGCCACCCGATGCCGGCCGCGAGTGATGCCCACGTGCAAGACGCGGCGTTCCTCTTCGATGTCGTCGCTCAAGCGGTGCGGCACAACACCGTCGGCCACGCCGAACACCACAACGCGGTCCCACTCACGGCCCTTGACCCGGTGGATGGTGGAGAGGGTGACCCCATCTGGATCTGCCTCGCGGCCGAACACTCGCCGGAGCCAGGGTTCGAACCCGGCCGGATCGGGGTGAAGGTCGGCTACGCCGAGCAGCCCCTCGAGGTCGTCCAAGTGGCTCGAGCCTTGCCCACCGCCGGTGCGATCCAACATGCCCATGGCGGTGCCGAGGCCGATGTCGTCACGGACCACCTCAAGCACATCGCGGGTAGTGCCGGAACGAGCCGCGGCAACGACGGCGGCGAGGTCTTCGGCCAAACGGATGACCTTGGCCCCTTCTTTGTCCGGCACTTGATCGGCAATGGCCTTGAGGGCCTTGACCGACCAGCTGGTGCGCCGATCAAGGCGATCCGGGAACCACTGCGGCAGGCCGCGGGTTGGACGCCGCATGATCTCCACAATGTCTCGCGGGGCAATGGCATCTCCGGCCACGCCGATGCGCAAGTAGGCCAGCGCGGCCCGCATGCCCGTGCGTTCCAACACCTCTGGGCGCAGCACGGAATTGAGCGGCACGCCGGCCTCCGCCAGGGCAACTTGCGGGGCCAGGAGTAGCGAATTGACGCGGGCCAGTACGGCGACCGCCGACGGCTCCACCACCGGTTCGTCGAGCCATCCCTGGACCACGCTGACGGTGCTCTGGGCGGCGTCGTCTGGCCCGTGCTCCACCACCCGTAGCCCACCCTTGATCGGGTCCGCGTTGGGCCCGGCAACAATCTCTTTCTGGACTCGCCGGTGGTTGTAACCAAGCAAGGTCCGAGCGCCCGTAACTACCTCTACCGGGCAGCGGTAGTTGACCGTGAGCGGGTGGGCCGCGGCACCAGCAAAGAGGCGGCTGTAGTCGATGAGGAAGTCGGGATCGGCGGAGTTGTGGCCATAGATGACCTGATCGTCGTCACCCACCGCGTAGACATCCAGCGCCGGGAGGGCAAGGAGCCGGATGAGCAGAACGTGAGCCGGGGTGAGGTCCTGGAACTCGTCCACCAACAGATGGCGATGCTGCTGCTGCATGGACCGGCGGAAGACGCCATCGGTGAGCAGCGCCTCGATTGCGCCATAAATCTGCTCGTCGAAATCCACGACACCGCGGTCCGCCAGGTGCGTCCGGTACGGCCCGAACATGGTCGCCAAGCCGTCTACATCGTCCCGGGAGGCCTCCACATCGGCTGGGTCCTGCAGGCCCAGACGGACCGTTCCCAGCGCTTCTAGGTAGGGACCGATGGGGTCCGTATTGGCCCGATGTTGACGCCGCCCCGGCAGGAGAGATTCCACCAGCCGACGGGTATCTCGCTCGTCGAGCAGGCCCGGGGCCTTGCCACGGTGGTCCGCCAAGATCCGGTACCCCAGGGCGTTGAGGGTGCGCACGCGGGGCCGGAACGCTGATGTCCGCCGTTCCATCTCCAGCTGGGCTTCCTTGTTGTAGGCCAGCGCCAGGACGCCATCTCGCTCCCAACCCCGATCCCCGAGCAGGTGGTGAAGCCGTTCGGTGAGCACACGGGTCTTGCCCGAGCCGGCGGGGGCGATCACCCGGGCCGGACCGGCCAGGCGGGCCACGGCGGCCAGCTGATCCGGCGCCAGATCGGCGCGCGGAGCGGCCGGCTCCGGCGCGAGGACGAGGCGACCCAGTTCCACGCTCTCGGTGTGGACCACACCAACACCGCCAAGGTCTGCTGCGGCCCACGGTTGGCGAGGCCCACCGTCTACCCACGCCGGCGAGCCATCCGGCAAGACCACATCGGCCACGCCGTCTGGCGTATCCGTTGCCCCCGACCGGACCGCTTTGCGACCCCACCACCAGATGACGTCCTGCGTCCGTGCGTCGTACGTATTGGCCCAAACCAAGAAATGGAGCCGGTCATACCAGGGCTCAAAATCTGGGGCGAGGCGCCACGGGGTGTCCGCCACATCCTGAGGGGCGCGGAACCGCGCCGGGTCTACCGCCAGCTCCACCACCACCGGTTCTCGATCGGCCCAGGCTTGGTGGAGACGACCGACCACCACGGCCGGCGAACGGACCGCCGCCTCATCAACGGTGACCACCGGCGCGGTGATCCAGGGTGCTGGGATGGCACCTCTTTCGTTGATGACGACGCCGCGACCAAGCGCGGCCGGACCAGGGACAGGCACCCCGCAAACATACGCAGGCGGGGTGACAGTCTCAGTCCTGCCCAGCGACCACCGGTGCCGACGGCCGGGGGCAGCCATCGTCCGACCGTACCGCAGTACCGTGCCTGCCATGGCCGAGCCGACCACCACCGATACCGCGTCCGACCTGCCCACCCACCGTTACGACGCCGCGCTCGCTCAAGAGATGGAGGCCCGCTGGCAGGACCGCTGGGAGGCGGAGGGCACGTTCCACACGCCGAACCCTGTCGGGCCGCTGTCGGATGGCTTCGCCAAGGTGGCCGACCGACCCAAGCGCTATGTGCTCGATATGTTCCCGTACCCCTCCGGGGTCGGCCTGCACGTCGGCCACCCGCTGGGCTTCATCGGCACCGATGTGTACGCCCGTTACCTGCGCATGACGGGCCACAACGTGGTCCACACCATGGGCTACGACGCGTTCGGCCTGCCGGCCGAGCAGTACGCCCTCAAGACCAATACCCACCCACGGGTGACCACCGAGACCAATATCGCCAACATGCGACGGCAATTGCGCCGCCTCGGGCTGGGCCACGACGACCGCCGGGCCGTCTCCACCACCGACGTGGGCTTCTACCGCTGGACCCAGTGGATTTTCCTGCAGATCTTCAACTCCTGGTACGACGCCGACGCCGATCGAGCCCGGCCCATCAGCGAACTGGTCGCCGCGTTCGATGCCGGAACTCGCCAACCTGCGCCCGGTACCAACCCATCGGGGCGCCCCTGGGCGGGCCTCGATGCCACCGATCGGCGGGCCGTCATCAACGGGCATCGCCTCGCCTTCCTGGCTGAGGTCCCGGTCAACTGGTGCCCCGGCCTGGGCACCGTGCTGGCCAACGAAGAAGTCACCGCCGACGGCCGTTCCGAGCGGGGGAACTTCCCGGTCTTCCGGCGGCCCATGAAGCAGTGGATGCTGCGTATCACCGCCTATGCCGACCGGCTAATCGACGACCTCGACCAACTCGACTGGTCCGAGGCCATCAAGAGCCAGCAGAGAAACTGGATCGGCCGATCCACCGGAGCCCAGGTCACCTTCGCCACCGGTGCCGGCCCAATCGACGTGTTTACCACTCGGCCGGACACGCTCTTTGGGGCAACCTACCTGGTGGTTGCGCCGGAGCACCCGCTGGTGAACGCGCTCACCACAGAGTCCTGGCCCACCGGCATCCCCGCCTCGTGGACGGCCACCGGGGCCACCCCGGCCACCGCCGTTGCCGCCTATGTCACTGCCACCAGCCGCCGGTCCGAACTGGATCGTCAAAGCGAGGGCAAAGAAAAGACCGGCGTGTTCACTGGTAGCTACGCCACCAACCCGGTCGACGGCCAGCCCGTGCCCGTGTTCGTGGCGGATTACGTCCTCATGGGCTACGGCACCGGGGCGATCATGGCCGTCCCCGCCCACGACCAACGCGACTTTGACTTCGCTCGGGCGTTCGACCTGCCCATCACCGCAGTGGTCGCCCCAGACCCGGCCTGGCTGGCTGACCATGAGCTGGCGGCGGACACCCCCGCCCAAGGGTGGCCAGAGGCGTACTCCGGTACCGGTGCGGCCATGGCCTCGGCCAACGACGAGATCAGCCTCGACGGCCTCCCGGTGGGCGACGCCAAGGCCAGGATCACCGAGTGGCTGGAGGCGGCGGGCCACGGCCACGGCACCATCCAGTACAAGTTGCGAGATTGGCTGTTCAGCCGTCAGCGGTACTGGGGCGAGCCCTTCCCGATCGTGTTCGGCCCCGACGGTGAGCCGCAGGCCCTGCCCGATGAGCAACTGCCGTTGGAGCTTCCTCCCATGGAGGATTTTTCGCCCAATACCTCCGATCGTGAGGACTCCGAGCCCGAACCGCCCCTCGGGCGCGTGACGGACTGGACCACCGCCACCCTTGATCTCGGCCAGGGCGACGGCCCGCAGCGGTACCGCCGCGAGGTCAACACCATGCCCAACTGGGCGGGATCATGCTGGTACGAGCTGCGCTACCTGGACCCCACCAACACCGAGGCGTTCGTAGACCCGGAGAACGAGCGGTACTGGATGGGTCCCCAGGCCGACGGCGATTGCGGCGGTGTCGACCTTTACGTGGGCGGCGTCGAGCATGCGGTGCTGCACCTGCTTTATGCCCGTTTCTGGCACAAGGTGCTGTTCGACCTTGGCCATCTGTCGTCGTCCGAGCCGTTCCGGCGCCTCTTCAACCAGGGCATGGTCCAGGCCTTCGCCTACACCGATGAGCGCGGTTTCTACGTTGCCGCCGATGAGGTAGTTGAAGACAACGGGCGCTTCCTCCATCACGGAGCGGAGGTCAAACGCGAGTACGGGAAGATGGGCATGTCGCTCCAAAACGCGGTCACTCCCGATGAAATGTGCGAGCGCTATGGCGCCGACACGCTCCGTCTCTACGAGATGTTCACGGGCCCGTTGGACCAGAGCCGACCATGGGACACGGTTGCGGTGGTGGGCATGTACCGCCAGCTTCAGCGCATCTGGCGCCTGTTTGTGAGCGAGGAAACCGGCGCACTTCGCGTGGCCGATACCGAGCCATCCGACGACACGCTCCGGGTCTTGCACCGCACCATTGCCGCGGTGCGCGACGGCATGGAGACGCTGCGGTTCAACACGTCCATTGCCCGGATCACCGAGCTCTCCAACCACCTCACCGCGACCTACCCGGACGGCGGCGTCCCGCGATCGGTGGCCGAACCACTGGCGCTCCTGCTCGGTCCACTCGCTCCCCATGCCGCCGAGGAACTCTGGTCCCGCCTCGGTCACCCCAGAACCTCGGCCTACGAGCCGTTCCCGGTGGCCGACCGAGCGTGGCTGATAGACGACACGGTGGAAATTCCGGTCCAGGTCAACGGCAAGGTTCGCAGTCGTGTCACCGTTGCTGCCGATCTGGACCGAGCCGGGTTGGAGGCCGCAGCCCGCGCCGACGAGAAGGTTGCGGTTCTGCTCGCCGACACAACCGTCCGCAAGGTGGTCGTCGTCCCCGGCAAGCTCGTGAACTTCGTGGTGGCCTAGGTGCGGGGCTAGCCAACATCGAGGGCGAAGCGGAAACGGGCCGGACCCTCGGACCACATGGGGAAGTTGGTGCCCCAGCAGTTGTTCTGGAGCAGGACATGAAACCCTCCGGCCAGGTCCGGCACCGGTGGATCCGCATCCAGCAGGTTCGGTCGGCCGGGGGCAACAAGGGCCGCGTCGATGGTGCGAATCCGCAGGGCGCCATCAGCGCCCGCATAGGACATCCCCTCGCCCACGGCATGAAGTGAGCGGCCGCCACGGCGCACCACGTCCAGCGGGGAAACGGGCCGGCCCAGCTTGTCGATCGTCCAGCCTGCGGGTTCGGCCGCTCGCGGCACGAAGGAGCACCACAAGGCTTCCGGCAGACGGCTGGCGGGCTTGTCCTCCCACCAAACATCAAGGTCGACCGAGGCACAGCCCAGATGCCAGGCCCACCGCACCCAGGCCTCCGCCGGGGCGCCGAGGCGCTCAGAAGCGACACCGGGGAAGCAAAGGCGCACGAGCAGGGTGTGCCAGCTGCCCCCAGCCTGCTCGCCATGCCAGGAACCAGTGACCTCAGGAGACCACCAGCCCGATACGGCTCCGGCGGCATCGATACCGGGCTTGGTGTTGTCGGACCGCGCCCACCCTTCATCCTCCACCGACGGCGATAGCCCTGCGTAGAACCGCTCGTAGTCGGCTTCGTTGAATGACTGATAGCCGAGCAGCCCCAGCGGGTGGCCCGCATCGGCCACGACCCGCCCGGACTCCTCGTGCACCAACTGCACCAGGGCACCAGTTGTGGGGTCCACAGCCAATTGCCAGCCACCGCCCTCGATCAGCGCTCCCGATTCAAGCTCCTGGAAGCCCCCAAGGGGGATGCCGTCGGTCCCGATTGGCCACCGAGGCACCTCGGCGGCCAATTCGTGAAGATGACCGCCCGCTCCCAGGTAGTCGGCGGCCTGGTCCACGTACGCCCGCTGCTCGGCCCAGGAGGCCTCAAATACGTGGCCTTCGCGCGTGCCCCGCACAGCCGCCAGGCCACCTCGATCCCACTGTTCGGTGTCCGCTAACCAGGTCTTCTGATCAAGGCCCCAGGTGTGCTCCGTCACCAGGAGCAACTGTCGATCGACGGCCTCAAGCCGCGTCGGGTCATCGTCACCGATGCGCCGCCGCCGACGCAGCACCGTTCGGTAGGCCGCCAGTTTGAGTGGATCAGTTCCCGTCCCAAAGATCCACGGATCGCCGATCTCCGACGTGATCACCGGGAGCCGAGCGCTGGCACCGCTGGCCGCGAGGGCTCTGGCGAAGCCGTCGAGGGTCGACGCTTGGACCACGGCGTCGGGGTACCGCTCGGCCAGGGCCTGATGGGCCGCCAGCACCTCGACGGCCGACGGCGGACCGAGATTGTCTCCCGTATGGAGAAAGGCGAGCGCGTCGGGACATCCGGGCACGACGACCTCGCCGCCGTAGCCACCCGATTGGTACGCCACCACTACCTCAGTCCCATCCGAAGCGCGCCAGCGAAAGACTGGAGGTACGTCAGGCACCGGCCACGCTGGATTCACACCCAGGTGGAGGAAGGTCACCCCCGCCTCGGCGAGAAGCGGGACCATGCTTCGGGTGTGGCCGGGCACATCGGTCATCTTGGCGGCGGTCGTCACCCGACCGAAGCGGCGATCAAGCCCAGCGCTGATGGCCAGACCGGACCGAAACAGCGACACGTCCATAAGTTCTGTGTGGGCGGTGAGCGACAACCCATGCCAGGCCAGGTGGCCGGCCTCGACCGCGGCTACGACCTGGCCGCGTTGCTGGTCGGACCCCGCGCTGAGGGCATGGTCGAGGATCCACGAACCCGTCGTCCACACCAGCCGTTCGGGTCCGCCCCTGCGAATCAATGCTTCCGCCACCGCGATGGCCGTCGGAAAAAAGTCGTGAACGTAGTGCTCGACAACGTCGGCCGCCAACGACGTGAACCCCAGGTCCAAGTGGGTCTTGGCCACGAGATGGACGGTCCGCACCCGTTCGCTCATGGCGTAGACGCTACGGGTTCGGCCCGGCGCTACCGGGCAGGGGCCGCGGTAAGGTCGATCGTTACCCTCCCGTCCTGGACATCGTCGGAGCAGCACGTGAAGAAATTTTGGTCGAACCTTGCCGTCCTACTCGGCAAGCGCGCCGGTCTCATTTCTCTTCTTGGCTTGGCGATCACCGTCGTTCTCGGGCTGGGCATCTCGCAGCTCAAGTTCGCCACCGGCCAGGACAGCTATCTCAACAAGAGCGACCAGGTAGCCAAGGACAACGTCGCGTACCAGAAGCTTTTCGGCGGCCAGATCATGCTCGTCGTGTTCACCATGGACGATGGGCACAAGATCTCAGAATTGGCGGACCCCGCCAACGCCAAAACCATTGAGGCCGCCAAGGCGCAGATCTTGAAGGACCCGTCGGTAGAGGCCGTACTCACCCCGCTCGACACCCTCGCCTTCAGCGCCAACCTGCTCTCCCGCACGCCAGCCGATCCCCTCCCGACGGACCCCAAAGACCCAAACCGAAACCCCAAACTCGAGATCAACACTGCCCTGGGTTCCATTGCGTCGACCACGCTCAACGATGCCATCGCGGCAGAAAAGCCTGGCTCTCCTGCCCTCGCGGCCCGCAAGGCGGACCTCGCCGCCACCACCGAGCGCATTGCCCCCTTCTTGGGTTCGCCTGAGTCCATCCGCAGCCTGGCCAACCCCGAGTGGGTCGACGTCTTGCTGCACGACAACAGCGGCAACATTCGCAAGCCGCTGCTGTCGTCATTCTTCGACGATGCCCACGCCCAGATAATCGTGCGCCTCAAGGGCAATGCCGACGTGGTGACCGAGGGGGCGGGCGCCGATGCGGTCAAAGCCGCCTGGGCCAACCGCACCATCAAGGGCGGAACGGTCCTGGTCACCGGTGCCCCCGTCCTCCTCAAAGACATCAACGACTACCTCCGGGGCGGCATCTTGAAGCTCGGCGCCCTCGCCGTGGCCATCATGGTCGTGATTTTGCTGCTGTTCTTCAAGGTCCGGTGGCGGCTACTCCCCCTCGGTGTCGTGCTCATTGGTGTGGTGTGGGCCTTCGGCCTGGCCGGCTGGATAGGTATTCCGCTCACGATCGTCACCATTGCGGGGCTGCCCGTGATGCTCGGCGTCGGTATCGATTACGCGATTCAGATGCACGCGCGCATAGAGGAGGAGGTGATCATCGACCGGGCCGAGCACCCCATCCAGGAAACCGCCCGGAACCTGGGTCCGGCCCTCCTCGTCGTCACTTTCGACGCCTTGTTTGCCTTCGCCGCCTTGCGCTTCGCCAAGGTCCCGATGATCCGAGATTTCGCCCTCCTGCTGTGCATTGGCATCGCTGTTATCTGCTTCTGCTCGATCATCTTGCCCCTGGCCATCCTCGGCATCCGCGAGTTCAAGTCCCCCACCACCGGCCGCGATTTCCGCGAGGGCGCCCTGGGCAACCTGGTGGTCAGGCTCGGTTCGCTCCCGGCCAAGCTTGCCCCGGTCCTGGTAGGGGCCTCACTGGTCATCTTCCTGGGCGGCATCCTCACCGAGGGCAAGCTCACGCTGCAGACCGACCCCATTCAATGGGTCAACCAGCACTCGCAGAACCGCAAAGATGTGGCCACCCTGGAACGGGAGACGGGCGCCTCCTCCGAGCTTGGGATCTACGTGACGGCCAAGAACCGGGACGAACTCTTCACGGACAAGACCATGGTCTGGATGGAAAAGTTCACCTCGGATTCCATGGCGAGGTACAAGGACAAGCTCCTGGTTTCATCCAGCATCCTCACCCCGCTATCGGATCTGGCCGATCTCAAGGGGGCATCCAATTTCGTGCCCAGCGGCGCCCTGGTGAAGGCCAGTTATGAGGCTGCGCCTCAATCCGTCAAGGCGTTCACGGTTTCGTCCAAGGCCCCGGCCTTCAACATTTTGTTCATCACCAAGCCGGGCGGCCTCGGCACCCGGGCCGTCATGATCGACGATATGCGGGCCAAACTCGCCTTACCCGGCGCCAACGGCAACAAGCCTCCCGCTGGCATCAAGGCCACGCCATCGGGCTTGGCCGTCGTGGGCGTGGGCCTGCTCAAGAACCTGGAATCCAACCGGGTGCAACTCACCTATCTGTCGATTTTCTTGGTCTTTGCCTTCCTCACGGTTCGGCTCAGAAGCGTCGTTCGATCGCTCCTGTCGCTCGTGCCCGTGCTCATCGCCGTCGGCGCGTCGTCTCTGGTGGCCTACGCCTTCAGCCTCAAGCTCAGCCCCATGACCGCCGTAGGTGGACCACTCGTGATCGCGGTCTGCACGGAGTTCACCTCCCTCATCTTGTTGCGCTTCATCGAGGAACGCGAACGCGGGCTCTCGCCGCGGGCGGCGGCGGACGTAACGGCGGCTCGTACCGGCCGTGCCTTCATCGTGTCCGGCATGACCGCCATCGTGGGCGTGGCCGTCATTGCCACGTCGTCGCTTCCGCTGCTGCGAGATTTCGGCACCATCGTGGCCATGAACGTGTTCGTGGCCTTGGTGTCCGCCCTGGTGGTACTGCCACCGATCATGGTCTGGGCCGAGATGCGGGGCTGGGTCACCCGTGGCCTGGTGGATCCGGCCAAGCTGGGCAACAAGACCCGGGACGAAGCCTCCCCCACCCCAGACTTGGCGACCCTCTAGCGGCCCGCGGGGGCGACCGTTCGGGCCAGGATGCCGAGGGTGGCCCGCAGTGCGCCTTCGGAGATCACGGGGAAGATGTTGGCCTCTCTCCAGACGGGGTCGATGGTGGACCAGTCGTAGTAGGAGGTGACCAACGTGCCCGTCTCTGCCGGTTCGAGCGTGTAGCCGTAGACGTGGCCAATTTGGGGGCGGATTACGCCAAGGATGGTCCAAGCGATCTCTCGATCAGGCTCCAACGCGGTGATGGTGACCGTCACGTCGTACTCCCCCATCGGGTAATCGTTCAGTGCCTCGCGATCCATGTGGACCACGAAGCTGTCGCCAACGGCCGTCACGGGGTCACCGGTGGCCGAGATCAACATGCCGGAGCTGTCGATCGACACATGGCCGTTGGGGTCAGACAGCAGCCGGAAAATGGTTGCGGGGTCCGCCGCAATGGTGCGCTGGACTTCCATGCGTTCGTTGCTCATCTGCGCATCCTGTCAGCTGAGCAGTGCGAGCACGGCGGTGGCTTGGGCCACCGGGTCTCCGTCGGCCGGCGCGATCGTGAGCTCGGCCCTGACCGGGGCCTCGTACGGGTCGTCGATCCCGGTAAAGCCTTTGATCTCTCCGGCACGAGCCTTGGCGTAAAGGCCCTTGGGGTCGCGCTGCTCACAGATCGAGAGCGGTGTATCCACGAAGACCTCATAAAACGGAAGACCCGCCTCCAGATGGATCTTGCGGGCGTGATCGCGGCCGCTTCGGTACGGGCTGATGAGCGGCACAATGGCCACCACGCCCGCCTCGGCGAACAGGCGGGCCACTTCGCCCGCCCGCCGCACGTTCTCGTCACGGTCTGCCGGGGTGAACCCGAGGTCTGCGTTGAGGCCGAGGCGGAGGTTGTCGCCGTCGAGCCGGTAGGCGGGGCGGCCAAGGCCCACGAGCAACTGTTCGAGCACGACGGCCACGGTGGATTTGCCGGAGCCAGATAGACCGGTGAGCCACACCGTTGCTCCTTGGGAAGGCCGATCTTCGCGGCCAACTTCTCCGTCGTGCCAGGTGACGTTGGTGCTCACGCGGGCGACGGGGCGCTCGGGCCCAGGATCATGCCGGCGCCCACAGTGGTGTTGGTGGTTTCGTCGATCAAGATGAACGAGCCGGTGGTCCGGTTGCGGCGGTACTCGTCGTAGAAAAGCGGCAGTGTGGTGCGCAGCTGTACCCGACCGATCTCGTTGAGGGCCAGCGAATCTGCCGCATCATCACGGTGCAGGGTGTTCACGTCGAGCCGGTACTGCACGTGCTTGACCAACGCCCGAGCGGTACGGGTGGTGTGCTTGATGACCAACTTGTCGCGAGCCCTGAGGGGGAGCACCTCGCTCATCCAGCAGATCATGGCGTCGATATCTTGGCCAACGGTAGGTTGGTTTCCTGGCCGACAAATCATGTCGCCGCGGCTTACGTCGATCTCATCGGTGAGGCGAACCGTGACCGATTGACCGGTCGATGCTTCCTCCAGCGGGCCGTCCATGGTCTCGACGGCGGCCACCGTTGATGTGAACCCGGAGGGCAGCACCATGACTTCGTCGCCTGGCTTCACCACGCCACCAGCCACGGTGCCGGCATAACCCCGGTAGTCGTGGAAGTCATCGCTGTGTGGGCGGATGACATATTGCACGGGGAAGCGGGTGTCGATCAGGTTTCGGTCCGAGGCAATGTGGACCTCCTCCAGATGATGAAGGAGCGACGAACCCGTGTACCAAGGAGTGTGCTCGGAGCGGGTGACCACGTTGTCGCCGTGCAGGGCGGACACGGGTACAAACGACAAGTCGGTGATGTCGAGCTTGGAGGCGAAGGCGCGGAACTCGTCCTTGATTTCCTCGAAGCGCTCCTCCGACCAATCCACCAAATCCATCTTGTTGACGCACAACACGAGGTGAGGAATGCGCAGCAGCGAGGCCAGGAACGCGTGCCGACGCGACTGCTCGACCAAGCCCTTGCGAGCATCTACCAAGACCAAGGCGAGGTCTGCGGTGGACGCACCGGTCACCATGTTGCGGGTGTACTGAATGTGCCCCGGGGTGTCGGCGATGATGAATTTCCGGCGGGGCGTGGCGAAGTAGCGGTAGGCAACATCGATGGTGATGCCTTGTTCCCGCTCGGCCCGCAGCCCATCGGTAAGCAAAGCGAGGTTGGTGTAGTCCGCACCCATGGCCTTGCTGGAACGCTCGACCGCTTCCAACTGGTCGTCGAAGATGGCCTTGGAGTCATACAGCAAGCGCCCTATCAGGGTGCTCTTGCCATCGTCGACGGACCCGGCGGTGGCAAACCGGAGTAGCTCGGTCATTAGAAGTAGCCCTCTTTCTTCCGGTCTTCCATGGCTGCTTCGGTAACCCGATCGTCCGCCCGGGTTGCGCCTCGCTCAGTGAGCCGAGTGGTAGCCACCTCGTCGATCACGGCTTCCACTGTGGACGCGTCGGACAAGACCGCGCCGGTGATCGTTGCATCGCCGACGGTCCGGTAGCGCACCGTCGCGGTGAACGATTCCTCGCCCTCGGCCGGTGCCAGCAGCGCCGAGACCGCCAACAACATCCCGTCACGACGGAAGACCTCACGTTCATGGGCGTAATAGATCGACGGAATCTCGATGCGTTCTTCGCCGACGTACTGCCAAATATCCAGCTCGGTCCAGTTGGAGAGCGGGAAGATCCGAATGTGCTCGCCGGCCTTGTGGCGACCGTTGTACAGATTCCAAAGCTCAGGGCGCTGGTTCTTGGGGTCCCACTGCCCGAAGTCGTCGCGGAAGCTGTAGACGCGCTCCTTGGCCCGGGCCTTCTCCTCATCCCGGCGGGCACCTCCAAAGGCCGCATCGAAACGATGGTGCTCGATCGCGTCCAGCAGGGTGGTGGTCTGCAAGCGGTTTCGGCTGGCGCGGGGGCCGGTTTCCTCGGCCACACGGCCCTGGTCAATGCTGGCCTGCACCGAAGCCACCACCAGTTCTACCCCCAGCTCCGCCACCCGGTGATCCCGGAACTCCAGGACTTCGGGGAAGTTGTGACCGGTGTCGACGTGCATGACCGGGAACGGCACCCTGGCCGGCCAAAAGGCCTTCTCGGCGAGCCGCAGCATGACAATGGAATCTTTGCCACCGGAGAAGAGCAGAACGGGGCGTTCGAACTCAGCCGCGACCTCGCGGATGATGTGGACAGACTCCGCTTCCAGCGCCCGAAGGTGCGACAGCTCGTAGGTGGTGCTCAACAGTCGGTCCTTGGCATCGGGCGCAGGATAGACGAGCCAGTTGCAATCCCGACTGATCTGGTCATGTTTCTTCCCCGAAGCGGTCAAGGGCGGCGCGAACCACGTCCACCAGGAGCGGATGACAAACCAACAAATCGGGCAGATAAGGGTCTGCGTTGTTGTAGACCAACGGGCTGCCATCGAGGCGGCTGGCCCAGACCCCGGCGGCCCGGGCTACCGCAACCGGTGCGCAGGAGTCCCATTCGTATTGGCCACCGGAATGGGGATACACATCGGCCGCCCCCAAAACCACGGCGGCGGCTTTGGCCCCGGCCGACCCCATGGGGACCAGCTCCCCGCCGAGTGCCTCGGCTAAGAAGGTGGCCACTGCTGGCGGTCGGGTCCGGCTCACAATGATGCGGGGCCGGCTGGCGGGGGTGGGCGGCGTGGGTGCGGGCGGCGACGTGCACAGCACCCGCTTTTGGGCCGGCAAGGCCACCGCCCCGGCCACCGGCTCCCCTGCAACCACCAAGGCGACGTGGACCGCCCAGTCTGCTCGAGGCGGTTCCGAGTATTCACGGGTCCCGTCGAGGGGATCAACAATCCAGGTGCGCTCAGCATCAAGCCGGCCGGTGTCAGTCGGCCCAACCCCGTCGCGGCCTTCCTCCGACAAGATGGCGTCACCGGGGCGGGCATCGGCCAGGCGAGCCATCAAGAGCTCGTGGGCCTGGCGATCTCCTTCGCCCTTGAGCTCCGCAGATGTTGCGCCATCGGCCACCAGACGGGCTCGCAGATCCAAGAGAAGGAGTCCGGCTTCTTCCGCGAGCGTGCGGGCCAGTTGGTGATCGTCAAGCGGTGGCATCGGCTGCGTTTCTAGCGCATCACCTTCGCCACCAGGATGGCAACATCGTCGTTGGCATCGTCCTGGTACCTACGCACGGCGTCGTCCAGCCCCGCGGCGATGCCTTCTGCGTCCAAATTGGCCAGCGCCTGCACCGTTTCCAGGAGGCGCTTCTCACCGAAGAATTCTCGGCCACGACGGGCCTCGGTCACCCCATCGGTATAGAGAACGACCGAATCGCCCGGCCCCAGCACCAACTCGGCGTCGACCAACGGCGGCGAAGCGATGATGCCAAGCAGCAGGCCGGAACACTCCATTACCTCGGCGCGCCCGTCGGCGCGCAACACCACCGGCCGGGGATGTCCGGCGCTGGAGGCGGTTACCCGCACCTGGCCTGGGCCGGGCTGGTCGAGGTCAAGTCGCAAGTAGGCCGCTGTACAGAACCGGGCATCGTCGATTTGGTCCAACACGGCATCGTTGGTCTGGGCCAACACGCGACTAGGTACCGATTCGCGGACCACTGCGGTGCGGACCGAGTGACGCATGAGCCCCGTGAGCGCAGCGGCATCGGGGCCGCGGCCGCACACATCGCCCACCACGATGCCCCAGGAGCGCTTACCGACTTCGATCACGTCGTAAAAGTCGCCGCCGATCTCAATGTCACCTTCCGCCACCCGGTACTTGGCGGCCAACCCGAGCTCGGCGATGACGGGGAGCGCGGGTGGGAGCAATGCGGCTTGCAGCGAACGCGCGACACGGTTGCGGGACTCGAACAATCGACCGTTGTCGATGGCCAGGGCGGCCCGTCCGGCGAGATCCTCGACCATGGCCAGAAGGTCCAGGCCGGGTTCGCGAGTGTCATCAAGATTGATCAGAGTGACCACTCCGATCACCCGGTCTCGGGCAATGAGGGGGACCACCATGGAGGAACGGATCTGGACCCGCCGGAAGATCTCCAGATGCTCTTGGTCGGCGGCTACTTGCTGGTAGTGCTGATCGGTGAGGCGAGGCTGAAACTTGCTGCGGGCTCGTCCCGCCACCTGCTGCTTGCTCCACATCCCTCCCAGCTCACCCAAGGCGGCCCGACGCTCACGCAACAACCGCACATCGGGCAGAACCGCAC
>JANXNS010000072.1 GCA_025353965.1 Aquihabitans sp.
GCGAGAACCACAAGCGCGTACCACCAGCTCGGGACTGCCGCGCGTGATGGGGACAGTGGGTAGTCAGGCGGCGGTTGCTGTCTGAGGGGTCATGATCATCTCGTATTCGATGGGGGTCAATCGGCCGACGCGGGCTTGGCGGCGTTGGCGGTGGTAGGTGCGTTCGATCCAGGTGATGATCGCGATGCGCAGCTCGTCTCGAGAGTCCCAGGTGCGCCGATCGAGGACGTTCTTCTGCAGGAGTGCAAAGAACGATTCCATGGCCGCGTTGTCGCCCGCTGCGCCGACTTGGCCCATCGATCCGACCATGCGGTGGCGGGCGATGGCCCGGTGGACCTTCCGAGCGCGACACCCCCAAGAACTCGAAGGCCCGGACGTGGCCGGCCTGGAACGTCTCGGTGCACTCGCGTGGGAACGCCGAGACACAGAACGCGTCGGAGTACGGCAGCGTCATCACCGCCAGCGCCGCCTTGCACGACACGCCGTCGATCACCACGGTCGCTTCACCGAAATCGAACTGGGCTTCGCCCAGCGGGTGCGACAACGGCACGAACGACTCCAACGACCCCAGCCTCGCGGCGGCGACGGCTTCTTTCACGTGGGTGATCCCACCCGTGTAGCCGTACTCGTCGCGCAACCGCTCGAAGATCCACGCCGGAAAGTGTCACCCAGCTACCGGAGCCGCAGTATCAAGCATCTACCGGGACAGCACACAAATGGTTGACAAGCCGGGTTTCCGGAGGCTGCCAAGGTCAGCTTCTCGCCCCGGAAACAACACTGACCCACGGACGAGTCCGCAGGTCAGGGGCCGGGGCTTTGGTGGGCCATGAGGGAATCGAACCCCCGACCTCCTGCGCGTCACGCAGGCGCTCTAGCCAACTGAGCCAATGGCCCCGGAACGGACGAAGGTAGCAGAGCCTCCCCGCCCACCAGAAACCCAATGGGCTGCCTGGTTAGAGGATCGCGCCCGAGCCGAGCAGGACACGCAGTTCGCCGATCAGGCCATGGCTGGTGTCGACGCAGAACTGCTCGGGAAGCCGCAGGACCTTGTCCTCGCCCAGGTGAAGGAACACCTGGGACTCGCCGGGGAACCGAGTGAGGAGCACCTTGAGTTCGTCAACGGTTCCAGCGTCCAGGCGGTGGGGCAGAACCTTGAGCCGCAGCGGCGGCGCACCGTCGGTGATTGCCTCGAACACCTCGACATCCATGGCAATGAACTTGGCCAAATCATCGCGCTTGTCGACCCGTCCCTTCACGATCAGCACTGCGTCGTCGGCGAGCTGATGACCAATGTCGGTCATCGTCCGGGGGAACACCATGACCTCAATGGAGGTCTGCAGATCTTCCAGCGTGAAGACCGCCATGAGGTCTCCCTTTTTGGTCCACTTGCGCTGCAGACCATTGACCACGCCGCCGATGGTGCGCATGGCCCCGTCTTCCAGCTCAGCCAATTCCACGATCGTATTATCGGTCTTGCGGCGCAGTGCCGCTTCCGCCCCCATGAGCGGATGATCGCTGACGTAGAGCCCGAGCATTTCCTTCTCGAACGCCAACTGCTCCTTCTTGTCGAAATGCAGTTCCGGGATCTTGGCTCGCTCGTCGAAACCGCCGCCGGTGTCTTCTTCCATGGCACCGAACAGGGTCATGACGCCCATGTCTCGCTCTTTGCGGCGAGCAATCGTGTTATCGACAATTTGTTCGAACACGGCCAGGAGGCCTTGGCGCGGGTGACCAACGGAGTCGAAGCCGCCAGCCTTGATCAGTGACTCCAACGTTTTCTTGTTGAGCACCGTCATATCCACGCGCTCGCAGAACTCGTAGAAATCTTCGAACGGCCCGCTGGTGCGGCGTTCTTCCACGATTTTCTCCACCAACGCCTCGCCCACATTGCGCACCGCGGACAGCCCGAACGGAATGACCTCGGTGCCGTCTTCTAGCCGGGCGGCGACGAAGTCCACATCGGAACGGTTCACGTCCGGTACCAGGACCTGGATGCCCATAGTGCGGCATTCGTTCAGGTAGACCGCCGCCTTTTCCAGGCTGGCTTTGACGCTGGTGAGCAATGCCGCCAGGTACTCCACCGGGTAGTGGGCCTTCAGATAGGCGGTCTGGAACGTGACCAGGCCATAGCCAAAGCTGTGACTCTTGTTAAAGGCGTAGTTGGCGAAGCCCTCAATGTTGTCGAACAGCGGTGTCCCCAACTCAGGGAACCCTGTGGCCGCGCAGCCATCGATGAACTTGTTGCGCTCCTTGGCCATGAGGGCTTTGTTCTTCTTGCCGCAGGCTTTGCGGA
>JANXNS010000082.1 GCA_025353965.1 Aquihabitans sp.
CAAGGAGGCAGTGCTCCCGTTCAAGCGCTACCGCACGAAGGATGGGCTGATCGTCGACTCGGTGCTCGGGCCGGAGATGCGCTCGACCGGTGAGGTCATGGGGATCGATCGGTCCTTTGGTCTGGCCTTCGCAAAGAGCCAGATTGCCGCCGGTGATCGCCTGCCGGAATCGGGCCGGATCTTCTTCTCCCTGGCAGATCGGGACAAGTCCGCCGGCATCCGAGCCGCGCAGCAGTACCTGGCCCTCGGCTTTGAACTGGTGGCCACCGACGGCACCGCCGACGCGTTTGAGGCCGCCGGCATTGCCGTGGCCCAACGGGTGGCCAAGCTCGGCCAGGAGGGCAGCATCGGCCAGACGGCCGTGGACCTCATTACCGCGGGAGAGATCCAGATGGTGGTGAACAGTCCGAGGGGCCGGGGCCCGCGGGCCGACGGTGGCTATATTCGCGCTGCTGCCGGGGTGGCCGGGATTCCCTGCCTCACCACTGCGGCCGCCGCGCTCGCGGCCGCAGATGGCATGACCGACTGGTCCACCCACGAGCTTGAGGTCAAGGCGCTGCAGGAGTTCCATCAGCGGTGACCAAGCCAGCCCGTCGGTTCATTGCGGAGTTGCCAACGCGGGTCGGTTCGATCGAATTTCGCAACCCGGTGCTCACCGCGTCGGGCACCGCAGGCCACGGTGGCGAGTTAGCGCCCTACCTGAACCTGGCTGGGTTGGGTGCCGTGGTCACCAAGTCGGTGTCGGCCGACGCCTGGCCGGGCAACCCAGCGCCTCGGGTTCACCAGGCAACCGCAGGGATGCTCAACGCGGTGGGGCTGCAGGGTCCAGGAATTGCCGTGTGGTTGGCCGATGAGTTGCCACCGTTACTGGCGGCAGGGGCAACCGTTGTTGCCTCCATCTGGGGGCGATCGATCGATGATTATCGGCGGGCCGCAGACCTGTTGGCTGATGCCCCGGCCGGTGTGGTTGCAGTCGAAGTGAACCTGAGCTGTCCCAACGTGGAGGAGCGGTCGGGCATGTTTGCTCATTCGGCCGAAGCAACCGAGGCCGCCATGGCGGTGACCGCCGGTTGTGGTCGCCCCCGCTGGGCCAAGCTCAGCCCGAACGCCGGAGACCTGCTCCCCATTGTGGATGCTGCAGTCCGTGGCGGAGCCGAAGCGGTCACGTTGGTGAATACCGTCATGGGTATGGCCATCGATCCGGTGACCCGCACGTATCGGCTCGGCAACGGTGGTGGTGGCCTGTCGGGCCCGGCCATCCACCCGGTGGCGGTGCGGGCGGTACACGATGTAGCCGCCGCCCGGCCCGGAGTACCCATCATTGGGGTGGGGGGAGTAACCGATGCCACCACGGCGGCCGAGTTGATTGTTGCGGGGGCATCGGCGGTACAGGTGGGTACAGCAACGTTCGCGGACCCTCGGGCCCCGGGCCGAGTAGCAACAGAATTGGTTGACTGGTGCCAACGTCACGGGGTCCGTGACCTGGCGGAACTGATCGGAGCGATCCATGGAAAACCCTGTAGCTGAACCGCCGCTGGTGGCCCCGGACAACGATGTTCGTCGCCGTCTGGCGCTGGTGATCGATGTCGATGATCTTGTGGTGGCCCGTCGTCTTGCCCAAACCTTGCGTCCCTGGTTCGGCGTGGCCAAGGTGGGCTTGGAGTTGTTCAGTGCGTGTGGCCCTGATGCCATCGAGACCATGGCTGAGCTGGGCTACGAGGTCTTTGCGGACCTCAAGCTCCACGACATCCCGACCACCGTTGGGAAGGCCTCCCGGGTACTCGGGTCCCTGGGGGCTACCTATGTGACTATGCACGCCTTTGGCGGGGTCGACATGCTCCGCGCCGGGGTAGAAGGGCTGAGCGAGGGAGCGGACCGGGCCGGTCAACCGATCCCTACCGCATTGGCGGTTACCGTTCTCACCAGCGACAGCGGGGCGCCCGCTCACATTCTCTCCAAGCGGGTGTCCACGGCCATGGAGGCCGGCTGCGGCGGCTTGGTGTGCGCCGTGAGTGACGTGCGGGAGGCCCGCCTGCTCGGTCCATCGCTCAAGATCGTGACCCCGGGTATTCGCCCAGCAGGGTCGCCGATCCATGACCAGGCCCGGGCTGCAACACCTCAAGAAGCCTTCGACGCAGGGGCAGATCTACTGGTGATCGGGCGGGCCGTAACCGGTGCCCCTGACCCTGTTCTGGCGGCGGCGGAGTTGGTGGAATCGCTCACGCTCTGAGCGTGATCGATCCCGGAAGGCCGCGGTTGTTCGACACTCCGGGCTTGGCCCTCGGTACGGGAGTAGGCTTTCTGACATGGCACAACCTCCGATCCTCACGCCCGAACAGCGCGCTTCGGCGCTACAAAAGGCCGGTATCGCCCGGCGGGAACGAGCCGAGCTCAAGGAACGCTTGAAGCTTGGTTCGATCACGTTGGCCGAGGTGCTCAAGGAGGGCGAGACAAGTGACTTGGTCGGCAAGACCAAGGTGCTCGCCATCTTGGAGTCGCTCCCCGGCGTCGGCAAGGTGAAAGCCCGCCGGACCATGGAGGAGATCGGCATTGCCGAAACTCGCCGGGTGCGGGGTTTGGGCACGCAGCAGCGTGAAGCTCTGCTCGCTGCTTTCGCCTGATCTGTGCTGGTCACGCTCTCGGGCCTTCCGGGGTCGGGAACGAGTACCGTGGCGCGCCTGGTTGCGGCTGAGCTCGGTCTCGATCATCTCGATGGCGGCACCGTCTTCCGCACCGTCGCGGCCGAACAAGGTGTCAGCCTGGCGGTTTATGCCGCCATGGCCGAACACGACGAACGGATAGACCGGGCATTGGATGATCGCCTCACGGACCGGGCCCGGGTGGGCGGCGTCGTGTTGGAATCTCGGCTCTCGGGTTGGCTGGCCACGAGGGCGGAGATCTCGGCGTTGCGAGTCTGGATTGCCTGCGATGAGGTCGAACGGGCCCGGCGGGTGGGTGGTCGAGACGGTCACGATGTAGATGCGGCGCTTCTCCACAATCAGGAGCGCGAGACCTCAGAACGAGCCCGGTACCTGCAGTACTACAACATCGATCTCACTGACTTGTCGATCTATGAGCAGGTGCTCAACAGCACCGCCATCAGCGCAGAAGACCTGGTCAAGGCCATTGTTAGGGCGGCCAAGTCGGTCGCTTGACCGCTGCACCATTCCCGCATCTCGCTCCGAGCGGTCCCGGGTTGGTATCATCAATCGCTCCTCGCGCTAAGAACAGAATCGGATCTCCATGACCTGGCAACACGAAACCATGATGAACCCACCGATCGAGGGTCTTCTCGACCGGGCGGATTCCAAGTTCCGGCTGGTCACGCTGGGCGCCAAGCGGGCTCGCCAGATCAACTCGTACTTCGGCCAGTTGGGCGATGGGCCCGGCCAGCTCGTCCCGCCGCAGGTCACCTCAGTGGCCCGCAAGCCGCTGTCGATCGCCTTCGAGGAGATCGCCGCCGACAAGATCGAGGCCGTACAGATCGACCCCGAGGCGTTGGCTGCTGAGGCTCAGGCCGAGGCCGACGCCATTGCGGCGGCCGCCAAGGACGCGAGCAAGTAGCAGTACCGCCAGTGACCAATGCGCTGGCTGGTTCACGGGTTGTCCTCGGAGTTACTGGGGGGATCGCCGCCTACAAAGCGGTGGAGGTTTGCCGTCGGCTGATAATTGCTGGCGCGCACGTTGCCCCGGTAATGACGGCCGGAGCGTCGCGTTTCATCGGTGAAACTACGCTTTCGGCTTTGGCGTCGGAGCCGGTGCAGAGCTCCCTGTGGGACGAAGACAGCCCCATTCCGCACACCCGCCTCGGTCAAACGGCCGATGTGATCGTGGTGTGCCCGGCCACGGCCCGGCTTCTGGCGGACTATGCCGCAGGGCGCTCCAACGATCTGCTCACGGCCACCCTGTTGGCCACGCGGGCGCCGGTCGTGATCTGCCCCGCCATGCACACGGAGATGTGGGAGCATCCGGCGGTTCAGGCCAACTTGGCGACGCTGCGGTCTCGGGGCGTTCATGTGGTCGAGCCCGAGTCCGGTCGGTTGGCCGGGGGAGATAGTGGCCACGGCCGGTTGGCGGACCCAGCCCGGATCGTTGCTGAGGTCGCCGCCGTACTCACGGCGCCAGACTTGGCCGGACTGTCGGTGCTGGTTACCGCCGGGGGTACCCGCGAGCCCATTGATCCAGTGCGTTTCATCGGTAACCGTTCCTCTGGCAAGCAAGGTCACTGCCTCGCCGCCGCCGCGGCACGGCGGGGCGCAACTGTCACGTTGGTCACCACGGCGCCCGGTTCGGCGCCCCCCGGGGTCGCGGTGGTGGCCGTGAACACCGCAGCCGAAATGCACATCGCGGTCGCGGCGGCGGCGTTGACCGCAGATGTCGTGGTGATGGCCGCCGCAGTGGCAGATTTCCGCCCCGCGCTGGTGGCCGGAGACAAGATCAAAAAATCTGCGGGCGTACCGGAGATCCGGCTCGAGCCCACGGTAGATATCCTCGCTGAGCTGGGCCGGGCCAAGCGCCATGGCCAAACCCTGGTGGGCTTTGCTGCGGAGACCACTGATGTGGCCGCAAACGCGGAGGCCAAGTTGGGGGCCAAGCAGGTGGATCTCCTGGTGGCCAACGATGTCTCGGCGGAAGCGGTTGGTTTCGAACATGAGACCAACGCCGTCGTGATCTATGCGCGAGACGCGGCCCCGGTGCCGGTGACGCTCACCAGCAAGGCCGCGGTGGCCGATGCGGTTCTCGACGCTGTGGCGGCGCACCGCCTACAGTCGTCCGGTTCGTAAAATCCGCAGTACCTGACCAACTTTGTCAACATTCACGTTCTGTGAAATCAAGGAGCAATCTGTGACCCGCTGGACCTTCACCTCGGAGTCGGTGACCGAAGGCCATCCCGACAAGATGGCCGACCAGATCTCAGATGCCGTTCTGGATGCGATTCTCGCTCAGGATCCCATGGCCCGCGTGGCTTGCGAGACGCTGATCACCACTGGCCTTGTTGTGGTCGCCGGCGAGATCACCACCACCGCCTACGTCGAGTTCCCCAAGATCGTCCGCGAGACGGTCAATGGCATTGGTTTCGACAACGGAGCCAGCGGCTTCGATGGCAACACCTGCGGTGTCATCACCTCGATCGACCCCCAGAGCCCCGACATCGCCCAGGGCGTCGACACCGCCTTTGAAACCCGTACCGGTACCGCTGGCGAGGACGAGCTCAACAGCCAGGGCGCTGGCGATCAGGGCATGATGTTTGGTTACGCCTGCAATGAGACAGAAGATCTCATGCCGTTGCCGATCTGGCTGGCCCACCGTCTCGCTGCCCGTCTGGCCGAGGTTCGCAAGGCCGGGATCCTCCCGTACCTGCGCCCTGACGGAAAGACCCAGGTCACCTTCGATTACGAAGGCAACAAGCCGGTCGCCCTGCGCACGGTGCTGATCTCCACGCAGCACCAGCCCGGCATCGACGCCGAGACCACCATCAAGCCGGACCTCATCGAGCACGTGATCCGCCCGTCGCTCCCGGCCGAGTTCGCCAACGACGACTTCCAGGTCTTGGTCAACCCCACCGGCAAGTTCGAGCTGGGCGGCCCCCACGCCGACGTTGGCCTGACCGGCCGCAAGATCATCGTCGACACTTACGGGGGCATGGCCCGTCACGGTGGCGGCGCCTTTTCCGGCAAGGACCCGTCAAAGGTGGACCGCTCCGCGGCCTACGCCGGTCGTTGGGTGGCCAAGAACTTGGTGGCCGCTGGCGCGGCGGATCGGGCCGAGGTTCAGGTGGCCTACGCCATTGGTGTCGCCCACCCGGTCTCGCTCCTGGTGGAGACCTTCGGGACCGCCAAGACCGACGAAGCCAAGATTGTCGAAGCCGTCAAGCAGGTCTTTGACCTCCGCCCCGGCGCCATCGTGCGGGACCTCGACCTCCGTCGCCCGATCTACCAGAAGACGGCGGCCTACGGGCACTTCGGTCGCCCAGACCCAGACTTCACCTGGGAGAGCACCAGCCGCGCCGCAGACATCAAGTCCGCCTTGGGTCTCTAGCCCAACTGGCCCCATCCGGGTCTGCTCAGTTCGTTAATCAGCGGGGTGAGCTTGGCTCACCCCGCTATCGCGTTCGGCCGGGGCGACCCGTAGGTGTGAGAGGGTGAGCCGGTGAGCCCGCGGTCAGAACAGCAGACGATCGCTGGCCTTGAACCGCCAGCTGTGGCCGTGGTTGATGTCGTCGTGACCGGGCGGGTGGCCCGGGTGTTGCCTGACGTGTTGGGGATCGACAAAGAGTTCGACTATCTCGTGCCCGAGGGGGCCGACGTACACGTGGGCGACGTGGTTCGGGTCAAGCTCGGCGCCCGCCGGGTAGGGGGCTGGATCACCGCACTGGACGTGGAGCCGGTTCCGGGGGTGAAGCTGATTCCGCTGGCCAAAGTGAGCGGCCGGGGTCCTGCGCCGGATTTGGTGGAGTTGGCCGGGTGGGCGGCGTGGCGTTGGTCCGGGCGCCGGGCCAATTTCCTGCGCTCGGCCACCCCGCCGGCGGTCGTCCGGTCGCTTCCCGCCCCCAGCGCCAGCCCGGCCTTGGCGCCGGGTGTCGACCAGTCGGCCACCCCGTTGTTTCAGCGAGCACTTGCTTTGGAGCGCGGCGTGTTGCGTCTGCCACCGGGGGCTGATCGCTACGCCCTCGTGCTGGCCGCGGTGCAGGCCGAAGGGCCGGTGGTTGGTGGGCACACGCTGGTGCTGTGCCCATCGGTGGCGGAGGCCCAGACTCTTGGCCGACGCCTCCGGCGAGACGGGGTCCGCACCGCGATCGTGGCCCACGAGGCCGGGGGTGTTGCTGCCGCCGGGGAGTGGGCACGGGCCCGGGCGGGTGCGGTGGTGGTCGGGGCCCGGGCGGCGGCGTGGGCCCCGGTGTCTCGGCTCGGCCGGGTCGTCGTGCTCGATGAGCACGACGAGGTGTACCAAGAAGAAGCCAGCCCTACCTGGCACGCCCGAGACGTGGTGGCGGAGCGGGCCCGGAGGGCGGGGGCGCCATGCCTGCTGGTCTCGCCCACGCCCACGCTGGAGGCGTTGGGCTGGGGTGATTTGGTGGTCCCGGGTCGGGGTGAGGAACGGGCCGGGTGGCCGCGGGTGGAGGTGATCGACCAGCGCGAGTTGGATCCGTCGCTCGGTCCGCTGTTCTCGCCCATGTTGGTGAACCTGGTCCGGGGGCCGGGGCGGATTCTGTGCATCCTCAACCGAACGGGCCGCGCCCGGCTGCTGGCCTGCACCTCGTGTGCAACCCTCGCCCGCTGCGCGGTCTGCGAGGCCGCCGTCGCCCAGGCCGACCAAGCCGAACCTGACTCGGGCGATCGGCCGGGTCAGGTCGACGATCTGCTGTGTGGTCGCTGCGGGACCCGTCGACCCATGGTTTGCTTGGCCTGTGGTGGCGCCCGGTTCAAGAACCTGCGGTTGGGCGTGAGTAAAGCGCGGGAGGAGTTGGAGGTCCTGGCCGGGGAGCCGGTGGTGGAAGTCACGGGGGCATCGGTCGAGCAGGACTCGGCGGTGGCTTCGGCCCGGCTCCTCATTGGCACCGAGGCCCTCCTTCACCGGGTGGCCCGGGCCGATGCGGTGGCCTTCCTCGACTTTGACCAGGAACTCTTGGCCCTGCGCTACCGGGCCGGAGAGCAAGCCTTGGGGCTGTTGGCTCGGGCCGGGCGGCTGGTACAACGGGGCACGGGTGATCGGGGCCGGATCCTGGTGCAGACCCGCACGCCGGACCATCCCGCCCTCATGGCAGCTCGTCACGCGGACCCTGGCCGGCTGGTGGAGGGCGAGCAGCCGCTTCGAGTTGCGCTCGGGCTACCCCCAGCGGTGGCCATGGCGGTGGTGTCAGGTCAGGCGGCCCCAGCGTTCATGGCGGACTTGGGCGAGCCGGCGGGTGTCGTGGTCCAGGGCCCGCTCGAAGGAGCGTGGCGTCTCCGGGCCCCGAACCACCAGGTGCTCTGCGATGCCTTGGCCACCGTCGCCCGCCCGCCCGGTCGTCTTCGCGTCGAGGTCGATCCGCTCGGGATCTGAGCGCCCAGTCCACTGCAGAGCACCACTGCCCCCGACCCAGCCGAAGTTGTCGCAGTTAGGTCGAAATGCCCTGCTTGGCTGCGACAACTTCGGCGGTGGGGGGAGGGAGCAGATGGGCCGGGTCAGGCCTTGGGCCAGGCTTGGCGCCGGGTCTCGTAGAGGGCGATGCTGGCCGCGGTGGCCACGTTGAGCGAGCCAATCCGGCCTAGTTGGGGGATGAATGCCAGCGCGTCCACGGCCGCGAACACGGGGGCGGTGAGGCCGCGGTCCTCATGGCCCAGCGCCAGGCAGACCGATCCGGTGAGGTCCACCTGATGAATGGGTTGGGCCTGGTCCGCCAACTCAATGCCCACCACCCGGTAGCCGGCGGTCTTGGCCTCGGCTACGCCGCTGGCCGCCTCCTCCACGTGGTGGAACGTGAGGAACCTTTGGGACCCGAGCGCCGTTTTCTGCGTGCTGTCGTGGGTCTCGAGTGCGGTCTGGCCGCAGATCCAGATGTCGTCCACCCGCATGGCGGCGGCGGTGCGGAGGATGGAGCCGACGTTGTACGGCGTGGCCACAGAATCGAGCAGGAGCGCCACCTTGCCGGGGGCCTGACGCCGCCACTCACGGTGCAGACGCTTGAGTTCGGTGCTGCCCAGGGAACGGCTCATGACGGGACCTCTTCGGTTGTTGCCGATACACGCAAAATTCGGTAGCCGCCGCGCGACACCACTCGTTGGGTGGGCCAGCCCCCGTCGGTGAGCCAGCGGGCCAGGGAATCCGCGCCCAAGTGCTTCTGGACCACCAACGTGGCGGTGCCCGTCTCGGGCTTCAGGCGCCCGAGCCAGGTGACGAGCAATTCGTGCAGGGCGTCCTTGCCTACTCGGATGGGCGGGTTCGACCACACCTGGTCCAGCTTCAGATCTTCTGGGACTTCATCTGGGGCAACGACCCGCACCCGATCCGCCACACCATTGGCCTCGGCATTGGCTTGGCACAGGGCACGGGCTCGCTCGTTCACGTCGACCGCCCATACCGTCGCATCGGGCGCCCGTAACGCCAGCGCTATCGTGATCGCGCCGTACCCACAACCCACGTCGGCCAGGGCGCTGGCTTCCGCGACGGGTGGTCCCTCGGCCAGCAAGACCCGCGTGCCGGCGTCGATCTTGTCGGCGGAGAACACTCCGGCATCGGTGGTCAGGCGCACCAGCCGGCCTTCGGGGAGCACCATCTCCACCTCGCGAGGGGCCGACGCTCCCGCTGGTTCGGCCGAGAAGTAATGGTCGGCGGAGCCGGGCTGGGGGTGGGGCACCGTGGCGACGGTAGCCTGCTGCTCATGGCGCCCTATGAGATCCGTGTGATCGGAGACCCCGTCCTCAAGCAGCGTGCCGTCGATGTCACCGACATAGACGGGCGGCTGGCCCGCCTGGTCGAAGACATGGTTCAGACCATGTACGACGCCCCTGGCCTTGGCCTGGCGGCACCACAGATCGGCGTGCAGCAGCGCCTGTTCGTCTGGGATCTGAACGACGGCACCGGCGCCCACACCCTGGTCAACCCTGAGATCGTCGAATCGGCGGGGGAATGGTCCTACCTGGAAGGGTGCCTTTCCGTGCCCGGCCTGTCGTGGGAAATCGTCCGGCCCAAAGACATCCACGTGGTCGGGCGGGACCTCGACGGCAACGAGGTTTCCATCGAGGCGACCGAGCTGGCCGGGCGCATGTTCCAACATGAGCTGGACCATCTAGATGGCGTGCTGTTGGTGGACCGCCTGGATGACGACCAAGCCAAGGACGCCCGCCGTCAGGTCCGTGAGCTCATGTGGGCTATCGACGAAGAGCCAGTTGCGCCCCGCCGCGGCTTGTCGCTGCGCTGACGTTCCCGGTGCCCAACCCCTTGCCCGACAGCACGGTCCGCTCGCTGCCGCTCCCGCCCAGCCACCCCGAGCGGGTGGTCTATCTCGGCACGCCCCAGATGGCCGTGGCGCCGCTCATTGCGCTGCACGACGCGGGCATAGAGATCGCCCTGGTGGTCACCGGTGAGGACAAGCGCCGCGGTCGGCGGGCAGAGCCCAGCCCCACGCCCGTCAAGCTGGCGGCCATAGAACACGGCCTGCCCGTCTCGCACGACTTGGCCGATGTGGCTCGTGTTGGTGCCGATCTCGGCGTGGTCGTGGCCTACGGCCGGATCATCAAGCGTCCGCTCCTGGAACTGCTCCCTATGATCAACCTGCATTTCTCGCTGCTGCCCCGCTGGCGAGGCGCCGCTCCAGTCGAACGGGCCATTCTGGCTGGCGATACCACCACCGGTGTCTGCGTTATGGCGGTCGAAGAAGGGCTCGACACCGGAGGCATCTATGCATCGGTCGAACTGGCCATCCGTCGGGGAAGTACCGCAGATGACCTCGGCCAGCAGCTCACCTCCGCTGGGTCCCGGCTCCTCGTCGACACCCTC
>JANXNS010000159.1 GCA_025353965.1 Aquihabitans sp.
GATCGCCCACCTGGTGCGTATCGATGGCCGGCCCGCCGTGGTGCTGCCCCGCCGCCCCGCCCGCATGGCCGCCGGGAACCGGGAGACGGGCGATGTTGCCCTCACGGTCACCAACGGCGACGCCGCGTCGGACCTGGTCGCGGCGGACTGCCCCGACGGGCTGGCCACCGTGGCCATGGTGTTCCCGCTCACCCACACCGCCGTCATGCGGGTGGCCATACCCGTGGGCCAGACCGGCGATGGTCGGTTGGACTACCCCGAGGTGGTGCCGGACGCAGCAACGGTGGCCTCGGGTTGGGAGGTGCATCGTCGCGGTCCCCGTTTCGAGATCCCCGAGCGGCGTCTGGCCACCGCCGTGGCGCGGTCCCGGGCTCACATCCATTTGGCCCACGACGGAACCGCCGTGCGGCGCGACGGGCACCGGATGCCCGACATCGAACCGGGGGCAACCGAAGTCATCCTCGGCGCGTTCGACGTGCTCGACCGGCATGACGACGTGGGCACCGTGGTGGCCCGCTGGATCGATCGCCTGGCCGACCCGGCGCCCGACGTGGACGCCATGTTCCTCACCGTGGTCTCGCGTCACTGGCTGCTGCACCGCGCCGATGCGCTGTTGGACTGGCTGTTGCCGGAGGTTGCGGCCGCGGTGGAACGACTGGATCGGGCGCTGCGTAAAGGCCGGCTGGCGAGCACCGGGTCCCGGCGTCGAGCGACCGCTGGCCTTAGTGCGGCAGCGCAGATGCTGGCCGCGGCCGGCCAGCCTGACGCGGCCGAACAGGTCCACCGCCTGGCCGAGAGAATGGCGGACGGGCTAATCGCCCAGACCGGGGGAACCACGGTCGAGCGGCTCTTGATGGCAGCCGAGGGACTAGCGGCTGGCGACTGTGGTGCGCTGGTGGTGCTTGACGCGGAGGTGGTGCAGGCCTCAGCCACCGGTGCTTGGCCTGGGCCTGGCCCCGGTGGTCGGCCCATCGGCCACGACCTTGCTGCGGCCGCGGCAATGGTGCTGGCGGCCCGCTCTCTGCTGGTGGCGGAGCGACCAGACGGCCTGGCCTTGCTGCCGGTGCACCCCGACGGTTGGTACGGCGGAGGGATCGAACTACACGATGCCCCAACGGCCTATGGCCGACTCTCCTATGCCATCCGCTGGCACGGCACCCGTCCCGCGTTGCTCTGGGAATTTGAGCCGCATCGCGGTGTTGGCCCGGTCCGGCTGAGCGTGCCGAGTCTCGATCCGACCTGGTCCACCACGGAACTACGTGGAGATGCGCTCCTGGCCGAGGTCGCCCCTCCAGCGGGGCTGGACCAGATCACCCTGGTGTCCGAGCACCCAGATATCGAACCGGACATGCGCCGGCCCGGTCGCGCTCCGGAGTTCTCAAGTCCACCAGTGGTTCCCGATGGAGGTTCGTTCTCGTGACTGCTGAAGGCCCAGACGACCATCAGAAACACCTGGCCTGGCCCGGCCGGGAGACCGGCGACCCCAACCCCTTGCTGGCCCCAGCCATGCTCGATGCCACGGCTATGGCGGCCATGTTGACGTCGATCGGGCTCTCAGCCCAGGAAATCGAAGATGCCCGGGAGCATCGCCACCTGGAGTTGCTGGCCATTGAGCATCTCGTGCTGCCCGAGGCCGCGGAGCATGACTTGGCAGAAGTGGCGGCGGCAACCGGTTTGTCGACCGCGCAAATCAGCCAGCTGTGGCGCTCCCTCGGCTTCGTTGAACCTCGGCCTGGTGATCGGATCTTCACCGCGGCCGACGTCGACATGCTGCGCACGATCGGGCAATTACTCGAGCTCGGGCTGATCGACGACGAGCTCACGGTTCAGATGGCCCGGGTGATTGGGTCGTCGCTCTCGCGGGTGGCGTCTGCACTGATCGACGCGGTGGACCCGGCCGAGCCGACTCACCGGCGCTTCGGTGGCCCTGATCGCGACGGCGACGATTTCGCGTCGGTCGCACCCCTGCTGCTCCCCACGCTGCTCCAAGTGATGGATTTCGTGTGGCGGCGCCACGTCCAGGCGGAGGCCCGGGCTCGAATGGCTCGTGATCACGCCGGGACGGACCCAGACCAGCGGGCGGTGGGCTTTGCCGATCTCGTCGGGTTCACCGCGCTCAGCCAGCAGATCACTGCTCACGAATTGGCCGGGGTCGTGGATCGGTTCGAGGCGATTGCTTACGACACGGTGAGCGAGCTTGGAGGCCGGGTGGTGAAGATGATCGGCGACGAGGTGATGTTCTCGGTGCCCGACGAACGCGCCGCGGCGGAAATCGCCCTCACCCTGTCCGAGACCTACCGCGACGACGATGAGATGTCCGACGTGCGAGTCGGTTTGGCTGCCGGACCGGTCCTTCAGCGGGAAGCAGATCTGTTCGGTCCGGTCGTGAACCGGGCCAGCCGCATCGTGAACCTGGCCTTCCCCGGTTCAGTGGTCTGCTCCGAGGAAATCCATCTGGCCTTGGCCGACGACCCCGCTTTTCTGTGGAAGCCCATCGGGTCACGCAATCTGAAAAACATCGGCAAGGTCCCGCTCTATGCCCTCCGCCGAGACTCGGAACCAGTCCGTGACAAGTCCAGCCGTCAGGAAGCGGAAGGGCGCCGGGCCGAGCGTCGTGAGGCACGAGTGACGGAGATCGAATCCCGTCGAGAAGCCCGCCATCAGCGGGGTGGGCCTCGCTAGTCGTCCAGGACGATGGTCACGATTTTCCACGGTCCAAGGTCGAACGTCTCGGTCATTCGGTGGCCAGTTGGGATCCCTCGGAGATCGACCAACTCTCCCGTTCGACCGGCCACCGTCACGGTGGTGGGGGCCGCCGATGGGTTCACCACTCGCAACTCCAGGCGGCTATCGGCGATTCGGCGTAGGGCTGTTACCTCTGCGCCCGTGACCGACAGTCCCTGGTGACTCACGCTCGGATCGCCCAGACCACCCTTGCCGGGGAAGCGTGCCGTCTGAATGGGCGTAAACGCTTCGTCGGCCACGGCGTAGGGGTCCCGTCCGCCGAGGTGGAGCACGAGGGACGCCTCGTGGTGGCCCGGCATCTGGGCCTTGGGTGTGAGCGTGTGCGGCCCAGCGGGCACGGCCCGCATGGCCATCGGCGGCTTGGCGATCATCCCGATCGAGCGGATCATCGTGATGGCCAGTTCGTGGGCCCGGGCGTCGGCACCTTCGCCGGTGATGTCCACCAGTTCGTATTCGGTGAGGCCATCGTGGGCTACCAACAGGCCGCCTGCTGACACGAAGCGACGGCTGGGGAAGGTGGGCAGCCCTATTTCGGTCGGGCCACCCTCCGCGATGAGGCCGCGGGTGACGGTGCCGTACGCGCACTCAGCCACAGAATGGTCGGTTGGTTCGGGCAGAGGGACGTGCATGCGCAGGCGATGGTCTTCGCTGGCATTGTCGAACGAGACCGAGACCCGCACCAGGTCTTCGCCGGCATGAATCTCCACCACCGTGGTCACGACCACGGTGGCTTCGCCCACTCGTCGATTGCCGCTCACCCGGGTTGGCCACCGGTAGGCGCGCTCGATGGCGATGCGCCCCCGTACTGGGCCGGTCTCGCTCACTAGGACTTCAACGTGTGATGGTCGTTCCACCACGTGGTCATCGGCTGGCGGGTTCCAGTTGTAGGTATCGCCAGCGTCGCCTTCGTCGACCAGACGACCGAACCCGGTGATCCCGTTGATCGAGAAGGTGCCATCTGACTGGTCGGCCAGCACGGTGACCAGACCATTGGTGAGGCCTGGGCCGTCGGCCCGAACGGCGTGGTCGCCGAGGTCTGCTGGAGCCAGGCCGCGCCAGCCGAATCCGGGAACGGGGGCGCTGCGAAACAACACTTCTTGGGTGGCCGAAGGCCGCAGCAGCTCCAAGTGGACGATGCCCGCTGGGTCCTCCGCGGCCAGGGCATCGAGCTGTTGGCGCAGGGCCATGGCATCGACCTTGGTGGGCGCCCGGTCAGTTACGACGGTGGCGATCCAATCGCCTGATCCATCCGATGCTGGCGCCAAAGATGCCTGAGAAGCCTTGGGGTCCTCGATGGCCGCCCGCATGACCACGGCGATTGCTTCCTCTCGATTCACCGTTGCCGTCCGCTGGCGTGCGGGGCGGCTGGACAGTTGTTGGGTGTGGGGCGGGGGAACCTCACCCCCCACGATGGAGGTTGCCGTGAAGGCGCGGTCTCGTGCGGTTGAGTTCACGGCAATGGCTGCTTGGTCGGAGGCAGCCAAGGTACGCACGAGGGCTCGCTCGGTGAGGGCCTCCGCTATGCGTGTGGATTCCGAGTACCGGTGGAGCACGGCGTCGTTGACCTCGTCGGCGGAGCAGCCGCAG
>JANXNS010000181.1 GCA_025353965.1 Aquihabitans sp.
CACTGGCCGCGGAGACCATCGCTGTGGTGGTCGGCGGGTCATTCACCCGCATCCAGTTCACGCCCGATCTGCTCCCGGCCGACGTGATGGGCACCCGCATCTATCGGGCCAGCACCGAGACCTTCGATGTGGAACTTGGCCCCGTCTTCGCCAACTTTGTCTTGGCCGACGAGATCAACCGTGCTCCCGCCAAGGTCCAGTCGGCCTTGCTGGAGGTCATGGCCGAGCACCAGGTATCAATCGGTGGCAGGACCTTCCCCGTGCCAGAACCGTTCCTGGTGTTGGCCACCCAGAACCCGATCGAACAGGAAGGCGTGTACCCGCTGCCCGAGGCGCAGCGAGATCGCTTCCTCATGAAGATCGTGGTCGACTACCCCAGCCCGGCCGAAGAGGTGGAGATCGTCCAGCGCATGGGGGTCTCGCCGCCGCAGCCGCGTGAGGCGCTCAGCATCGAGGCGTTGGCGGAGCTACAGGTGGCAGCCGAGCAAATTTTCGTTGCCCGCGAAGTGATCGATTACGCAGTGAGCCTGGTGCTCGCCACCCGTGACCCCGATCGATACGGCCTTGGCGAGTTGCGCGAATTCATCTCGTTCGGGGCCAGCCCACGCGCCAGCCTCGGCTTGATCGCTGCTGGCCGGGCCCTCGCGCTCATGCGGGGACGCACCTATGTGTTGCCCCAAGACGTGTTCGACGTCGCCCCGGATATTCTCCGCCACCGCCTCGTGCTCACCTACGAAGCGTTGGCGCGTGATGTCTCGGTCGACGATGTCCTCGGCCGATTGCTGGCCACCGTGCCCGCACCGAGGGTGGCCCCGTCACAGGATCCATCCGCTCGGAGCTCCTTGACCTCCGTGGCGCCGTTGTCCGCCGCACCCGGGATCGGGTTTGCGCCCACCGGCCCCACCCTTCAGGACTCATGGGCAACCGGAACCGACGACCGCCCGGCACCCCCGGCCTGACGATGGCCGCCCCAGCCAACATCCCTCCCCGCACGGCCCATACCGGGCCGGACGAGGTCTTGCGGCGTCTAGATCTCGCCGTCGCCCACAAGCTCGACGGGCTGCTCCACGGCGATTACCAGGGCCTGGTGCCCGGCCACGGCTCCGAACTCGGCGAGACCCGCGGGTACAACGCCGGCGATGACGTGCGCCGGATCGACTGGAACGTGACCGCCCGATTCCAGGCGCCTTACGTCCGAGACACCATCGCGGATCGTGAGCTGGAGACCTGGACGCTGGTTGACCTTGGGCCCAGCATGGACTTCGGCACGGCGTACTGCGAGAAGCGAGATCTGGCTGTATCCGCCGCGGCCGCAATCGGGTTTCTCACGTCTCGGACCGGCAACCGGTTCGGAGCCGTGATGGCCCAGCCCGGCGACGACACCGTGGTGGTCCCGGCCCGCGGCGGTCGGACCCACCTGATGTCGACCCTGCATCGCATGGTGGCCAGCCCCCGCCACCCGCAGGGGTCAGTCGATCTCGGGTTGGCACTGGATCGGCTCTCCGGCGCCGCCCGGCGCCGTGGGCTTGCGGTTGTCGTCTCGGACTTTCTCGCCGACCCGGAGAGTTGGTCTCGGCCGCTCCGGCGGGTCTCCACCCGGCACGAGACCATTGCGATCGAGATCATTGATCCTCGGGAACTCGCCCTGCCCGACGTCGGCATCCTCAGCGTGGTGGACCCCAGCTCGGGCCGCACCCGTGAGGTGGCCACCGGGTCCAAGAAGCTACGGGACCGCTACGAGGTTGCCGCCACCGCTCAACGGGCGATGATTGCCGAGGCCATCCGCGCTGCCGGCGTGGACCATCTGGTCTTGCGCACGGATCGAGATTGGCTGCTCGACGTAGTCCGCTTCGTGGCGGACCGCCGGGCTCGAGTGCACGCCCGTCGATCTGGCTGGAGTGCCCGATGAACGCCGCCCTACTCGCCGTGGATTTCCGGACCCCGAACCGGCTTTGGCTGCTCGTTGGCGTGGTCGCCCTCGCGGTCAGCTACGCCCTTCTCCAGCGGCGACGCCAGTCCTATGCCGTTCGTTTCACCAACTTGGCCCTGTTGGACGCCGTTGCCCCGAACCGCCCCGGTTGGCGCCGGCACCTACCCGCCGGGCTGCTCCTGCTTTCGCTCGTAGGCATGGTCGGCGCATTCGCTCAGCCCACCGCCAATCGACGGGTCCCCCGGGAGCGGGCCACGATCATCGTGGCCATAGACACGTCGCTATCCATGAAGGCCACCGACGTATCACCGAACCGGATCGAGGCCGCTCAGGCGGCCGCCAAGTCGTTCATTAACTTGCTGCCCAAGCGTCTGAATGTTGGCCTGGTCACCTTCAACGGGTTGGCCCAGGTGAAGATTGCCCCGACCCAGGATCGCCAGGAGCTCCTGTCGGCCATCGATCAGATTCGCTTGGGCGAACGGACCGCCATCGGCGATGCCATCTTCGTCTCGCTCGACGCCATCAAATCCGCCCCTGACGCGTCGGACAAGGAGGCGGTCCCCGCTCGCATCGTGTTGATGAGCGACGGCTCCACCACCGTTGGCCGGCCCGATGCGCAAGCCTCCGCCGCCGCCAAGAAACAGAAGGTGCCGGTGTCGACCATTGCCTTCGGTACGGCCGAGGGAACCATCACCATCGACGGCCAGGCCGGCCCCGTGCCGGTGGCCGTGAATCCCGAGGCGCTGGCCAAGATCGCCAACGACACCGGAGGGACCGCGTTCACCGCCTCCACCGGCAAGGAACTGCAGGACGTGTACAAGAACATCGGCTCATCGATCGGTTACACCACCGAACAGCAAGACATCGGCGACACATTCGTAGGCGCATCGCTGCTCCTGTTGTTCGCCGCCGCCATCCTTTCCCAGCTCTGGTTCAGCCGCCTCCCCTAGCCCGGGCATGGGCCCTGTCGAACGTTCTGGCGGCGGATCCGGCCACTAGCGGCCTTGGGTTCTAGTGATCGTCGGCGAATTGCGCAGGATGCAGCAGCCACCTCCTAGCGCTGGCGATGTAGGTTTGAGAAGTGGCAGGACTCGGCGCACCAGAACTAGTCATTATTTTTGTGATCCTGACCATGCTGGTCGCACCAGTCGTCGTGATCGTGTTGATCGTGGCTAGGAGCAGAACCCAGAAGGGGGCGGGCGTGATCATGCCGCCTCCGCCCCCGCCGAGCTCGTCGTAAACTTTTGCTCGCAACCCGTGAACTGCGACTGAATTGCATGTTGACGCCGTGTAGCAATCGCCTACTTTCACGATGCGTTTTTGGACATAGGCCCAAGGCCAGCGCCCTATCGCTCCCGTTCCAGATTGGCTCGAGGACCACGGGCACGGCTCGCTTACAGGTCGAGCAGCAATTTCGCCCACATTTCTGGGTGCAGATCCAGCAACCAACGGCCGGATCTGCACTCGGCAGCGAACCCGACCAGCCGGGCTAGTCGTTGACTTTTTCGCTTACGACCCTTGAGCTGCCGCCTGGCTGCATGGTCACGCCGTAGAGGCAATCCGCAGCTTCCATAGTGCGCTTTGGCTTCGCTAGCCCGTTGCGAGGCAACGGCCCTGGTGACGTTACATCCGAAGGTCTCGCCGAGACTGAAAGCCCTCTCAGCACTTGATGAGCACCGTATGAGGCCATCGAGAATGCCGATCCGACAAGACACCCTCCGACGCCGCTGGCTGGCGGCGAACAACTACGCAGCGACCACCGTGAAGACCTACAGCGAGACGCTGATGGACTTCGAGCGCCGCTATCCACTCCACGCCGAACGAGTGCGACCCGAGCACCTCGTGGACTACCTCACCACTGACGCCGATGGGAGCGCCACGAGACGTGCCCCGAGCACACTGGATCGTCAACGCACGGTGCTCCGAGTGTTCTGGCGATGGGTCAAGCGTCAGGGCTACGTGAAGCACGATCCGAGCGATGGCCTAGAGCTGCTCCACCTCGGCCGTGGAGAACGTCGCCCTGGCCGATGGCTCACCCGTGATGAAGCACGGCAGTTGCTCGACTCGTGCGAACAAGGCGACCAGGGCCAGAGAGATCGAACCCTCATGCTGACTGCGCTGCTCACTGGCCTTCGCAGAACAGAGCTCGTCAACCTCACGTGGAGAGATGTGGACCTCAGCCAAGGTCGTCTCACGGTGAAGGGCAAAGGCGGGAAGCTCGCCACGGTGGGCCTTCCGGAGCAAGCGAGGCACTCTCTGACCAACTGGCGGGAAGTCATCGCCTCACGCCAAGGACGAGCGGCCCCCGGACCGAATCAGCCGGTGTTTCCAACAGGACGCAAGTTCGGCGGGCTGAACAACTCCTTGGAAGACTACGTGTTCGATTGGAACACTCCCCTCACCCCTTGGACTGTCCGGAAGATCATCGCCAGGAGAGCCGAGGATGCCGGAGTCGGAACCGTTGCCACGCACGACCTGCGTAGGTCATTCGCTGGCTTCCTCGATGAAGACGGGACCGACCTCAAAGGGATCCAAGCAGCCCTGCGTCACTCCTCCCCCGACGTGACCGCTCGCTGCTACCTGGATCGCTCACCACGACGAGCAATAGAAGCCACGGCGGCTCTGCGGCTCTGAGGGCTGGCGGTTTCCTACGCCGATCTTTAGTAGCAGGAGGACGCCAGTAGCACCCTGTCAGGGATCGGCCACCTCATCGCTCGGCCCCACCCATTGTCCCGGACCACTACGATCTCTAGTTCTCTCCGTCCTTCACGACGAACAGCAGTACCTCGTAGGAGGTCGGCTTCTCCGTCCCACCGGCGGGGAGCTGGTCCACCACAATCCAGTTTGAGTCGTTCATCTGACGGCGACCTCGGCCGGTGTCATCCACTGATTCAATGTGGCGATAGCCAACCTCTTGCAGAGTGTCTTGAGCGGTCTGAAGGTCGAATCCGACGAGGTCCGGCACGACACCATGTGGCAGCGCTGGCCCCTCGTCCTCGACGGTCTCGGTTCCTCGGTCTGTGCGGCTTCCTCTGCCTTGGTCGCCTCCTCCTCATTCTTGGTGACGACTGCCTCGCAGAACTCCTGGGCGGCAGGCTCATCGGTTCCGTCGGCGACCGCCTCGCTGATGCAGGACTTCACGGCCTTCGTGTGATCGTCCTCGAAGCGGTAAACGGCCACCGCAAACGCCACGACCGCAAGCCCGATCCCACCGACAACGAGAAGCCGTCGCTTACCACGTCGCTTGGCACCACCAATCGATTGCTGACCCCCAGGTGGAACCACGCCAGATGTGTTCTGTCGCCTTCCGAGCGGATCGCTCGTGCATGTCGGGCATCGAACTCCGCCCGGCAGATCGCCCCCACAGGACGGACACTGCTCCATTCTCGCCACGCCGACTCCCCCCGCCTTTCGATGGCCCACTATGACCCGCCCGACTGGCGTCCCCATCGACGGGACCGCCTAGCGCCTTGACGCATTCGGCTAGGCAGCTACTTCCAATCTGGCGACTATACGACGAAGCGACTCCACGTGCCAGCGGTCGGACCGCTTTGGCCGGAACCCCTCGTCGGTCAACGTGGCGGCAATCTCTCGGTAGGAACGACCCTCGGCACGAAGCGCTCCGATGCGCTCTACGGCAACCTGTTCGCTCTTGTCGGCCACCAGGGCACCACCCTCCGCTCGGAAGCCGTAGTGCGGGCTTCCATAGGCGTACTCGCCCTTCTGCGCCTTGGTCCGTCGCCCATCCTTCAGACGCTTCACGATCATGGACCGCTCAAGCTCGGAGAACACTCCGACCATCTGACGCATCGCCCGACGCATTGGGTCCTCGGGATCGTCTTGGAGAACCTCGCCGCCCTCCACGGTGAACACGGTCCCGCCAGAACGCCAGAGGTGCGCCAGTGCCGCCTCCTGGACGTGCAGGGTCCTCGCCAGACGATCAAGGCGAGCAATGACCGCACCCTGAGCCTCGCCACTTTCCACCGCCTCGATGACGCACGACAAGCCCTCACGGTCTACCGCATCAAGCGCACCACTTACTCCCGCATCGGAGCACCACCGCACCACCTTGTGACCGTTGGCCTTGGCCCACCGTTCGATGGCCTTGCGTTGGACCTCCAAGCCGTAACCGTCATCTGCTTGGCCACTTGTGCTGACTCGAATGTACGCAGTGAGCTTCATGGGATGAACGCTACAGCGTGCTGACCTGCACTGACAAGTCTATTACAATAGATGTGTCGCAAGCGCACCTGCCACGAAACTCCGCTGGTCATGTTGAGCAACCCTCGGAAGCTTCAGCCCCGAGCGTCACGAGGCGGAGGTCAGTTCTCTCCCTGGCATCGCACCTCGTCGGCCTGTGGGTCAAACGTGTCATTCGCCTCCCAGGCAACCTTCGCTCCGGGCACCATCGTGTCCGGGAAAGTGCTCGTACCTGCAACAGGCTTACCTCCCTTGAAACCGACACAGGTGATCCTCGCCAGACCATCGATGTTCTCGGTGCCTTCGTTGGTTGCGGTGCCCTTAATGCTCCAGAAGTTCCCGTCGAACTCCTGACTCGCAATGTCGACTTTGAACGGCTCTGCGTCCGTGAAGCTCGACGCATTCGTGAGGTCAACTCGGACACTGGCAACGTCGGGCGTGTTGTCCGTGAAGTTGGCGTAAGCGAGGACCTCGCCTCCATCGCGATCAGAACCTACGTACTCGGTGGTCGTTGCGAGTGGGTTGCCTTCCGCATCCAAGAGGCTGACCGTCAATTCCTGGCTTCCACCTGACAAGTCTGTGAGAACCATCCCGACCGACACCCACGTCTCGCCAAGAGCCTCGTACTTCGTGAAACCCGTGACGACGACCGGTTCCTTGCTTGGCTTGCCGTCCTCGGTAGTCGAGCTATCCGGGTCGTCCGAGCTCGGATCGTCGGTGACCGTCTTGCCTGGCTCGGTCGTTAGCGACTTGTCGATCTCCTTCGCCACCTCGTTGCCAGCCAAGGCGAGGCACCCCGCACCGAGGATGCCAAGCACGACGAAGACAGCGAGAACGATGAGTCCGATCTTCACGCAGCCCGCACCTTGCTTGGGAGCGGCTGGTGGTGGTTGCTGCCATGCCCCAGGAGGCGGCTGGCCTCCGGGTGGGGGTGGGGGCTGGCTCCCAGGCGGCGGCTGGCCTCCGGGTGGGGGTGGGGGCTGG
>JANXNS010000195.1 GCA_025353965.1 Aquihabitans sp.
GGCGAGCGGTTCGAGCGCGTCGCGGAGCAATCGCTCATGGCCGTCGCTGCCGACCCGGTTGAGGATCACGCCCGCCACCCGGAGGTCGGGGTCGAACGATGCGAAGCCGTGAACAATGGCGGCTACTGACCGGCTCATGGACGCGGCGTCCACCACCAGCACGACCGGCGCGTCCAGGAGCCTGGCCACGTGGGCAGTGGAGGCGTCGTCGCGGGTGAGATCGACCGCACCGGGCACGGCCGAGGCCGCTCCGTCGAAGAGGCCCATCACACCTTCGACTACCAAGAGGTCGGCATCGCCTGCGGCGCGTTCGGCCAAGGCGGCGATGGCGTCGGCGCCGCTCATCCAGGCGTCCAGGTTGCGGCCAGGCCGCCCGGTGGCCACGCCGTGATAGCCGGGATCGATGAAATCGGGGCCCACCTTGGCCGTCGCCACTCGATGCCCGGAGGCAACCAGCGCGGCGGCCAAGCCGGTAGCCACCGAGGTCTTCCCCGCTCCGGAATGCGTTCCTGCCACCACAATCCGTGCGGGCAACCGTGCGGCCGGCATGGTCAGTACTCGATGCCTTTGCGGGCTTTGATGCCGCGCTCGTAGGCGTGCTTGACCTTGACCATTTCGGTCACGGTGTCGGCGATGTCGATAACTTCTTGGGGGCAATCGCGGCCGGTGAGGACCACGTTGGTGCGTGTGGAACGGGCCTCCAGGCTGGCGACCACGTCCGCAACCGGCACCCAGCCGTACTTCATGATGTAGGTGCATTCGTCGAGAATGAGCAGGTCATAGTGGCCGGACGCCAACATGGCGGTGGCCACATCCCACGCGTGACGCCCTTTGGCGGCGGTCTCGTCAAGGTCGTCGCTTTCCCAGGTGAAACCGTCGCCCAGGGTGTGCCAGGTGATGTCGAGCTTGTCGGCCAACTTCCGTTCGCCGGTCTTCCACTTGCCACCCTTTACGAATTGGACGACGCCGACGGTCCAGCCCCGCATGGATCCACGGGCCATCACCCCGAACGCGGCAGACGATTTGCCCTTCCCGTGTCCGGTGTTCACGAGCAGTAGCGGTTCCTGGGCGACCATGGCGCCGACCGTAGCGGCCGCTCAAGGAAGGCGGAACGTGCTGCTGCTACCGTTCGCGCGTCATGACCGGCAACGCCGCCCACCGTCCGAGGATCGCGCTGGTCTTGGGCGGAGCCCGGTCGGGTAAATCCGCTGAGGCCGAGCGTCTCGTCACCGTGATGTCCGCTGGTCGACCGGTTACCTATGTGGCCACCGCGTTGCTTGGCGCCGACGACGTTTCGCTGGCCGGGCGGGTGGCCGCGCACCGGGCGCGGCGTCCGGCCTCGTGGGTCACCGTCGACGCTGGCACGGATCTCCCGGCCATTTTGCGGGCCACGACCGGCCCGGTCTTGTTGGATTCGCTGGGACCGTGGGTGGCGGCGGGGTACCCCGATGCCCCCGACGCAAGGAGTGTCCTCGCCGCTCTGGCGGAGCGAGATGGCGACACCGTGGTCGTGTCCGATGAGGTGGGCTTAGCGGTGCATCCGGCCTCAGAATCGGGTCGCTGGTTTGTCGACGCCATCGGCACATTGAACCAGGCCGTGGCCGCGCTCGGCGACGACGTGCGGCTGGTGGTGGCCGGTCGCGTGCTACTGCTCCCCGCCGCCAGGTCAGAGCCGACGGACTGATGCTCGGTGCCCTTGCCTTCCTCACCATTGCCGGTACTGGCCGCACGCCTGACGGGCGAACCATGCGCTGGTTCCCACTCGCCGGCTCGGCACTCGGCCTGCTCGTTGGCGCCACCTGGTGGGCCGCCGACCAGGCGTTTCCGCCGCTGTTGGCCGCGGCGATTGTGGTAGCGGTAGACCTGACGATCACCGGCCTGCTCCACGTCGACGGGCTGGCCGACAGCGCGGATGGCCTACTCCCCCACCTGGACCGGGATCGTCGGCTCGAGGTCATGGCCGACCCCACAACCGGCGCGTTCGCCGTGGCCGTCGTAGCGGTGGTGATCATGGTGCGGGTGGTCGCCCTCGGCTCGCAGCCGGTCGCGGTCGGGCTGATCGTGGGCCTGTGGTGCGTGAGCCGGTCGGCGATGGCCTTGGTGGCGCTGACGCGCCCGTATGCCCGGCCGGGGGGCTTGGCCGCGGCGTTTCTGGGCGACCGGTTGGCGCCGGCCTTGGCGGTCACCGGCATCGTGGTGGGCGGGGCCTTGGCCACCGCTACTGATGGGCGCGCCGGGCTGGCGGCCACCGCCGCGTTCCTCGTGGGTGCCGTCGCGGTGGTGGCCCTGGCGCAGCGCCGGATCGGCGGGTTCACGGGCGACGTGCTCGGTGCGCTCGGACTGGTGGGCGAGACCCTTGCGCTTGTGGTGGCGGCGGCCAAATGGTGACGGCTGGCCGAGCCAGTAGTGCAGCACTGGGAATCGTGGCCGACCGCGTCTTTGGTGAGCCCCCGATTCGACCGCACCCCGTCTCGTTGTTCGGCCGGCTGATGCGGACCAGCGAGGCCAAGCTGTGGGCCGACAACCGCGTGTCGGGCATGGCCCATGCGGCCTTTGGGATCGGTGTTGGCGCCGGGGTTGGTGCGCTCGCTCACACCACCGCCGGGTCGACCTACCTTGCGGTGGCGGGGAAAGCGTTGGACCAAGCAGCGGCCGACGTGGAGACAGCGTTGCTCGCCGACGATCTGGACCGGGCCCGGGGGCTTCTGCCGGCCTTGGTGGGGCGGGACCCGTCGGGCCTGGATGCGGGCGAGATGGCCCGGGCCACCATTGAGTCCCTGGCGGAGAACACCATCGATGCCGTTGTCGCCCCTGCGCTCTGGGCCGCGCTCGCGGGCGGGGCCGGGGCGCTCGGGTACCGGGCCACCAACACGCTCGACGCCATGGTGGGCCACCACTCGGCGCGCTACGAGCAGTTCGGTTGGGCCAGCGCCCGCCTCGACGATGCCGCCAACTGGGTCCCGGCCCGGGTCGGGGCCGTGCTGGTGGTGGTGGTTCGTCCCGGCGCCGCCGGCGCCATCGGCCGGGCCGTTCGCGATGACGCACCCGGGCACCCGTCGCCGAACGGGGGCGTGATCGAGGCAGCGTTTGCGGCGGCGCTCGGCCTCCGCCTGGGCGGGACCAGTAGGTATGGCGATCGCGTGGAGAAACGCCCCCCGCTCAGCGACGGCAAGCCGCCCACCCCCGCCGACATTGCCGCCGCCCGTACCCTGGCTCGAGATGTGGGCTTGACCTTGGCCGCCATGCTCGCCGCCGCGAGCATGGTGGGCCGGATCACCCGCCGGCCGACCACAACCCCGGAGGCGCCGTGACCAAGCACTGTGTCGCCCTACCGGTGCCCGGCGCCCACGGCGGCGACGGCGCCCGCGTGGCCGCCGCACTGGGTATCGATCTGGCCGACGTCCTCGATTTGTCGGCCTCGCTGAACCCGGCGGCGCCCGACCCGGGCCGGATCGCGGCCCACCACCTGGCCGCGCTTGGCCGCTATCCGGACGCGACCCGGGCCACCGCGGCCCTGGCTGAACAGCTCGAGGTGGAGCCCAGCCGGGTCGTGCTCACCAACGGCGGCGCCGAGGCCATCGCCCTGGTCGGAGCGATCGTCGGCGGGGTGGTCGACGAACCCGATTTCTCCCTGTACCCACGCACCCCCTCACTCACCCAGCCAATCGTGCCGCGGTGGCGGAGCAACCCACACAGCCCGTCGGGGCAGCTGGCGGCGGCGGCTGACACGGCGGGTGTGTGGGACGAAGCGTTCTGGCCCATGGCCACCACTACCTGGACCCGCGGCGACCACCGCAACGGATCCATTGTGGTGGGTTCGCTGACCAAGTTGTTGGCCTGTCCAGGTCTGCGAGTGGGCTATTTCTTGGCTCCCGAGACCGACGAAGGCGACCGCCTGCTGGCTGCGGTGCGCGTCGCTCAACCGGGCTGGTCGGTCGGCGGGCTGGTGTGCGAGGCGCTCCCCGACCTGCTCCACACCGTGGATCTCCCCGGTTGGCACCAGGAGGTCATCCGACTCCGCCGCGAGCTGGTGGACCTGTTGGGTAGCTTCGGCCATCAGGCCGTTGCCGCCGACGCGCCCTGGGTGCTGGTGCCGAGCGCAGGGGACCTGCGAGAGAGCTTGGCGCCGCACGGGATTGTGGTGCGCGATTGCACCAGCTTCGGGCTCGAGGACACCGTCCGGATCGGCGTCCCCAACGATACGAACCGGCTACGGCTGGCCGCCGCCCTCGAGCAGATCTCGTGACCTCACCTTTCGACGCGGACCTGCGCGGTGGCCTGATGGTCTGCGGGACTACCTCGGATGCGGGCAAGAGCCAGGTCGTCACTGGCTTGTGTCGCTTGTTGGCCCGCAAAGGTATTCGGGTGGCGCCGTTCAAGGCCCAAAACATGGCCAACAACAGTTTCGTGACGCCTTCCGGCCATGAGATCGGGCGGGCACAGGGGGTACAGGCGCTCGCTGCGGGGGCGGTACCCGAGGTGGCCATGAACCCGGTGTTGCTCAAGCCGACGGGTGAGCGGACAAGCCAGGTCGTGGTGATGGGTCGTCCCGCGGGTCACCTCACTGCCACGGAGTACCACGAGTTCAAACCCCAGCTTCTCGAGCAGGTTTTGGCCGCGTTGGCGGACCTTCGGTCCCGGTTCGATGTCGTGGTGATCGAGGGCGCTGGTAGCCCGGCGGAGATCAATTTGCTGAGCCACGACATCGTGAACCTGCGCATCGCCCACGAGGCAAATGTGCATGCCATCGTGGTGGGCGACATTGACCGTGGCGGCGTATTTGCCGCCCTTCATGGCACGGTCGATCTGCTCCCGGCCCGCTATCGCCGCCTGGTGGGTGGGTTCGTGATCAACAAGCTGCGAGGGGACCCTGCGCTGTTGCTCGACGGCACCGAGCAACTCGAAGCCCGCTGCGGTGTCCCCACCCTGGGCGTGGTGCCGTGGCTCCGCGATATTGCGCTTGATGCGGAGGATTCGCTCGGTCTTGATGGGTTGCGGCCCAGGCCTGCGACCGCGGCCGAAGCCGGATCGGATCGCCTCGATGTGGCCGTGGTCCGGTTTCCCCGCTTGTCGAATTTCACCGATCTCGACGCACTGTCGATCGAGCCGGGGGTGTCGGTCCGGTATGTGGAGTCCGGGGCCGCGCTTGGTCAGCCGGACCTGGTGATCTTGCCTGGCACCAAGGCCACGCTGGCCGACTTGGCTTGGCTCCGCGAGCAGGATCTGGATCGGGCCATCACCGACGCAACCGCCACGCCGAACGGCCCGATTGTGCTTGGTGTGTGCGGGGGTTATCAGATGCTGGGCCAGGTAATCTCGGACCCCAAGGGGGTTGAGTCCACGAACCGGGAACCCGTTGGCGGCCTCGGCCTGTTGGATGTGGTGACAACCTTTGACCTGGAAAAGACCACTCGGCAGCGCACCGGCCTGGCCCTGGACAGGCCCATCACCGGCTACGAGATTCACCACGGCCGGGTCCAGCGCGGCCAAGCCCAGCCGTGGATCCACCTCGCCACGGACCAAACCGGCGCCGAGGCGGAAGGCGCGATCGACACCGTGGACGGTCGCGTCCTGGGCACCACCCTGCACGGCCTCTTCGAACCGGACGAGTTTCGCGCCGCGTTCTTGGTCGAGGTGGCCCGCCGTCGGGGCAAAACGTTTGTGTCCGCCGGGGTGAGCTTCGCGGCTGCTCGCACCGCGCAGTTCGACCGAGTGGCCGACGCCCTTGAGGCCCACATCGATCTGGCCGCACTGGTCACCCTGATCACCACCAAGCCCCCGCAAGAGGACCAACCATGACCGACCAGCCGCCGTTTCCCTTCGATGCCGTGGTGTTCGACATAGGCGGCACGTTGGTGCAGGAGGCGGCGCCGGGCACCCCGGTTGATCGCCTGGCGGTGACCTACTTGGATCATGCGCCTCGCCTGTTGACGGCATTGGCCGCGGCGGGTCTCGCGCTCGGTGCGGTCACCGATACCTCGGTGATGACGGAGGCCGTGGTGCGTTCACTGCTGGAGGCGGAGGGCGTCACGACCCTGCTGACCGCGCTGGTGACGTCGGTCGACATCGGCGCGGCCAAGCCGGACCCCGCCGGGATCGTGGAGGTCCTTCGCCGCCTCGCCCTCACCGATGCGACACGCGTCTTGTTCGTGGGCGACCGGGAAGTCGACTCTGATGCGGCCGCGGCCGCGGGTTGCGCGTTCGCTTGGGTCAGCGTGGCGACGCCTGTCTCCGTCGCCGTATACCAAGCGTTCGTGGCCGCGGGGGCCTCCGCTGCCACCGCGGCATCAGCGGTGGGGTCGCCTTCACGGGGAACTGCGGCCAGACTGGGGGCGTGACAAGCGTGACAATCGGTGCCGGCGTGGACCACTTCCAGGAGAAGGGCTGGCTGCTTACCCGCACGCTCGAGGGGGAAAACGCCGTCGCCGAACTGCAGGCGTGGGTGAACGAGGTGGCGGCATGGCCTGACGCGGATGGCGAATGGATGCATCACCGCGAGCTCACCGACGACGGGCCCAAGTTGTGCCGGAGCGAGAACATCGTCCCGTTCCATGACGGGCTTCGTGAGCTACTCACCGCGGGGACCATGTTGTCCACCGCGTCGGCCTTGCTGGGCGAGCCCGCCGTGCTCTACAAGGAGAAAGTTAATTATAAGTTGGCCGGCGGTGCTGGCTACGCCCCGCACCAAGATGCTCCGGCCTACCCGTTCATCGACAGCCATGTGTCCTGCATGGTTGCGGTCGACGATTCCACCCTGGCCAACGGCTGCCTTGAGGTGGTGGAGGCTCGGCATCACCAGGTCCTTCCCATGGACGAGAGCGGCTGCGTCCGCCCAGACCTAGTGGCTGCCTTTGAGTGGGTTGCGGTGGAGGTCCCGGCGGGATCAACGCTCTGGTTCCATTCGCGCACGCCGCACCGCAGTGGCCCAAACACGTCCGGGGTCCCCCGACGGGCCTTGTATCCGACCTACAACGCCCGGTCCGAGGGAGATCTTCGGGGGGAGTATTACCGTGAGAAGGTGGCCCGCTTCGCGGCGGGCGACGGGCGCGCCGATGGCAAAGTCCAGGTGTCGTTGATCGACGACTTCCAGGGCCGGTCCCTCTGATGCCCGCCACTTCGGTTCAGGAGGTGGTGGACCTGTTCTCGCGTTGGGGAACGGAGCGCTACGACGAGGACGTGAGCCAGCTCCAACATGCCCTCCAGACGGCGGCCCATGCCCGGGCTGAAGGCGCAACCGATGCCCTGGTCGCGGCCGCGCTCCTGCACGACACCGGGCACTTGTTGGAGCTGCGAGATGGTGGGTTGACCAGTGGGCAAGTAGACGTTGATCTCACCCATGAGGCCAGCGGCGCCCGCTGGTTGGGGGCGCTGTTCCCGGCTTCGGTCACTGGCCCGATCGCCCTGCACGTCGCCGCCAAGCGCTACCGGTGCGCAGAGGATCCGCGCTATCACCAAGGCCTTTCCGATGGCTCACGTCGAAGCCTGGTCCGCCAGGGCGGGCCCATGTCTGCCGCTGAACAGGAGCGGTTTGCCAGCCACCCTGCCCATGAAGATGCGGTCCGTCTCCGCGGCTGGGACGACGCCGGCAAGGTCAGCGACCTCGCCGTAGCGACCCTGGCCGACTACCTCCCGCTCCTGGTCGGGGTGGCCAGACCGGGGTGAGTGAATTTCACCTCGAGATTCATTCATGATCCGGTCCGGCAAGCCGATAGGGCATGGTGAGCTCGAACGGACGCACCCACTCCAACGGGCAGGTGATCCTCACCTGGCTGGGCCGGTTGCTCTTGATGGCCGTCCCGCTGGTGATTGTCTTTGGCTTCTTCTACCCGCGGCCCATCCAGTTCCTGAACCCGGTGGTTTGCGATACGGGTCTGGCCATACAGGTGCAGGCCAACGAAGCCAACTGGCCGCTCGACAATGCGGTGCGGTGTGGGTCTGACACCCTCCGGGTAAATGCAACCGGCCGAATCATTGGTCTCGCCGGGATCTCTTTCATGGTGGCCATCGGCTGTTACTCCCTTCGGACCCGCATCACGCCCAAGGCCTATTCGGCGCCGGTCCAACCCGCTCACATGTGAGGCCACGATCCCAGCCGGGGCCGCGGAATACATAGGAGAGCCGGTCAGTCCAGTTGGTTGCTTCACGAAAATCGCGGAACATGTCGCCGTACTCGTGGGTGGCAATGGCCACCGGGTTGTAGGTCTCGATGTTCTTGGTGAGGCCGTAGATCACCGGCTCATCTTCCAACTCGTGCGTGCCAAAGAGGCGGTCCCAGATGATGAAAATGCCGCCGTGGTTGCGGTCAAGGTACTGACTGTTGGAGCCGTGATGCACCCGGTGAAGCGACGGTGAGTTGAGGATCTTCTCGGCGGCGCCAAGCGATGCAATGGTCTCGGTGTGGATCCAAAATTGGTACAGCAGGTTGACGCCTCGTGCTGTCTCGATCACGTCCGGCGAAAACCCCATGAGGCCCAGTAGACCCTGCGGGACCGATGAAATGAAGGAGTCCGCCACCGGCTGACGGAGTGCGGTGGACAGGTTGTAGTGCTCGCTGGAGTGGTGGACGACGTGGTACGCCCAGAGGTGGCGGCTCTCGTGGGAGAGACGGTGGTTCCAGTAGTAGATGAAGTCCCAGGCGACGATGGCCCCTACCACCGCAACCGGCCCGCGCCCAAGGTCCGGTCCGGGGCGCTTGTCAAAGAGCTTGCGCCCAGTCGTCCGAGCGGCCCATCCGCTGGCCACGGCGACACCACCCGCAGCAACGGCGGTGAGCGCCGCGGAGGACGCCACCCGCGACGCGAGCGAGGCCCGGCGCGCAACGGGTGCTGACCCAGGATCGGGCTTGAGCGTGGACGGGACCATGCCGGCGGGCGGTAGGTGGCCAGCATTTCTGCGGGTGATCACGTCGGCCACGGTGGTGACGGCAGCGGCGCCGAGGGCAAGGCCCAACAACGCTTTGCCGTAACGGCCCTTTCCGGGGGTGATGGGGGCCAGAATCTTGCCCATGACGAGCGGGGCTATGAGGCTGACGGTGCCCATAGTCAGGCTGGCGATGGTGTCATTTCGCTCGTAGTCACCGGGGGTGACGCCCCGCTCGGCAACGGTCCGTTTGAGCCACGCGTATTCGGCACCCATCCCGCCGAAGTAGGCAGGAATGGCGACAACAGTGAGATCCACGAACTGATTCCCTTCGGAATGGTCAGACAATTCTACCGTTCGCACCGACATTTTACCGTATTGATTGGGTTGTGAACTGGGCTCGCCCGGTACAGGCTGGGACATGCTCCGTCCCCAACGCATCGAGCCCGGGCCCGGCCAGGAATCAGTCTGGGACTATCCCCGTCCTCCTCGTCTCGAGCAGACGGCAACCCATTTACGGGTGGAATGTCAGGGAATCGTGGTGGCAGAAACCCGGCGTGGCCTGCGGGTGTTGGAGACCAGTCAGCCGCCCGCTTTCTATTTTCCTCCCGGCGACGTGGACGAGGCGCTGCTGCGGCCCAACCCGCTGCACACATTTTGCGAGTGGAAGGGCAGCGCGTCCTACGCCGATGTTGTGGTCGGCGACCACTTGGTCGCGGAGGCCGCGTGGTGGTACCCAACACCAAACGCGTCGTCGGCTGCGCTCTGCGATCATTTCGGGTTCTACGCACAGAAGCTCGACTGCTTCGTGGACGATGAGCGGGTGGTGAGCAACGAGGGGAGCTTCTACGGGGGCTGGATCACGTCGAAGGTGGTGGGCCCATTCAAGGGCGCGCCCGGCACCAGCTACTGGTGATGGCCCGTACGCTAGGTGAGTGACCGACGCCACCGCTCCTGAGGTCTTCGCCAACCTGGGCGATCGGGTGCCGACGTCGGGCGACCCCGAGGAAATCATCGACGCCTTCATGGGTTGGGTGGCAGATCGCGGGCTGTCGCTCTATCCCGCGCAGGAGGAGGCCCTCCTGGAGATCGTGGCTGGGTCTCATGTGATCGTGAATACCCCCACGGGGTCGGGCAAAAGTTTGGTGGCCACCGCGGCTCACTTCACTGCTTTGGCAGAGGGGCGGCGCAGCTTTTACACCGCACCGATCAAGGCGTTGGTCTCGGAAAAGTTCTTCGATTTGTCGGTCACATTCGGAGCGGACAAGGTCGGCATGATGACTGGCGATGCCTCGGTCAATCACGATGCACCGATCATCTGTTGTACGGCAGAGATCCTGGCCAACTTGGCTTTGCGGGAAGGCCGGGCCGCCAACGTGGGCCAGGTAGTGATGGACGAGTTCCATTACTTCGCGGATCCGGAACGGGGCTGGGCGTGGCAGGTGCCCTTGCTGGAGTTGGTCGACGCGCAACAGATTCTCATGTCGGCCACCCTGGGCGACGTGTCCCGCTTCGCCGAGGATTTGCCCGAACGCACGGGCCGCCCGGTCGCGGTCATCACCTCAGTCACTCGGCCCGTCCCACTGGTTCACCAGTTCAAGATGATCCCGCTCACCGAGGTGCTGGAGGAGCTTCTCTCAACCCATCAGGCGCCGGTCTATGTGGTGCATTTCACGCAGGCGTCGGCGGTGGAACGGGCCCAAGCGTTACTGAGTATCAACCTCTGCACCCGGGAGGAAAAAGACTCGATCGCCGCCATGATCGGCGGGTTCCGGTACTCGGCTGGCTTCGGCAAGACGCTGTCGCGTTACCTACGCCACGGCGTAGGCGTGCACCACGCGGGCATGTTGCCCAAGTACCGACGTTTGGTCGAGCGTCTGGCGCAGGCGGGGCTGCTCAAGGTGATCTGCGGGACCGACACCCTTGGCGTGGGCATAAATGTGCCCATCCGAACCGTCGTGTTCACCGGATTGTCGAAGTATGACGGCACCAGCACGCGTCTCCTTTCGGCTCGTGAGTTCCATCAGATCGGCGGCCGAGCAGGGCGGGCGGGCTATGACACCATGGGCACGGTCCTGGCCTTGGCACCCGATCACGTGATCGACAATGCCAAGTCGGCGGCCAAAGCGGCGGCCAAGACCGCGGACGACAAGAAGGTCCGCAAACTGGTCAAGAAGAAGCCGCCGCCCGGGGTGGTGTCGTGGGGAGAGCCCACGTTCGACCGGTTGGTGGCCGCGGCCCCGGAGCCGCTCACGTCGAGCTTTCAGGTCACCCATTCCATGCTCATCAACGTGCTCGATCGGCCGGGAGACGGCCGGGCCGCGCTGGCTCGATTGTTGGATGACAACTACGAGACCGACGCCAACCGGCTCCGACACGTGGAGCGCGCCGGCGAGATCGAGCGGGCCTTGCTGGAGGCCGGTGTGGTGGAGGAATTGGCCGAGCCCGATGACCGCAACCGCACGGTGCGGGTGACCATCGATCTCCAGGCCGAGTTCGCCCTCAATCAGCCGCTGTCCCCGTTTGCGCTGGCGGCCTTCGAGCTGCTCGACCGTGAATCTGAGACGTATGCACTCGACATGTTGTCGATCGTTGAAGCGGTGTTGGACGACCCGCGCCAGATCATCGCCGCGCAGGTGTCCAAGGCCAAGGGTGAGGCGGTGGCTCAGATGAAGGCGGCGGGCATGGAGTACGAGGAGCGAATGGCGGAGTTGGAGAAGATCAGCCATCCCAAGCCGTTGGTAGAGCTGTTGGACCCCATGTTCGAGGTCTACCGCCAGAGCCATCCGTGGGTGGCGGACTTCCCCCTGCAGCCCAAGTCCGTGGCCCGGGATCTGTTCGAGCGGGCCATGGATTTCTCGGATTACGTGCGCTTTTACAACCTGGCCCGCTCGGAGGGCACGGTGCTGCGTTACCTCACCGATGCCTACAAAACCCTGTTCCGCACCATCCCAGAAGAGGCCAAGACCGAGGAACTGCTCGATATCACCGAGTGGCTTGGCGAGTTGGTTCGCCAGGTGGATTCCAGCCTCCTCGACGAGTGGGAAGAGCTCCGCAACCCGGCGGATCCGCTGCCCACCGAGACCCCGTTGGACACCCGCCCGCCGCCGGTCACCGCCAACCGCCGCGCCTTCTTGGTGCTGGTCCGCAACGCCTTGTTCCAACGGGTCGAGCTCGTTGCACTGCGTCGTTGGCACGAGCTGGAGATCTTGGATGGGGAAGACGGCTGGACCGGGGAACGGTGGTTTGCCGCGATGGCCCAGTACTTCGAGACCTACGAAACCATGGGGATCGGGGCCGATGCCCGCAACCCGTCGTGGCTGCAGATAGACGAGCAACCAGATCGTTGGCTCGTCCGCCAGATCATCGATGACCCCGACGACGACCACGCCTGGTCGATCACCGCGGAGGTAGACCTCCGCGCCTCCGACGATGCGGGCACTGCGGTCGTCCGCATAACCGGCGTGGGCGAAACAGCTGTCGACCAGCACTCGGGTGAGGACCTGCCCGCCCAGATCACGCAGGAGTCCTAGGACAGAACTCGCCTTTTGAACCCAGCGATTCCCCGCCAGAGGAACAGCCCGGTGAAGGCGAGCATGACGGGATAGATGGCCAGTAATGGCATATGTGGTACTGGGGTGAGCGCGGCCCGGAACCCTTCACTTATGTAAACCAGTGGGTTGAGCAGTACCAGGTATTGGAGCCAGGGTATGGCTTCCAGGCTCTGCCAAGGGAAGTAAATGCAGCCCAGGAACGTGAGCGGGACAACGATAATTCCGAACAGCAGCGGCACATTTCGGGGGTCGAACATGGTCCCGAACATGAGCCCGAGAGACGCAGCAGCCACGCACGCCAGTGGGGCAAAGGAGATCAGGATCAGCCAGTTATAGGTGATATTCACCGGGGTTGCCGGCACGAAATAGGCAATCGGAAACACGATCAGCGCGGCCAGCAAGCACTGCAATGCGCCAGCAACCACCTTCTCGACGGCCACCAATTCCACCGGCAGGGGGGCCAAGACTCGATCCTCGATCTCACGGGTGTAGCCAAATTCCGACACCAGTGGGAGGGCGACCGATTGGATCCCTTGGAACAAGATCACGCTGCCCAACACGCCGGCCACCAGCATGGTGGAGAAACCTTCAGCCGCTTTTCCGCCGCCAACGCCTTGCCCGATCTTGGGGAAAACGTAGGTGAAGACAAACACCAAGAGAAGCGGTTGAAGCACCGTCCTTGGAATGAATTCTTTGAGATTGTGCCGCAACACATAGAGGTCCCGGGCCAGCAAGGCCCGGAATGCGGTGGAAACAGAAACGGAAGGTGTGTCCATCATTCCCGAAGGTCCTTTCCGGTGAGCTTGATAAAGACTGTTTCCAGGGTCGGTTCGGTGATCGATAGGTCTCGAACGGGGTGGCCTTTGTCATCGGCCAGTTGGACCACTGCGGGCAAAACCCCAGCCGCGCCTTTCACTTCCAGGAGCACCTTGCCGTCGGCCACCGACACATGGGTTGCTCCGGCAATGCCAGTCAGCAGCAGCTCCGCCAGTGCATCAAGGTCGCCTTCGGCGGTGATGGTGACAACGGTGTCGATCCCGGTGGAGGCACGCAACGCAGCCGGTGTGTCCAGGGCCAGGAGCTTGCCTCGGTCGATGATGGCGACCCGGTCACAAAGCTGATCGGCTTCCTCCATGTAGTGAGTGGTGAGGAGGATGGTCTGACCTTCACCATGGAGTTCGCCGAGGATTTCCCACATGGCGATGCGGCTCTGGGGATCAAGACCAGCGGTTGGTTCGTCGAGAAAGAGCACGGCGGGCCGGTGCATCACCGAGCGGGCAACCATCAACCGCTGCGCCATCCCGCCCGACAGGGCCAGCACCGGTGCGTCAGCCCGTTCGGCCAGGCGGAACCGCTGCAAGAGGTCGTCGGCTTCTGCCTTGGCCACCTTCACGCTCATACCGAAATAGCGGCCGTGGAAAACCAGGTTCTCACGGACATTGAGCGACCGGTCAAGCGTGTTGCTTTGCGGCACAACCCCAATGAAGGACTTGGCCCGAGCGGGGTGGGCCCAGACATCGACCCCGCCCACCATGGCCCGCCCAGACGTGGGCACAACTCGGGTCGTGAGCATCCCCGCGGTGGTGGTTTTGCCGGCGCCATTGGGCCCGAGCAACCCGAAAATCTCGCCCCGTTGAACCGTGAGATTGAGCCCATCTACGGCGGTCACATCACCGGGATACACCTTGGTCAGGTCGATCGTCTCGATGACTACATCGGCCGACGACGCGAACGCCTCAGATTCACTCATGGGCGCTCGCTCCAGGCCGTTCCGCTACATGTTTCGGCCGCCATCGTACGGGAAGGGAAGCGGTTTAGACCTCCTGATCGGTCAAGGATTTTTCGGCTTGCGTCTGGCCTTTGGAACCACGAACGACCATCACTGCGGTCACCGTTGCGAGGAACACCGCCAGCCCGCCAACAATCGGAGTCGAAACATTGAGCATCTTCAGCCCCGACAGAATCAACACCATCGCCAAGATGGGTCGGATCAGGTGATCGGGGCTGCGTGACGAGGCACGGGCCCCGAAATACACACCCGGAACCGCTCCCACCACCAGCGATGCAGTGAGACCAAATTCCACCTTCCCGAAGATGATGTGGCCGAGCGCAGCGGCCGCAACCAGCGGAACTGCTTGGACAAGATCGGTGCCCACCAACTCCGAGGCAACCAACGTCGGATACAAGATCATGAGCGCCACCATGATCAGCGAGCCCGACCCCACCGAGGTGAGGCCCACCACTAGGCCACCAAACGCACCGATCAGCAATGTGGGGACCGGACGAATCTTGAGCTCCTTGGCCGAACCCGCAAGGTGGCGGCGCCCGGAGAAGGCGCCCTTGGCCACCATGGCGATGGACGCAAGGAGCAATGCCGCGCCCACCGACGTCTTGACGATCTTGTCGATCCTGTCCGGGTTATCAACCAGGCTGAGCATCCACACGCTGAAGAAGGCCGCGGGGACCGACCCGGCCACTAGCCACCCGACCAGCTTGAGGTTGACCGTTCCCCGCCGGAGGTGCACGAACCCGCCCACCGGCTTCATGATCACCGCCGCCACCAGGTCGCTCGCCACCGCCGCCGCCGGGGTGATCCCAAAGACGAGGACCAGCATCGGCGTCATCAGTGCCCCGCCGCCCATGCCGGTAAGACCCACGATGAAGCCCACCCCGGCACCAGCCAAAGCAATGACCCAGTCGATGCTCAATGAGCCATTCCCATCATAAGAGTGGGAAACATAGGGAACAGCACCCCGCAACGCAACCACTACCGCTCAAATTCGGCTATCGCTCCATGAGGGACTGTCAGATTCTTTGTGTAACCGGCCGTGATGGTCATGGTTAGTTGGCGGCCTGGATGCGGTCGCCGTAGTGGATGGTCAGGGCGTTCAGTATGGGCTTCCAGGCGTTGATCCGCCCACTCGGGTTTGATCGGTT
>JANXNS010000198.1 GCA_025353965.1 Aquihabitans sp.
GGTGGAGCCCGGCCTGTGTCAGCTGGCCCGGTGACACGTCGGCCACTCCGACGGTGAGGGCGGCGGTAGGGGTGCGGTCGCCGCTGATGAGAGTGCGCCAGGTGACCGCCTCGAACGCACCCTCGCCACCCTCTAGGGGGACGTCGGACTCGTGGATGACGACAGGCTTTACCTCAGGCATCGATGAGTACCTCGGCCAGGGCCTGCCATTCACCACTGGGGATTTGGTTGTCGGCTCGGAGCACCTGGATGCAGACGTGGTTGGCTCCGGCATCGAAATGCTCGTCAACCCGGGCCTTGATCTGCTCAGGGGTGCCGTGCGGTACCAGCGCATCGATGAGACGGTTACTGGCGGCGCGAGGATCGGCCCAGTCGGTGTCGTCGAAGCCCATGGTCCGGAGGTTCTGTTGGTAGTTCGGGGCCCGCAAGTAGACCGCTAGCGCGTTGCGGGCAATGCGTCGGGCCTCGGCGTCATCGGTAGTCACCACCACCATCTGCTCGGGAGCGAGCAGTGCGTCTGGCCCCAGGATCGCCCGGGCGGTCGCCGTGTGCTCGGCGGTGGTCAGGTAGGGGTGTGCTCCCGATGCCTGCGTGGCCGCGGTCTCAAGCATTCGCGGGCCAAGCGCAGCGAGCACACGGCCGGGATCTTCAGCAGGGCCGAGGGCTTGAAACATGGCAGCGTCCATGTCCTTCAGGTACTGCTGCATGTACGAACGGGGCTTGGAGTAATCGTGCTTGCGCAGCCGCGTCACTAGGTGGTGGTGGCTCACGCCGAGGCCAAGCAGAAACCGACCGGGGAAGGCCTCGGCAAGAGTGCGCTGACAGGCCGCCATGGTCATGGGGTCGCGGGCGTAGATGTTGGCGATACCAGTGGCCAGGCGCAGCTCGCTGGTGGCGGAAAGGCACACGGCCGAAGCAACGAACGGGTCTCGGCCGACAGCTTCGGGTAGCCAAAGAGCGGAGTACCCGAGCGCTTCGATCTGCTTGCACGCCGCCCGGACCGCTTCCGTCGGGTGGGCGTCAAACACGCCGCTCCAGATTCCGATGCGTCCGATATCGACGGTCATGCAAACCCCCTGAGTGCCGGCCGCCGGTCGGCGGGCTTTGTCTCGACGGGCGAAATTCTACGCGTCGGCACCATCCGGGTCTGCAAACGATCGGTACGCTTGTCGCGCCCCCCGCTGCCGTTTGGAGCACGCATGCACGTCCACGACCAGCAGGCTCATGAGCTCATGGAGCTGGTTTTCCAGTTCACGGCCGAGCGCATGGCGATGGACCCGCCGCCATTGGATTTCTGCGTCCCGTTCGCGGAGCTCACCGCGCTCGCCGGCCAGACCATCACGCCGGAGGGTTTGGGGGGAACCGCAGCGTTGCGCCTCTTCGAGGACGTTCTGGGCCCGGCCTGCTTGTCGATCGACCACCCGCGTTATTTGTCGTTCATCCCGGCCGCGCCCACCGAGGCGGCCACCCTGTTCGATCTGATCGTCAGTGCTACCAGCATTTATGGCGGTAGCTGGCTTGAAGGCTCCGGTGCGGTCTACGCGGAGAACCAGGCCCTGCGCTGGCTATCTGATCTAGCCGGGCTGCCCGCCGGCGCTGGTGGCACGTTTGTGTCGGGGGGCTCTATCGCCAACCTCTCGGCCCTTGCGGTGGCCCGCCGGGTTTGGCGCGATGCAGATCCGAGCCGGGCTGACCGCCGACCGGTTGTGCTGTTGTCGGCCGCCGCCCATTCCTCCAACGCCGCGGCGCTGGATCTGCTGGATCTGAGGTCGCTACCGGTCGAGGTGGACGGCGCCGATCGCATGACGGTTCAGACCTTACGGGCGGCCCTCGACGCACTCACCGGAGAGCAACGAAATTCCATCTGTGCCGTGGTGGCGACGGCCGGGCTCACCAACACCGGAACCGTCGACGACCTCGCCGCCGCCGCCGACGCCGCTTCAGATCTGGGCGCTTGGTTCCACGTCGACGGCGCCTACGGCGGCGCCGCGCTGTGCTCGTCGACCCGCCGGCATCTGTTTGCCGGCATCGAGCGGGCGGACTCCCTCACCATCGATCCCCACAAATGGCTCTTTGCGCCCTATGACTGCGCGGCCATCCTCTACCGCGAACCGAACCTGGCGAAGCGCACCTTCACCCAACACGCGGAGTACCTCGAGGTGCTCACGGCGACCGACGATTGGTCGCCCAGTGACTATGCGCCTCACCTCACTCGCCGGGCGCGCGGCCTGCCCACCTGGTTTTCTCTCGCCGTACATGGGACCAATGCCTACCGCGATGGGGTCGACGTCACTCTTGGAACCACTGAAGCGGCAACCGAACTCGTTCGCTCGCTCGCCCACCTGGAACTGGTGACCGAACCGGAGTTGTCGGTAGTCGTGTTCCGCCGCGTGGGCTGGGACCGTGAGCAGTACGCGGCGTGGAGCGGTCAACTGCTGGCCGATCAGATCGGCTTTGTTGTGCCCACGGTCTGGCGGGGAGAGACCGTGCTGCGCCTGTGTATCACCAACCCCCGCACGACCATCGACGACGTGCGGGCTTGCCTGCCCCCTTGATCAGTGGCCCGCCCCCTTGATCAGTTGTCTGGTCTGGTGCGGCTACCGTGGTTGGCGGCCATAGAACCTGTTCCATTTCCGGGAGTTGTCATGCGAGTGGTTGTCGATTTTGACCTGTGCGAGAGCAACGCGGTGTGCATGAATATCGTGCCTGAGGTGTTTGAGGTGCGTGAAGATGACTTCCTCTACGTGCTCCAAGAGGAGCCGGGAGAAGAGTTCCGGGCGCAGGTGACCGAAGCGGTCGCCCGCTGCCCCAAGCAGGCCATCACCCTCGAAGGCTGAGTATGGATCGCGTCGTTGTTGTCGGCGCGTCCTTGGCCGGCATGCGAGCAGCGGAGACGCTCAGGGCGGAAGGCTTCGCGGGCACGCTCACGGTGGTTGGCGAAGAAGCTGGCCCACCGTACGATCGGCCGCCGCTGTCCAAGCAGGTACTCACCGGGCAATGGGACGCGGACCGCATCGCCCTCCCGTCCGGGGCCAAACCCGAACTCGAGCTCACCTGGGAACGAGGTGTTGCCGCTATCGGGTTGGACCTTGCCGCTGGCCACGTTTCCCTGGCCGACGGGCGCGCCGTTCCCTTTGATGGCCTGGTCATTGCCACGGGGGCCGCCGCCCGCTGGATCCCAGGCACCCGAGCCATCCCGGGCGTCTTTACCCTCCGCACCTTGGACGATGCCCTGGCCATTAGGGCAGCCCTGGGCGCTGGTGTGCAGCGGGTAGTCGTGGTTGGGGCCGGGTTTATCGGTGCTGAGGTGGCGGCGTCGTGTCGAGCCCGCGGGGTCGCCGTCACCATGGTTGAACCGCTCCCGCAGCCGCTCTCTCGGGTACTGGGAGACGTGATCGGTCGAGTGGTCGCCGAGGTCCACGTCGAGCACGGGGTGGACCTTCGGCTGGGGGTCGGGGTCGAGGCCATCGAGGCCGGCGACCACGGCGTGGAGCGGGTCCGGTTATCTGATGGCAACGTCATCGCCGCCGACCTTGTGGTGGTTGGCATTGGCGTGATCCCCAACACGGGGTGGCTGGAGGGGAGTGGCCTGACCCTCGACGACGGTGTGCTGTGTGACGAAACCACGCTCGCGGCGCCCGGCGTCGTGGCGGCTGGCGATGTGGCCCGCTGGCCCAACCCGCTCTTCGGCGAAGTCATGCGCGTCGAGCATTGGGAGCACGCCATCGACATGGGCGCCCATGCCGCCCGACGCCTCCTCGCCTGGGCTGCGTCGCCTTCGGACCCAGCCTTGGACATGGCCTACGGGCCAGTGCCGTGGTTCTGGAGCGACCAGTACGACCGCAAACTTCAGCTCGCCGGCCGGGTTCGGCCCGACGATGAGTTGGCGGTGGTTGCCGGCTCGATCGAGGACCGGCGATTCACCGCCCTCTACGGTCGCAATGGCCGGGTGGTCGGCGCTTTCGCCATGAACATGCCCGCCCGGGTGGTCAAGTACCGCCAAGCCATCGCCGCTGGTCTCACCTGGGACGATGCACTGCAGGGGTAACCTGTCGCCCGTGCTGAACTCGACGTCTTGGGCGTTCGCCGGGCTGGCCCTGGTCATTGCCTGCATCGACTGGTGGGCAACGTGGACGGACCGCACCCCCGTCCGGTATTTCACCAAGCCGGGAACCCTGCTGGCCCTCATCGGTGTCGCCGTAACGGTTGCTCCCACGCTAAGCCCAGCCATTCGGACGTGGATGGTTGCTGGCCTGGTGTTCTCGTTGGCGGGCGACGTGTTCTTGATGCTCGACGAGAAATGGTTCGTCGCCGGGCTGGGGTCATTTTTGGTCGGCCATCTCGCCTATGTAGTCGGGCTCCAACTGGCACCGACGTCCCTGGCCGCCAGCCTGGTTGGGTTGGCGTTGGTGTTGGTGGCTATCGCCACCGTTGGTCGCAAGATCGTGGGTGGGGTGGCCGCAGGGGAGCAGCGAGACATGGTCCCACCCGTCATTGCGTACCTGGTGGTGATATCGGCCATGGTGGTCAGCGCCTTTGGGACCCGGGCGCCCTGGGCGGTGATGGGCGCCAGCCTGTTCTATGTCTCCGATGCAACGCTGGCGTGGAACCGGTTCCTGGAACCGCGCCGCTTCGGCCATCTAGCCGTCATGGTCACCTATCACCTCGGGCAAGCCGGCCTGGTGGCCTGGCTGGTCACCGGCTGAACCGGTCAGGTTGAAACAGCGTGATGACAATCGGCCGGGGGCAATCCACCGCCAAGCCCCCAGCGCCGCTCGCCGGGTCTGATCGGTCCAAGCGAGACAGCCCGGGTCGCTGATCCGGCGGACGAGTTGGCGGATCCCTCCCTCGTGCACGACATATCCAGCCCAGACACCGGGAAAATCTTTGGTGGAACCGACCTGCGTTGCCGTTACCCCCGCGTGGTCCCACCGCCGATGACGGTGGGTGTGACCACTGGTGACCAAGACCCGGGGATGGACCGCTCCCAGCCGCTCGAGCAGGTCACGGCCTTCCTCGAACGGCACACCGAGGGGCCAACCCTCTGCCGCCCGTCGGGGCTGGACCTGATGGTGCAGCGCCACCAGCACACTCCCGAACTGGTCGGCATCTCGGGCCGCGGCCACGACCTCTGCTGTGAACGAGGCGACGTGACCCCGATTGCGGCCCGCAGTAGTGGAGTCGATCAGCACGAGCCGGAGTCCGGGAAGATCCTTGACCACGACGGGAAGCGCCATGGCGAGGCCAAACGCTGCGGTGGCCTGCTCCGGAAGGAGCCCGGGCCGCTGCTCCCAGTAGCCGCGATCGTGGTTGCCGGGAAGCGCATCGACAGGGAACGGAGCAGCATCAACGAGCGTGGCGTAGGCCCGCCATTGCTCCACTTGACCTTTGTTGGTGATGTCTCCCTTGACCACCAATCGGTCTGCTCCCCAGTCGGCGACATCGGCGAAGGCCGCCACCGCACACCGCTCGGGGTGAAGTACCGGTGGAACGGGATGTTCACGGATGGTGCCCTGGTGACCGAACGACCGAGCGCCCAAATGGAGATCGTTGATGGTGGCCAGGCGGGTGAGCTCCTCGCCCGGGAGGCGATCGAGCGTCCGAGCGGTCAGGGCGACTCGATCGAGCGTGCTCCCGCTCGCTCGGATGATGAGGTCACGGCCGGGGGGAAGTCCGTCGAGGACGGCAACCCCCGGTCCGCCAGGAATTTCCAACCCCACCGCAACATCGGTGCCGTCCACCGAAAGGTGCAGCTCCCCGGCCGACAGCCCGCGCCAGGTAAGTTGAACAGCCGTGTCTTCCACCGCGAAGACCGAAATGGCGGGCTTGGGCCCAGCGGTCATGGGAGGGCGGTGGCGAGCTCGGCGGGAGCCCGCTCGGCCAGGGCAACGCTGACCCACATGCGCTCGCGGTGCTGGCGGATCACCGTTGCCCCCTGCGGGACGGGGTGCGCGTCCAAGAAGGTGACGATGCGCTCGGCCAACGCTCGGTCGGTGATGCCGCGGATGCCGTCGATCATGCGTGGGACAGAAGCTGATGGGAACCGGGAGGAGATGTCATCCCAATGGGTCTCGATGAAGGCCCAAACATCGGCGCTGGCGTCCTGGTTCGCCAATGCCCGCCGGAGCAAGAACAATCCGTCTTGGGTGCGGACCTCCCCGGTGAGGACTAACTCGCAGAAGCGACGTACCAACGCAGGATCTGGCGCATCGGCCAGTGCGCCCTGAAAACGGAGGCGGTCTTGCGGGGTACGGGCCGACGCGGCCCGCACTCGGAGTTCGTCCCAGGTGTCGGAATCGGCGTGACCCGCCACCACCCGGACCACCGCATCAGCTAGGTCGGCATCGACGGCGGTGGGGTCATCGCCGAGGGCTGAGAAGTGAGCCCGAGCCAGAGCAAGTTGCTCGGTGTCTTCGCCCAGGCGGGCCGAGGCCTCAAAGAGGGTGGCGCGAAGGGCGGTGGTGCGCTCGGGCTCGCCGCTGGCCTTGGTGGTTCCCAGGGCGTGTAGTGCGGGGCCAACCAAGGCTCGAATCCAAGCGGCCAAGGCCTCCTGTTGGTCAGCGCGGGCCACCCGGTCCAGTCCGCCGAGTACGCCGATGATCCGCTGCCAAACCGATAGGTCTTGTTCCGCGGCCAAGCTCCGTAACAGCGAAAGGACCCTTGCGACGGAACCGCGTCCGGCCAGCACCAGGGCCCACTCGTCCTCTACCAGTCCGTAGCGCTCAAGCGGAGAAAGGTCGCTCAGGGCGCGGGCGGCTACCGCGGCAAGGTCTTGGTCGCTCAGCTCAACCCGGAAAAAGCCGTTGCCCTCGTGATTGCCGACTACCCAGTCTGCGGGGGTGTCGAGGCGGACCGTTGCCGTGGCCTTGGTAAGCAGGATCCGGTGAAGCTGGGTGGTCTTCCCTTGGCCATGGCCAGTGCGAAGTACGACTGGCACGGAGCGGGGTTCGTCCACGGGGACGGTCGCCCCGGCGGCTGCATCTGGCGCGAAGGCAAAGCGGGACTGGCCAACGGTCAGGCCCGGCTCGCCATTGGCACCAACCGTGCGCTCGACCGTGATGGCTGGGTGGCCAGGCCGGAAAATCCACGAGTCCATGATTTGGCGGACCGGCTCCCCGGTTGCTTTCTCAATGGCATCCCACAGGTCCGTGGTCTCGGTGCTGCCGTAGGCGTGGGTCTTGAGGTAGAGACGAATGCCGGCCTGGAAGCGATCGTCGCCCAGGTACTGCTGCAGCATTCGGACGACCGACGCGCCCTTCTCGTAGGTGAGCACGTCGAACATGCCCTCTGAATCCGCGGCGGTGATCACCTCGTATTCGATGGGGCGCGTGGTGGAGAGCGAATCGGTGTCGAACGCGGCTGACCGGGCCAGCCCAAAATCCACCCAGCGTTCCCACTCGGGGCGGTAGGCATCGGTGGTGAGCATCTCCATGAAGGTGGCAAAGGCTTCGTTGAGCCAGATGCCGTTCCACCAACTCATGGTCACCAGGTCGCCGAACCACATATGGGCGATCTCATGGGCGATGACGTCGGCAATGCGCTGCTGCTCGGCCTGCGTGGATCGGTCCCGATCCAACAGGAGGGCCGTTTCGCGGAAGGTGACGCAGCCCAGGTTTTCCATGGCGCCGAACGAGAAATCGGGAATGGCCACGAGGTCAAGCTTGTCGCCCGGGTAGGCGATGTCGTACCAGTCCGCCAAGAATTTCAGCGAAAAAGCGCCGACCTCTAAAGCGAAGGGGGTGAGGTCGGCCTTGCCGGGCGGGGCGATGACCCGCAGCGGCACGCCGGCGACGAGCACCGTCTCGCTGGCCTCTAGTGGCCCGACGATGAAGGCCACCAGGTAGGTTGACATCTTCATGGTGGTGGCGAAACGAACCCGACGGCGGCCATCGCCGATTGGTTCGTCGCTTATCTCGGCGGCGTTGGAGATGGCCATGAGATCGCCGGCCACTTCAAGGGTGATGGCGTAGGTGGCTTTGAAGGCGGGCTCATCCCAGCAGGGGAAGGCCCGGCGGGCGTGGGTGGACTCGAACTGGGTAGTGGCCAGGGTCCGGGTCTCACCTTCGTCGTCCACAAAGTTGGAGCGATAGAAGCCCACGAGTTTGTCGTTGAGATCGCCGGTAAACGTGGTGTGCAAGCTCCACTGGCCCGGTTTGGCCGTACCAGCAAGGGTGAGGGTGGCTGTCTCTGCCTCGGGCTCGAAGGCAACGGTGATCTCCAGCCGTTCGCCGTCGCGGGCCAGCCACGCCGTATCGATGGTGAGATCGAGCGCGTGCAGCACGAGTTCGGAGACGGGCTTGAGCACCGTGATGGCGACCGTCTCCGATCCGGTGAACGTTGCTGCGTCGAGATCTGGCACCAGAACGAGGTCATAGTGCGATGGCACCACGGTGGTGGGCAGACGGTTGGGGTCGCGGTCGGGCACAGAGGCTCCTAGAAGGGGGCGAAGGCCATGGGAGGCTATCGGTGCAGCTACGGCCGGTAGGCGGCGTCGATCGACGACACGATCGAACCTAGGCGAGCAACAAGCGAGATAAGGTCCACCGCTTGTGAACGAGCCTTTTGAACTGCCTGATGCCGACTTCGACGTACTGGGCATCGGTAACGCCCTGGTGGATGTACTAAGTGCCGAAGCTGAAGCGGTCATCGACCGGCTGGAGTTGGTAAAGGGGTCCATGACCCTGATCGACACCAACCGAGCGGAGGAGCTGTACGCAGCCATGGGCGAGAAGACCGAAATGTCCGGCGGATCGGCCGCCAACACCCTTTCGGGCGTTGCCTCGTTCGGTGGCCGGGCCGCCTATATCGGGCGGGTCAAGGGCGATGGGCTGGGCCAAGCCTTCGCCCATGACCTCAACTCGCTTGGCGTCCATTTCTCGTCGCCCATGGCCACCGAGGGAGACCCAACCGGCCGCTGCATGATCATCGTGACCCCAGACGGTGAGCGCACCATGAGCACCTACCTGGGCGCGTCGGCCACCCTCTGCCCGGACAACTTGGACTTGGATCTCATCCGCTCCGCCAAGGTCACCTTCCTGGAGGGCTACCTGTTCGACCGCCCCGAGGCCAAGGACGCCTTCCGCCTCGCCGCCGATACTGCCCATGCTGCTGGGCGCAAGGTTGCCCTTTCGCTTTCCGACAGCTTCTGCGTCGACCGCCACCGAGACGACTTCCTGGCCCTCGTGGACCACGGCGTCGACATCCTCTTCTCGAACGAGGACGAGATCAAGGGCCTCTACGGCGTGGACTCCTTCGATCATGGTGTGGAGGCTGTTCGTGGCATGTGTGAAATTGCTGCGGTCACCCGGGGCAAGCAGGGCTCGGTGGTCGTCACCAAAGATGAACTGGTCCCGATCGAGTCCCACCAAGTGCCCAAGCGGGTCGATACCACTGGCGCGGGCGACCTCTACGCCGCTGGTTTCCTCTTTGGTCTCACGCAGGGCCGCCCACTCCACGAGTGCGGCCGGCTTGGTTCCATTGCGGCCGCGGCTGTGATTGGTCATATCGGCCCGCGCCCAGGCATGTCCCTCGCCCAGATGATCAACCTGGTCTGATGGCCACGCCTGACCCGGTGGACGCGCCGTTCGATGCCGCCGAGGAGTCGGCCGCGACGCTGGCGGCGGCCACCGGTGTCGACCACCACGATGTAGCCGTCGTGTTGGGGTCCGGGTGGAAGCCGGCCGCAGACCGCATGGGTGAGGTCGTGGCCGAAGTTCCCATGACGGACCTCGGTGGGTTCCCCATCGCTTCGGTCCTGGGCCATGGCTCTACCGTGCGCTCCATCCGCAACGGGGAGCGCCGCGTGCTCGCGTTCATGGGTCGGGTGCATCTGTATGAGGGCCACCACCCCAACGTGGTTGCCCATGCGGTGCGCACCGCGGTCCGTGCCGGCTGCAAGGCGATCGTGCTCACCAACGCTGCTGGCGGCCTGCGAGACGGTATGCGGGCCGGCCAGCCGGTCCTCCTCGCCGATCACATCAACCTGACCGGTCGAACACCCCTACTGGGCCCGAACGATGAACGCATCGGCCCCCGCTTCCCGGACATGACCCATGCCTACTCACCGCGCCTACGGGAACTGGCTCGGTCCGTGGACCCGTCGCTGGAGGAGGGCGTCTACGGCGGGTTCCTGGGCCCAACGTATGAGACCCCCGCGGAGGTCCGCATGGCCCGGGTACTCGGCGCCGACCTCGTGGGCATGTCCACCGTGCTGGAAGCCATCGCCGCGGCCCACGCCGGGGCAGAGGTACTAGGCGTCTCCCTGGTGACCAACCTGGCTGCTGGCATCACCGAAGTCGCGCTCGACCATCGCGACGTGTTGGCGGTGGCCGCCGCATCGGCGGACCGTATGGGCGGGCTCATTGCCGCCATCGTGGGGCACATCTGATGGCCGAATGGACCGGCGAACTCCGGGGCCGCGTACAGGACTGGATCGCCGACGATCCCGACCCGATCACCCGCGAACAACTCGGCGATTTGGCCGACCACGCCGACGCCGGAGACCACGTCGCGGCCGACGATCTAGCGGACCGCTTTGCCGCAGACCTGGAGTTCGGCACCGCCGGGCTTCGCGGTGCGATCGGGGGCGGACCGAACCGGATGAACCTGGCCGTCGTCATTCGCGCCGCGGCAGGCATCGCCACCTGGCTCGGAGAAACCGCAGGATCAGGCGGACCCCGGCGAGGGGTGGCGGTTTGCTTCGATGCCCGCCATCGCTCCACCGACTTTGCCGAAGCCTCGGCGGCGGTGTTTGCCGCGGCCGGCATCCGGGCGCACCTGCTGCCGGGCCCGCTACCGACGCCGGTCCTGGCGTTCGCGGTGCGCCACCTCGGTGCCGCCGCTGGGGTGATGGTCACGGCCAGTCATAACCCCCCGCAGGACAATGGCTACAAGGTCTACGACGGCACGGGCCGCCAAATTGTTGCCCCCACCGATGCCCGCATTGCCGCAGCCATGGCCGCGGTGGACCGCGTCACCTCGGTACCTATGGCCGGCCCGGACGACCCCGACATTTTACGGCTCGGGGACGAGGTCACCGCTGCCTACGTGGCCGCTGCCGCGCAGACCGGTCGCGTTCCTTCGGCCCGCTTGGTAACCACCGCCTACACCGCCATGCACGGGGTAGGCGCGTCTACGTTTCGCCGGGTGATGGCGGCGGCTGGGTTCCCTGCTGCCGTCGAGGTGGCCCTCCAAGTCGAGCCTGATCCTGATTTTCCCACGGTCGCTTACCCGAACCCAGAGGAGCCAGGCGCCCTGGACCTTGGCTTGGCAACGGCCTCGGCGTCGGGTGCTCAAGTGCTGATGGCCAACGACCCCGATGCTGACCGGCTCGGGATTGCTGTGCCGGACCCGGCCCGGGGGCCGGCGTCTACCCCTGCTGGCTGGCGACCCCTCCGCGGCGACGAAATCGGCGCCGTGCTGGCCAACCACTTGCTCGCCCATGGCGGGATGGCCGACGGTGCCATCTTTGCCACCACGATCGTGTCCTCCACGCTGCTCGCCAAGATGGCGGCGGCCGCTGGGGTACCGTTCGTGGAAACGCTCACCGGTTTCAAGTGGCTAAGCCGGTCCCCTGGCACCGGCCAAACGCTTGGGTTCGGCTACGAGGAAGCGCTCGGTTTCTGCATCGGGGACCTCGTCGGAGACAAGGACGGCATCTCGGCAGCCGTGGTCTTCGCTGAAGCCGTTGCGGTGCTGGCCGACGAGGGCCGCACCGTGCTTGACGTGCTTGACGACCTTTCGGTCGACTATGGCGTACATCTCACCGGTCAGTGGTCTGCTCGCGTGGCTGGTACCGATGGCATGGCCCAGTTGGCCGCCGCCATGACCGCCTTGCGTGCGGCTCCACCTACCGTGCTGGGTGGGCGGCCGGTGCTCTCGATGGTCGACCTACTGAACGGCGCTGTCGATCGCCGGTTGCTGGCCAGCGACTTGCTGATTTTCTACCTCGATGGCGTCCGCCTGATCGTTCGACCCAGCGGGACCGAACCCAAGCTCAAGTGTTACGTCGAAGTTGTCGAGACCGTGGGCGGTACAACCGATCTGGCCGCGGCACGGGATCGGGCCGCCCAATCACTGGCGGTCTTTCTCGCCGCCATCTCCGCCGCAACTGGCCTCGCCTGAATCAGGCCGTGCCGTACAGGCGGTCGCCGGCGTCGCCGAGCCCGGGAACGATGTAGGCCACCTCGTTGAGGTGGTCGTCGATCGATGCCACCACCAGCTCGTCCGCCAGGCCGCTGCGATCGAGGGCGGCCACGCCCTCAGGGGCGGCCAGCACACACACGCAGATCAGCCGTCCCGGGTTGCGGTCCCGCAGTATGCCGCACGCGTGTGCGAGCGAACCGCCTGTCGCGAGCATTGGGTCCAGCACCAACACGTCCCGGCCACCCAGATCTTCTGGCACCGAGTTCATGTACGGCTCGGGCTCCAACGTCTCCTCGTTGCGGGCCACGCCTATGAAACCGGTCGGCACATCAGGCAGAAGCCGCAGAACCCCCGGCAGGAGCCCAAGGCCCGCTCGAAGGATCGGCACGGCCATGGGTGGCTCGGCCAAACGAATGCCGGTGGTGGTGGTGATGGGGGTGGTGAGCTGGTACGTCTCGGTCCGGAGGCTGCGGGTGGCCTCGTAGACGAGAATGCCGGCCAGGTCGTCCATGGCGTGACGGAAGCCCACCCGGTCGGTCTCCTCGTTTCGCAGGGTGGCCAGGGCCTGCTGGGCCAGGGGATGGTCAACGACGGTGATCTGCACAGGGCCATGATGGCCGCGGTGTGGGTGGGCGAGGTGGAGGGTCGACCGCTTCTCCGCGGCGGCTGGCACGATGCTGGGCATGAAACGCGCCGAACTAGCTCGCATCATCGACCACACGCTGTTGGCACCGGATGCCACCCCCGGGCAGGTGGCCATGTTCTGCGGCGAAGCGACCGAACTCGAGGTGGGAACGATTTGCGTGTCCCCCAACCGGCTGCCGCTGGCCGCACATGCGCTCCCACGAGGGACCGCCGTTGCCGCGGTAGTCGGGTTCCCGTCGGGGTCACACCGGCCAGAAACCAAGGCTGCAGAGGCCGCCCGGGCCCTGGCCGAGGGAGCCGTCGAGATCGACATGGTGATCGACCTGGGCTTGGTCGCCGCTGGCCTTTGGGACCGGTTGGAGGCCGAAATCGCCACCGTGCGCGCCGCCGTCCCAGCACCCAACCACCTCAAGGTGATCATCGAGGCAGCGTGGCTGGAGACCGACGAACGCATTGTCGCGGCCTGCCGGGCCGCCGAGGCCGCCGGTGCGGACTTCGTCAAGACATCCACCGGGTTCCATCGCGCCGGCGGTGCGTCGCTCCACGCCGTCGCGTTAATGGCGGCAACGGTGGACGGCCGCCTAGGCGTAAAGGCCTCGGGCGGCATCCGTGACACTGCAACCGCCCTAGCCATGGTCGAAGCGGGAGCAACACGCCTCGGTTGCTCTGCCTCCCGAGCCATTCTCGAAGGCCTCTGACCCCGCCTGCGCCCCACGACCCCGCCTGGACGAAGTTGCCGCAGTTAGGCAGTTGATGCCGCCCTAACTGCGACATTTTCGGTGGTTGGGGGCATGGTGGGCTAGCGGTCGCGGTGGCGATCTAGATCTCGGCGGTCTCGCTTGGTTGGTCGCCCCGCCCCGCGGTCTCGGGCGAAGACTGGCGGAGCGCTATCTCGGGCCGGGGCAGGAGGACTGTGGTCGACGATGCACTCGGCAGCGACGGGCGCCCCCACGCGCTTTTCGATTACCCGGACGACCTCCAGCACACGGTCGCGGTGGTCGACCCGCGCTTCCACGCGGTCGCCAACTTTGACCTTGGTGGCGGGCTTGGCCGGCTTTCCGTTGACCCGGATGTGGCCACCGGTGCACGCATCGCTGGCCGCCGACCGGGTCTTGTAGAGCCGCACGGCCCATACCCATCGGTCCACTCTGGTTGCCTCCACCGAGTCATCGTCGCGCCAACCGCGCATGGTAGGAAACCGGGCATGGATCGACCAATGCGCTTCGGCATTTTCCTTGCTCCCTTTCACCCGGTGGGCCAGAACCCAACGTTGGCGCTGGAGCAGGACCTTGACCTCTTGGTCGACCTGGATCGGCTCGGTTTCGACGAGGCGTGGATTGGCGAACACCACTCGGCTGGCTACGAAATCATCGCCTCGCCCGAGGTGTTCATTGCCACGGCCGCGGAACGGACCAAGCACATTCGTTTCGGCACCGGGGTGAGTTCCCTGCCCTATCACCAGCCCTTGATGCTGGCGGACCGGATGGTCTTGCTGGACCACCTAACCCGGGGCCGAATCATGTTCGGCGTCGGCCCGGGTTCGCTGCCATCGGATGCCTTCATGATGGGCATCGATCCCGCCAAACAGCGCGACATGATGGAGGAGTCCCTCGAAGCAATCCTGCGGTTACTGGCTGGCGAGACCGTGAACATGAAGACCGACTGGTTCACCCTGGCCGATGCTCGTCTCCACCTGCTGCCCTATACCCACCCGCGTTTTGAGGTTGCCGTCGCCGCGCAGATTTCGCCGGCTGGCCCTCGTGCGGCTGGGCGCTTTGGGTGCTCGATGCTCTCTCTCGGGGCCACCAACGCCACCGGGTTCGACCTACTCGGTAGCCACTGGAAGACCCTTGAGGACAAGGCAGCGGAGTACGGCCAAATGTCGTCCCGGGCGGACTGGCGCCTCGTCGGCCCGATCCACGTAGCGGAGACCAAGGAGCAGGCCTACCGCGAGGTCGAGTTCGGGCTTCCCCAATGGGTCGACTACTTCCAGCGAGTCGCGGCTCTGCCGCTGGCCCCGCCCACCGATGACCCGACCCAGTTGGCCGACGCCATGAATGCGTCGGGCCTGGCCGTGATCGGGACGCCCGACGATGTGGCCGCCCAATTGGACCGCCTGGTCGAGCAGTCGGGCGGTTTTGGCACCTTCTTGTGCATGGGCCATGACTGGGCGGATCGGGCCGCAACCCTGCGCTCGTACACACTCCTGGCCCGTGAGGTTTTCCCCCGCTTCCAGGGCTCGGCCCGGGCGCCCGAAGCATCACGGAATTGGGCCGTTGAGAATCGCCCCACGTTCATCGGTGCCGCTGGCGATGCCATTTTGGCCGCCATGACCAAACACAGCGACGAGCAAGCCACTAAGGCCTGAGTCCTCGGGCCTCCAATTTCCACGAAGTTGTTGTAGTTAGGGCGAAATGCATTGCCTAACTGCGACAACTTCGGTGGGATCTGGTGGGATCTGGTGGGATCTGGTGGGATGGGGTGGTGCGCGACGAGACGATCCGAGACGAGAGCATCCGGTTGGGGCAATTCCTGAAGCTGGCCAGCCTGATTGAGGTTGGCGGCGACGCCAAGGCGGTGCTGGGCGACGAACGGGTTCAGGTGAACGGCGAGGTGGAGACGCGGCGGGGGCGTCAGTTGCGCCACGGTGACGTGGTCGAACTCGACGGTGACGTCGTGCGGGTTACTAGCGCTCCAACAGCACCTGGAACTGCCCGCTGAATCGCTAGGTCGCTCGTTTACCGACCTTCCAGCTTGGCGACGACGGGGGCGAAGGCGTCCATCGCATCCAGGCTGAGCCCGATCGAGGAGATGCCAAAGCGTTCGCGACGGCCTAAGAGGTCGTCGACGATCTGATCCACGGTTCCGCACAGGGCATGTGGCGTCTCCAGCGATTCCGCCACGGTGAGTCCGAGGCTGGGAGCCAGCGCTTCTGCCATGCCCATGCGATCGTCGGTGACGACGGCCAGGTGGATCCGGGTGTGCAGCTCGATGTCGGCGAACCGAGGTCCTGCGGCCTCGCGGATCCAGTCGATCTTGCGCTCGGTTGCGGCTGCGGTTGCATCGGGACCCGCGGAGGCGTCGATCACGCCGTTGGGCAACTTGGGGTTGAGGCCGATGATGTCGGCGTGGCGACCGGCCAACTCCAGCACCTTCCGCCCCCCGCCACCGATGAGCAGCGGCAGTGGTTGCTGGATCGGCTTGGGCGACCCGGTCAGGCCAGCGATTTGGTAGTGCTCGCCGTGGAATGTGCACGGTCCTTCTGAGAGCAGGCCCCGCACGACATGGATAGCCTCCTCCAGCCGCTCGATACGCACACTCGGGCGGTCCATGGCGATGCCCGCCCGCTCGTAGTCTGTGGTCATCCAGCCCGCGCCGAGCCCGAGTTCGAACCGCCCGTCCGAGAGGATGTCCAGCGTGGCGGCTTCCTTGGCCACTACCGCCGGGTGGCGGTAGTCATTGCAGAGAACGAGTACGCCGATGCGCAGGGTGGTGGTGGCATCGGCGGCAGCCATGAGGGCGGCGATGGGGGCCAACTGGTCGTCCAGATGGTCGGACACGGTGAGGCGGTGAAAGCCGAGGTCTTCGGTCCGGCGGGCGAGTTCTCGCCAAGAGGTTGCGGTCACGTTCGGCGGCGACGAGCACTGGACGCCGAAACGAAACGGGTGGACAGGAGTTGTAGCCATGAGCAGGCAAGTGTTGTACATCGGGCTGGCCCCAACACCCGCCGTGGTAGCTTCGCCCCGATAGCAAGGGGAAGCCGGTGCGAGTCCGGCGCGGTCCTCGCCACTGTGACCAGAAAATTCTGGGAGCCAGAAGACCTGCTGTCGACCACCCTTCACGAGACTGATGGAGCACGTTCAACATGGCTGAGATCACCACATCTACCGCTATCCCGGTCGTCGGCGCGCACGTCGCTATCCCGGTCTGGTCCCTTCTCCTCATGGCTGTCGCAGTTTTTGGCGCCTACGTCATGGTGCAGGAAAACGGCATCGTCGTGAGCAACTGGATGGCGGTGCACGAGTTCTTCCACGATGCTCGCCACTCCCTCGGCTTTCCCTGCCACTGACGCCGTCGGAGACCACAACATGACGATCACCATGAAAGGCTTCATGTGGCGCGGGCTGGCGGCGGGGGCCGTCGCTGGGCTGGTGTGGGGTCTCTACCTCCGCTTTGTGCTGGAAACCCAAATCGGGTTTGCCCTCCAGTTCGAAGATGCCGCAGGCCTGGGGGCGCCAGCGGGAGAGGCCTCTTTGTTCAGCCGGGCAACCCAGCAGGCCGGGGGCATGGTTGGGGCGCTGCTCTATGGGGTGGTGCTCGGCATCGTTCTGGCGGTGACCGTTGCCGCGTTGCACCATCGGATCGCGGCCCACAACGAGTTCGGCCGGGCCGCACGGGTGGCCGCCGGCATTTTCGTGGCCATGATCTTGATCCCACTCCTGAAGTACCCGCCGAACCCGCCGACTGTTGGCAACCCCGACACCGTGAACCAGCGGACGTCCGACTTTCTCCTGCTCATGGGCGCGTCGATTGTTCTGGTGTTCATTGCCTTCTTTGCCTGGCAGTGGTTCGCCGACCGGGGTTCCGAAGGCGCAACGCGGTTCCTGGCCGTCGTTGGCGGGTTGGGCCTCGTGGTCGTTGCCCTTTATGCCATCTGGCCGCCCAGCCCCGACGCGGTCGTGCCACCCAACAACGAAGCGGCGCCAGCGCTGGTGGTTGCGGCTGATGCGCCCACCCAGGTGTTGGACCAGATGTTGGCTTCGGCCCGCGTCAATGGCGACCAATCGCTACGGGATAGCGACGACCCGACCGAACCGCTCGATCTCACCAAGGTGAAGAAGGGGAGCGAGCTGGCCGGTGTGCCGTTTGCGCTTAGCACCACCCGGTTGGTCGACCATTCTTATGCCTCCGTTATCTGGCATTTTCGGATCGAATCAATCGGCGGCTACGTCCTGTTCTGGGCCGTGCTGGCCAGCGCCTTTGGGTTTCTCGCCGACTACAAGCCCCGGGCCAGCGACGCCGTCTCCGCGAAACGCTGAACGCCGATGTCATCGTTGGCGGTGGCCTTGGCTGCGCTGCATCACCCTGCGGCTCGTAGGCGGTACCGCCTGGCCGACGACGCCGACTTTCTGACGGTTGCCGCTGACGACCGCGGCTGGCGGCCGCTCGGTGGCCTCTTCACCCGGGAGGCGGTGGCCGAGCGGGGGGCCGAGGACCCAGTTACATCACTGGGTTTCGCTGAACTCACGGGGACCATGACGTTCCATGCGCTGGCCGTGCCGCTGGTGGACCTGGTGGTGTCCTTGCTGCTGGTTTCAGATCTCCTGGTGGAACCGCTCCCGGGGGTGGTGTTGGTTCGCTTCGAAGGTCCCAAGGTGATCGAGGTCGCGTTGGATCCGTCGTCGTCGACGGTGGATGCCCCGACTGCAGACCAGGTGGCCGACGCTCTGGTAGCCAGCCTTGATCCGTTGGTGGGCGCGATCGAGCCGCAGGAGCCGGCCCTTCGATGGGGCGCGGTGGCTGACCTGGTCTGCGTGTTGGCCGCAGCCCGTATCCGCGCCCACGAGTTGGATCCCGAAGCCACCTGGGAGCGCATGGACGGAGTCGTCGCCGGCCTCCGTGCCCGCCGGCCGCACCCAACCGAGGCGCCAGGTCGAGTGGGCCGGCGTTCCACCTGTTGCGAGTGGTACCGGGCAGCGCGCCAGTTGGGTGAGCCGTCGATCACTGATGCCCGCTGCGCGGACTGTCCCTCGCTGGACCCGATCGTGAACGTCGTCCGTCTCGCTGCCCTGGCCGAGTCCGGCGATCTTGCCAACCCCTGACCACCTACGGTGAATGGCCATGGCTGCCCGGAACCTGTACTTGCACGAGGTCATCGACATCGTGGGGCAAGGCCAATACGACTACATGGCCCATGCCTGCAAGGAGCCCACCAACGTGATGCCGGACATGCTCACGCTCCAGGGCACGTTCTTTGTATGCGCCATGGGTGGTGGCCGGTGGCCGCAGGTCATCAACATTTGGGACGTTGGCGAGCAGGGCTGGCGGGGGTGGGCGGCCAACGTGGATCGGCTCAACCTGAAGCGTCGCAATGCCTTCTACGGTGACTGGTGGGACGAGGCCGCGCAGTGGCGATCGGGCGGGTTCGACCGGCTGTGTGGCGGTGTGCCCGGCAATCCAACCACCGCGGAGATGGGGGCGAACGGTGTCTCGGGGACGCTGTTCGTTCACCAACTCTTGACGGTCCGACCTGGAACCGGACTGGATTATCTTGCGGCGGTCAACCAACAGCAGGCTCCGCTCTGGCGTGAATACGGCCATCAGCCCACCGGGATCTACGAGGTGCTCGGAAACCAGCACGAGGTAGTGGTGGTTTGGGCCACGTCAATCGCGGCGCAGACTCGCCTCCGGGCCAACCGTGATGCAGCTCACGGGCTGGGCAGCGATGGCGAGGCCGACGAGCGCTTGGTGGCCTGGGAACGCATCGCGGCCACGTTCGTGACCGGCGGCGATACCCACCTCATGACCCCGCTCCCTGGCACGGTCTATGGCCCCGCGGAATGGGACGAGGCCTCACTGGAGGACTGGTTGCCGCCCGCTTAGCGCAGGGATGCGGCGAGGCGGAAAACTTCAGCCGCCGTGATGTCCCCGTCAACGGTAAACACGGTGCCATCGCTGATGCCCCACAACTGTGCTCGTCCAACGGCATCGGTGGTTATCCGCACGGGCGTCTGGTTGAACCGGCCGTCGCCTAACGTTCGGCGCCGCGGGGTGCCCTGGGCCACGGCGAACGGGTCGGTCCAGTCGGAGTCCGGCGCGGTGGTTGATCGAGTGGAAATCGTGATGCGTTCTGGCCCTCGTTGGTAGCTGGTCGAGGCAACCCCAACGTCGGGGGGATTGGAACCACCACCGGTGGTTGAGGCACCAGCAGGGGCTTCGGTTCGCAGCGCGACCCCTGCAAACTCAAACCCCTCCGGCAACCATGCCGGGGTAACGGCGGCGCCGTTTCCGAGCAGGCGGACCGCGTCCAGGTCGGCTGACCGGAAACCGTGTTCGGTAATTGCGGGTTGGGTGCCTGACGGAAGCAATTGGGTGAACTGACCGGCCGGCACATCGGAAGCTGGCGCCCACGACGAGAACCGGATCCGGCGAACGAGCGTGCCGTTCAGCGTGCGTTCGATGCGCATCGGCAGGCCGTCGGACCGGCGAACGCTCACCGCCCAACGCTCGCCGCCAGCGGTGAGCGTTCGGTCGTAGGTCCAGGTAGCTACCCCGCCGACCCGCGTTGCTTCGGCTCGTCGTTCAGGCTCGGTTCGGATGAGGGGGCCGACCGCGGCAAGATCAACCAGGGCTGCTGGCCGGGTGGCGGCTGGGTCTGGCGGGCCGGCGGCGAGGCCTCGGTCCTCGCCGGCGAGGGAGAGCGCCGCGGCTCCGGTTGCCCCGTCGACGATGGTCAATCGTGTGGCTTCCCCGGCGGTTGCATCGAAGGTGGACCGGTCGATGGCATCGGTTCGGGTGATGACCCAGGAGCCGTCTTGCCCAAAGATCAGGTGGACTGGGGTTGTGGCGGCCTTGCCGCCCACCCCAGGCTCCTCCACCACTACGTCGACCAAGAGGTACGGGCTCGCCTCAAAGGCAGCGGCCACACTCACGGCCAACTCCGCGCCCGTGACGGATCCATTCGGGGTGGGGTTACTCGTTCCGATCGCAACTGCGCCGGCGATCAGCCCGGCCACCGCGAGGACGGCCACTATCAGGGCAATGGGCTTGCGCCACCGGCGGCGGGGTTTCCGGTGGCTGGCCTGAATGGCCAGGGAAGAAACCGACGCCGATAGCGGGCCCCGGCTGGGGACGAAACCGAGGTCGGCCGGGTGCGATCGGGCCAGGCGTGCCGCGGGATCGGGTGTCGGCGCCGCGGGCCGCTCGCGCTCGGCCAGCAGGCGGCGACCTAAATCCGGCCAGAACATGGCGCCTGCGGCTGGCACTTCGACCGCTGCCAGCAGCACCCGAACGATCTCCGAGCGATCGGGGTCTGGCGCGGACTCCCCAGCGGGTTCGGCGAGTTTGGCTGTTTCAGTGAAACCGGGAGCGGCTCGAACCAGGACCTGGCGAGCCGAACCCACCCGATTTCGAACCATCAGTGGTGCCGTGTCGAACGCCGTGGCAACCGCGTCGGGGGCAAACCCCTCTAGGTCGATGAGGACGGCGAGGGCCCGCTGGTCAGGCGCCAGCCGACGGAGTTCGGAGGTGATCGCCGCGACCGGTTCTGGCTCGGTGGTATCGGTCTGCGTGGCGGGAGCGGCTGGTAGGGGGTGGGCCCGGGAGCGGCGACGCATCGGATCTCGGGTGAGGCGCCGCAGCTCGTCGACCACCGACAGGTAGGCAATCCGGTGGAGCCACAGCCCCGGCGGCTGGCTGGCCCGGTACCGAGGCAGCGCTCGGAAGGCCCGGACATAGGAGGCAGCCAGGACCCGATCGGTAGAGCCATCTCCGGCCATGGTGTGGTGGACGAAGAGGCGCAGGTTGGGGTCCCAGTGCTCCACAAACCGGGCGAAGGCCGCTGGGTCGCCCTCGCGGGCAGTAACGAGGAGCGCGGCAGGGACATCAGCTGGCCCTGACCGTGGGCGCGGCGCGCCCACGGCGTCGGGGGAGAGGGGATTGCTGCCAGGACACACCGCCCTAGGACCGTACCGGCCCAGCGCCAGATATTTCGGCACCTGACCCCGATCCGAGCCGTATGTGCGCGAGGCTGTCGGACCGTCCAAAGGCGGGGCGAGCGGGCGCAGCGAACGGAGCAAGTAGTGACGGTGGCAATTCCACGGCGAATGACGCAGATGACGGCCGCCATTGCGGCGGTCTCGGCAATGACCCTTCTGGCTGGTTGTGGCATTGGTGGTTCGGATTCCGCTTCGACTACTGCGGTCCTGTTCGCCACGGCGCCGAGCGTTGTATCGACCACAGTGACGACGGAGGCACCCACCACAACAGCCGCCCCCACCACAACCACCACCACCACGGAGCCTCCGGACCTCACCGTGCTCCCAGAGCCTCCCGGTTCACTCCAGTCCGGCAGCAAGGGCACCCGTACCCGGGCCATCCAGCAAGCCCTCCGGGACCAGCACTATGACCCCGGCGCGGTAGACGGACGCTTCGGCCGCCAGGTCACCCTGGCTGTTTGGGCCTACCAATCGCTCCACGGTTTGGCTCAGGATGGCGTGGTTTCGCCTGCGCTCGAGGCCCAAATTCTGGCCAAGGCTCCGCCGGGCATGCTCAAGCCAGAGCTAGGCCCAACCCATACCGAAGTCGATATCACCCGCCAGGTCATGGTGGTCTGGCGCGATGGGGCACCCACCCTGATCACCCATGTCTCCACCGGCAGCGGCATCGCCTATTGCGAGGACACCGATACTGGTAAGAACTGCGGCGACGCGGTCACCCCAACTGGTGTCTACAAGTTCCAGCGCCGGGTGGACGGGTGGCGCGTCGCCCCCCTCGGCCGACTGTACAAGCCGGTCTATTTCAACGGCGGTATCGCCGTGCACGGGGCAACCTCAGTACCGAACCACCCCGCTAGCCACGGCTGCGTGCGCATCCCGATGTCAATTGCGGAGTACTTCCCGTCGCTGGTGAACAACGGCGACACCATCACGGTTTTCCGCTCGTAGCTCGGGCGGGATGATCACGCAGTGGACACCAAGAGCGGCCATGGCCTCCACCGCACTGAACGGGTCCGGCCCGCCGATATCTCGGGTGCCGGCTGACTGGCTACGTCAGTTGATCTGGCGCTCGTGGCCGTCCCAGTACGGCGCCCGGAGTTTGAATTTCTGGAGCTTGCCGGTGGCCGTGCGGGCTAGTTCTTCCCGGAACTCAATCCGCTTGGGCACCTTGTACCCGGCCAGTTTGGTTCGGCAGTGGTCGCGCAACTCCTCCTCGGTTGCGTGCTGTCCCGGGGCCAACACCACGAGGGCCAAGATCAGCTCGCCCCACTTTTCGTCGGGGACGCCAACCACGGCGACCTCGGCCACTGCGGGGTGCGAGAAGAGGGCATCTTCGGTTTCGATGGACGAAACATTTTCTCCGCCGGAGATGATCACGTCCTTTTTGCGATCCGAGATCGTGAGGTAGCCCTCCGCGTCGAGCGTGCCGCCATCTCCTGTGTGGAACCACCCGTCGACGATGGCATCGGCGGTTGCCTCGGGGTGGTCCCAGTAGCCCTCCAAGACGTGGTTGCCTCGGCCCAGGATTTCGCCTTGTGCGTCGATCGCCACCTTGATGCCAAGGGCCGGAGCCCCTGCCCGCATGAGTTTCTGGGCTCGTTCGCCAGGGGTGAGGGCGTCCCATTCCCCCCGACCGCGGTTGATGGTGAGCAGTGGCGCCGTTTCGGTGAGGCCGTAGATCTGGATGAACTCCCAGCCCAGCTCGGTCTCCACTCGCTCGATGGTGCGCGATGGCGGCGGGGCACCGGCCACGACGATGCGCGTCCGTCCTGCGCCGGGAATCGGCCCTTCCCAGTCGGCGGCGGCATCGAGGATCATGTTCACCACGGCCGGAGCACCGCACATGGCGGTCACGCCGTGCTCGGCCACGCGCCGAAGGATCTCGGCGCCGTCGATCTTGCGGATCACGATCTGCTTCACGCCCATGCCCGTGGTGGCGTAGGGCATGCCCCAGCCGTTGCAGTGGAACATGGGCAGGGTGTGGAGGTAGACGTCCCGGTCGTTGATACCGGTGTGCCACCCAAAGGTGGTGGCGTTGAGCCAGAGCGACCGGTGGGTCTGCTCGACGCCCTTGGGCCGGGCGGTCGTCCCACTCGTGTAGTTGATGACGGCGGTGGCGTTCTCGTCCGGCTCCCAGGGCTGGGGATCAATTCCCGCCAGGCTGCCGTCGGTACCGAAGAGGGCCATGTCGGTTTCGGTGCCGATCACGAAGCGGTGAGTCGCGGTCACATCGGCCAGGGACTCCTCCAACTCCGGGTCAATGAGCAGGACGGATGCCCCTGAGTGCTCGATGATGTAGCGCACTTCCGCCGCCGCCAGCCGGAAGTTAACCGGCACCAGGACACGGCCCCACCCACTTACGCCAAAAAAGGCGGTGAGGAGGCGTCCTGCGTTGTGCGATACCACCGCAACCCGTTCGCCTTGGCCGACACCCAGGCGGTCCAGCGCAACCGCCAATGCCTGAGCTCGCACGGCCATCTCCGCGTAGGTGACCTCGCCCCACGACGCGGCAACTTGGTCCGGCTCGTCGACGAAGCCGATGCGCTCGGGGTAGACGATGGCGGCCCGGTCAAGAAAGTCGCGAATGGTGAGGGGGACCTGCATGGAACGGCTCCGTGGCGTCGGCGGACGTCGGCCACGATAGGGCCATCACGGCCCGGCCATTGGATGCATCCGGGTAGGGTCCGCGCCGACGTTCAACTCGAGCTCATCGGAGAAACTCATCATGCGTATCGGTATCTTTGCGGGCGACGGTTCGCTCGACGAACTTCTCGCTCTGGCCAAGAAGGTGGAGTCAGACGGCTTCGATTCCCTTTGGCTGCCGCAGATCTTCGGTATCGACGCGCTCTGTGCGTTGACGCTCATTGGCCACGAAGTGCCGCGGATCGAGCTAGGTACCGCCGTTGTGCCCACCTATCCCCGTCACCCCGCTGCGCTGGCCAGCCAGGCGCTCACCGCCTCGGTCGCCAGCGGAGGCCGCTTCACCCTCGGGATCGGGCTTTCGCACCAGTTCGTGATCGAGGCCATGTACGGCTACTCGTTCGACAAGCCGGTCCGTCACATGCGTGAGTACCTGTCGGTCCTGGTGCCGCTGCTGGCCGGCGAGGCCGCCGATTTCGAGGGGGAAACGGTCACCGCCAAGTTGGGCCTTTCCGTACCCGGGTCCATGCCGGTGCCCGTCCTGGTTGCCGCCCTCGGTCCCAAGATGTTGCGTCTTGCCGCCGAACGCACGGCGGGCACGGTCACCTGGATGACTGGCCCCAAGACTTTGGCCGAACACACCGTGCCCACCATTACCAAAGCGGCCGAAGCGGCAGGCACTGGCGAGATGCGGGTGGTCGGTGCGCTGCCGGTTGCCGTTACGGATGACCCGGCCGGCGTCCGGGCCAAAGCGGCCCAAGTTTTCCAGGTCTACGGGATGCTTCCGTCGTACCGCGCCATGCTCGATCGTGAGGGCGCAGCCGGGCCGGAAGATGTCGCCCTCATCGGCTCGGCCGCCGAGGTTCGGGCCGGAATCGAGCGCATGCGAGACGCGGGGGTGACGGACTTTGTTGCCGTCGAGTTCAACAACGACGAGCCCGTGGCCACGGCCACGAGAGACCTCCTCAAGGAGTTTGTGTGAGCGACATGTCGACCACTGGACGCCTCCGTTACCGCCTGCTCACCGGTCCGGATGACGACGTCTTTTGCCAACGAGTCAGCGACGCGCTCAACGAGGGCTACGAGCTCCACGGCTCGCCCGCCATCGCCAACCGCCACGGGCAACTCCTGGTTGCTCAGGCCTTGGTGCTCCCCAAAGAGGCTTCCTCGTGACCGACCAATCCAGTTCGACCGCGTCGGCGGTGGCCGCCGCAGTCGCCGGGTGGGAAGCCACTGGCGAACGGGTTGCTGCCGGGGACCATCAGGTGTGGTGCACCCGGGTCCCGGCCGTCGTTGCCGGTGCGGGCAACCCGCCGCTGGTGGTGCTCCACGGCTTTCCCACCTGTTCGTTCGACTGGGTGCCGGTGCTCCCGGCCCTATCCGCCCAGCGAGATGTGGTGTTGCTGGACTTTCTTGGGTTCGGCCTCTCTGACAAGCCAGATCTTCGCTACGGGCTCCGGGCCTACGCCGATGGGGTCGAGGCCGTGGCCGCCCACTTTGGCCTAGACCACGTCGATCTCCTTACCCACGACCTGGGCGACTCTGTGGGCGGCGAGATCCTGGCCCGATCCCTGGAAGGATCGTTGGGCTTCTCCATCGGCCGCCGGGTGGTGACCAATGGTTCGATCTACATGGATTTGGCCCATCTCACGATGGGCCAGGAATTTCTGCTCGGCCTGCCCGATGAACAAAACGAACTGGTGGGCGCCGACGGTGGCGCGTCCTTTCGCAACGGCGTCGTGGCCACGTTTGCCGCGGCGTCGGTTTTCGACGAGCACGAGGTGGACTGTGTCGTCGCCCTCGCCGCCCGCTCTGGTGGCTTGGGGCTGCTGCCTCGGACGATTCGCTACGTCGAGGATCGTCGCGCCGAGGAACGCCGCTTCACCGGGGCCATCGAAACCCACCCAACGCCGGTTGGTGTGGTCTGGGGAGACCAGGACCCGGTCGCTGTCTATGCCATGGCTCAGCGATTCGTGACGGTCCGAACCGATGCCCCGTTGGTCACCCTCGAAGGGGTTGGCCACTACCCGATGATCGAAGCGCCCGATCGTTTCGCCGCCGCCGTCCTCTCATTGCTGGAGCAACCATGACCATAGAGATCACGCTGCTCGGTACCGGGAGCCCGCTGCCGTCGCCTGACCGGGCGGGCCCGGCCACCCTCGTCTGTGCCGGGGGCAAGACGTTCTTGTTCGACGCCGGCCGCGCCGTCGGCCTCCGCCTCACTGCCAGTGGGGTCATTGCCCCGCAGCTCACCGCCGTCCTGCTCACGCATCTGCACAGCGACCACATCACCGACCTCAACGACGTGATCACCAGCCGCTGGGTGATGAGCCCCGAACCCAACCCCATGCCGGTCATCGGGCCGGTCGGCACTGCCTTGGTGGTCGACGCCATCCTGGCCATGCTCGCCCCGGACATTGGCTATCGGCTGGCGCACCATGAGGATCTCAATGAGGGACCGAAGCCGGTGGTGTCCGAGTCCACCGGCGGGGTGGTGTTCGAGGAGGACGGCGTGCGGATTACTGCGGCGGCCACCGATCATCGACCGGTCGAGCCCACCCTTGGCTTCCGCATTGATCACGACGGCCACGCCGTGGTGATCGGCGGCGACGGTGTGCCCTGCGCGGGCCTCGATGAACTCTGTGCGGGTGCCGACGCTTACGTGCAGACGGTGCTGCGCGAGGACCTGGTCCGCCAGGTGCCGTTCCAACGGTTTGTGGACACGATCGATTATCACTCCACCGTTCGCCAAGCCGGAGAGACCGCCCAGCGGGCCGGGGTGCGAACCTTGGTGCTCACCCACCCGGTCCCGGCCCCTCAGCCCGGTGCCGAGGCGGAGTGGATTGCGCTTGCCGCCGAGTTCTTCGACGGCAAGATCGTGATGGGCCCAGACCTCACCGTCGTCACGGTTTGACCTAGACGGCGGTCCAGCCACCGTCCACCGCCAGCGTCTGGCCCACCACATAGGTGCTGGCATCCGAGGCCAGGAAGAGCAACGCGCCGTCCAGCTCGTGTTCGGCGCCCTCGCGACCCAGCGGCGCGCCCCGTTTCACGTAGGTCTCGGAGGCTTCGTCCCCCCACATCACGTCGGTCATCTCGCTGCGAAACCAGCCGGGAGCGATGGCGTTTACTCGCACGCCCTTGCGGGCCCACTGCG